>CAZCDW010000018.1:0-25464 GCA_964497485.1 uncultured Bifidobacterium sp.
CTTCCGTGGTGCGCTCGACTGCGGCGCCACCAGGATCACCGAGGCCATGAAGCTGGCCTGCGTGCGCCAGATCGCCGACCTGGCCAAGAGCGAGATCAGCGACGAGGTCGCCGCCGCCTACGCCGGCCAGGACCTGGTGTTCGGCCCCGACTACCTGATCCCCAAGCCCTTCGACCCGCGCCTGATCGTCAAGATCGCGCCGGCCGTGGCCAAGGCCGCGCAGGAATCCGGCGTCGCGCTGCGCCCCATCCAGGACATGGTCGCGTACACCGACCGCCTGCAGCAGTTCGTGTATCACAGCGGCAGCTTCATGAAGCCGGTGTTCGCGATCGCGAAAAAGGCACCGGCTGCGAAGAAGCGCATCGTCTTTGCCGAAGGCGAAGAAGAGCGCGTGCTGCGCGCGGTGCAGGTCGTGATCGACGAGGGCCTGGCCAAGCCGACCCTGATCGGCCGCCCGGCAGTGCTCGAGCAGCGCATACAGCGTTACGGCCTGCGCCTGCGCCCGGAGATCGATTTCGACATCATCAACCCGGAACGCGACGAGCGCTATCGCTCGTACTGGGAGACCTACCTGGCGATGACCCGTCGCAAGGGCGTGTCAGAGCAATGGGCCAAGCTGGAAATGCGCCGCCGCCACACGCTGATCGGCGCGATGGCGATCCACATGGGCGACGCCGATGGCATGATCTGCGGCACCTTCGGCCAGACCGACCTGCACCTGCATTACATCGATCAGGTGCTGGGCAAGCGACCGGGCGTCAACACCTATGCGGCCATGAATGCGCTGGTGCTGCAGGACCGTCAGGTGGTGCTGGTCGATACGCACGTGAACGAAAACCCGAGCGCCGAGCAGATCGCCGAGATCACCATCATGGCCGCCGAGGAAATGAAGCGCTTCGGCCTGCATCCGAGAGCGGCGCTGTTGTCGCATTCGAACTTCGGCACCAGCAACAGCGAGTCGGCGGTCAAGATGCGCGAGGCGCTGGCCATCATCCGCGAGCGTGCGCCCGGTCTGGAAGTCGACGGCGAGATGCATGGCGACATCGCCCTCGACGGCGCAGCCTTGAAGAAGGCGATGCCGGATACGCTGCTCAAAGGCGACGCCAACCTGCTGGTGCTGCCCAACATCGATTCGGCCAACATCGCCTACAACCTGCTGAAGGTCACGGCTGGTGCCGGTGTCGCGATCGGACCGGTGTTGCTGGGTTGCGCACGGCCGGTGCATATCCTGACGCCGTCGGCGACTGTGCGCCGCATCGTCAACATGGCCGCGCTGGCCGTGGTCGACGCGGTGCAGCGCTGATGCCCATACCCGCATCGGGCTGCGCTGCCTGCGCCTGAGGCCTTATTGACAGGGCCGCCGCTCCGTAAGGACGGCGGCCTTGTCGTTTTCTACCACCAGACCAGCGTCCACGGCGCTCAACGCGCCCTGAATTACAATACGCGCGCGCAAGCTCCCGCCCACCCTCGCTGACAAGGACAGGCCTTTGACCTCCATTCCGCTCGCAGTCGATCTCGACGGCACGCTGGTCCTGACGGACACGCTGCATGAGTCGGCGCTGCGCGCCCTGCGCGAGCATCCGCTGGCGTCCTTGCAGATGCCGCTGTGGCTCATGCAGGGCAAGGCCTATCTGAAGCAAAAGCTGGCCGGGCTGACCGCTTTTGACGCCGCCTCTCTTCCGTATAACCAGTCGCTGCTGGAGTGGCTGAAGGCCGAGCATGCACAGGGCCGCAAGCTGGTGCTGTGCACCGCCGCCGATCGCAGCGTCGCGACGGCCGTCGCCGATCACCTCGGTATTTTCGATGAGGTGATGGCCAGTGATGGTGTGAACAATCTCAGCAGCCATCGCAAGGCCGATGCGCTCGAAGCGCGCTTTGGTGCCGGTGGTTTCGATTACGCGGGCAATGCCCGTCCCGACCTGCAGGTCTGGGAGCGCGCGCACCGCGCGATCGTCGTCAATGCGAGTGCTGCCGTCGAACGCGCCGCGCGTTCGCAGTCCGAGGTCGAGCGCGTGTTCGATGCTCCGGCCGGCGCAGGCTTGCCACGCATGCTGCGCATGCACCAGTGGCTCAAGAACCTGTTGCTGCTGATCGCGCCGCTGGCCGCGCACATCTTGCCCGATGCCACGTTTGTGCTGACCATGCTGGTCGCCTTCCTTTCGTTCAGCCTGTGCGCGTCGGCGGTCTACATCGCCAACGACCTGTTCGATCTCGACAGCGACCGCCGCCATCCGCGCAAGCATGCGCGGCCCTTCGCCTCAGGCCGTGCGTCGGTGCTGAAAGGCGTGTTGATGGCGCCGGTATTGCTGCTGCTCGCCTTTGGACTCGCGACCCGGGTCGGCGATGGCTTTACCGCCTGGCTGGCATGCTATTTCGTGTTGACCTGCGCTTACTCGTGGGGCCTGAAGCGGCTGGTCATCGTCGACTGCCTGGTGCTGGCCATGTTGTACACGCTGCGCATCATCGCCGGTGCCGAGGCGGCCGGCATTCCGCTGTCATTCTGGCTGCTGGCCTTCGCCGTCTTCCTGTTCCTGTCGCTGGCCTTCGTCAAGCGCTACGCGGAGCTCGACGTGCAGGCGCAGGCCGGCAGCGCGCGTGCGCATGGTCGCGGCTACCTGACCTCGGATGCATCGCTGGTGCAGAACCTGGGCGTGACTTCCGGCTATGCATCGGTGCTGGTGCTGGCGCTGTACCTGAACAGCGATCAGGTGCTGAAGCTGTATCGTTCACCGGAGTTCATGTGGTGTGCGGTGCCGGTGATGCTGTTCTGGATCAGCTGGGTCTGGTTGAAGGCGCATCGCGGCCAGATGCATGATGATCCGCTGTTGTTCGCCGTGCGTGACAAGGCCAGCCTGCTTGCCGGCGCCGCCTTCCTGCTGGTGCTGGCGATAGGCTCGCGAGGCTGGGTGTGGTAGCGGTGCGGTCGTGGGGCCGGCTTGAAGCCCCGCAGCATGAAACACTAAGCTTGTCCGATCGCGCGCAGGTGCCGGCGCAGCTGGCCATGGCATCGGCGGCCCGTCCCGGACTGGCCTACGGGCTGGGCCGCAGCTATGGCGATGTCTGCCTGAACCCGGGCGGCCTGCTGTGGCAGACCGCGTCACTCGATCATTACCTCGCTTTCGATGACACGACCGGCATCCTGCGTTGCGAGGCCGGCGTCAGCCTGCGCGACATACAGCGGCTGTGCGTGCCACGTGGCTGGTCGCTGCCTGTCGTGCCCGGAACGCAATTCGTCACGGTTGGCGGCGCGATCGCCAACGACGTGCACGGCAAGAACCATCATGTGGCTGGCTGCTTCGGCGACCATCTGCGCCGCTTCACGCTGGCGCGCACCGATGGCAGCGTGCATGAATGCCTGCCCGGCCAGCCGCTGTTCGCGGCGACTGTTGGCGGGCTTGGACTGACCGGCGTGATCATCGATGCGGAATTACAGCTCAAGCGTGTGCCCGGCCCGTGGCTGACGGTGGAGACGCTGCCTTATCGCGACTTGCATGAATTCTTCGACCTCGCCGAGGCTTCGGAAGCAGGCTGGGAACACACGGTGTCATGGATCGATTGCCTGCATCGCGAGGGGCGCGGCATCTTCATGCGCGCCCATCCTGCAGACCTTGATCTGGACTTGCCGCCGCCACGCGCCGAGCGCCGCGTGCCGCTGGTGCCGCCGCTATCGCTGGTGAACCGGCTGTCGCTGCGGCCTTTCAATGCGCTGTACTACGCGAGCAAGGGCCGGCGTGCGACCAGCGTGCAGCATTATGAAAGCTTCCATCATCCGCTGGATGCGCTGAGGGACTGGAACCGCATCTACGGCCCGCGCGGTTTCTATCAGTACCAGTGCGTGCTTCCGTTCGTAAGCGGGCGCGATGGTGCGCGCGCGCTGCTGGATGCGATCGCGGCGGCCGGCATGGGTTCCTTCCTTGCGGTGCTGAAGACCTTTGGCAATCGCGCATCGGTTGGCATGCTGAGCTTTGCGATGCCGGGCGTGACGCTGGCGCTGGATTTCCCGAACGAGGGCGAGCGTACGCTCAAGCTGTTTGCATCGCTGGATGCCATCGTCCGCGAAGCCGGCGGTCGGCTGTATCCGGCCAAGGATGCACGTATGCCGCGCGAACTGTTCGAGGCTGGCTATCCAAGGCTGGCAGAATTCCTGCCGCATCGTGACCCGGGCATCAGTTCGGCGATGTCGCGGCGGCTGATGGGCCAATGATGCCATCGAACCTTGTCGATGGCTGACATACACTTTCAAGCATTGTTTGTACTGACCATGATCGGAACCCAGCCATGACCCGGCAACGCATCGTCATCATCGGCGCCAGCTCTCATATTGCCGAGCATTGCGCCCGCCTGTGGGCGAAGCAGCCGGCCGATTTCGTGCTGGTCGGCCGCGACAGCGCGCGCGTGCAGCGGGTGGCCGATGACCTGAAAGTACGCAGCCCCGGCAGCAGCGCCGAAGTCCTTCAGGCCGACTTCCATGATCCGGCCGCGATTACGGCGCTGGCCGCGAAGCTGCAGGCGGCCGCGAAAATCGATATCGTGCTGGTCGCGCATGGCAGGCTGCGGCCGCAGCCGGATTGCGAGAGCGACCTTGCCGCCGCCTCCGATTCGCTGCAGCTCAATGGCGTGTCGCCGGTGCTGTTCGCCGAAGCCTTCGCGATGCAAATGGCAGGCTCCGGTGGCACGATTGCCGTGATCGGCTCGGTGTCAGGCGACCGCGGCCGCAAGAAGAATTACGTGTATGGCGCTGCGAAGAGCATGGTCGACCGCTACCTGCAGGGCATGCAGCATCGCTTCGCCGGTTCGGCATTGAAGCCCGTGCTGATCAAGCCGGGGCCGACGATGACGCCGATGACGGCGCATATGCCGCCCGACAGCCTGGCGCCGGTCGAGCAGGTGGCGCAGAACATCGTCGATGGTATCGCCGCTGGCAAACCGGTGATTTACACGCCGGCCAAATGGTGGCTGATCATGATGATCATCCGACACCTGCCGCGCTTCATCTTCAATAAGCTGGACATCTGAACGGACATTTCAAAGACAGGCTGATGAAAGAGCAGAAGATCATCCTCCCCGGTGGCGCCGGGCTGGTCGGCCAGAACCTGGTCGCGCGGCTGAAAGAACGCGGTTATCGTAACCTCGTGGTGCTGGACAAGCATCGTGCCAACCTCGAGGTGCTGCGCCGCATGCACCCGGACATCGTCGCCGAGTATGCCGATCTCGCCGAGCCCGGTGACTGGTCGCGCCATTTCAGCGACGCTGGTGCGGTGGTGATGCTGCAGGCGCAGATCGGTGGGCCGGTGTATGAAGACTTCGAGCGCAACAATGTCACGTCCACGCTGAACATCCTCAACGCGATCCGTGAAGGCAAGGTCGAGTACCTTGTCCATATCAGTTCATCGGTGGTTGAATCAGTGGCCGATGATTTTTATACGAACTCGAAGAAGGTGCAGGAACAACTGGTGCTGGACAGTGGCATACGCTGTCCGGTACTACGCCCGACCCTGATGTTCGGCTGGTTCGACCGCAAGCACTTGGGATGGCTGTCGCGCTTCATGCAGAGGCTGCCGGTATTCCCTGTGCCGGGCAATGGCCGCTACATGCGCCAGCCTCTGTATGTGGGCGACTTCTGCAACATCATCATCAGCTGCATCGAGCGCCGCATCCCGGACGGCATCTTCAACATCTCCGGGCATGAAAAAGTCGATTACATCGACATCATCCGCGAGATCAAGCGCGCGACCGGCGCCTCGGCACTGATCCTGAAGATACCGTACAGCCTGTTTTATGCGCTGCTGTGGCTGTGGGGGCTGTTCGACCGCAACCCGCCGTTCACCACGCAGCAGCTGGCGGCGCTGGTCGCCAAAGACGAATTCGAAGTGATCGACTGGCCCGGTATCTTCGGCGTGCGCTGCACGCCGTTTGCCGAGGCCATCACCGAGACCTTCCGCCATCCGCAGTACAGCCGGGTCGTGCTGGAATTCTGACCTTCTCTTCCCAATCAAGTACATGAGTACTGCAGCGAATACCAACAAAGAAAGTCAGCGCATCGCCGTGCTCGGCGCCGGTCCTATGGGACTGGCCGTCGCCTATCAGCTGGCGCGCGACGGACACCAGCCGGTGGTCTACGAGGCCGACGATCGCGTCGGTGGCATGACAGCCTGCTTCGATTTCAACGGGCTGCAGATCGAGCGCTATTACCACTTTCACTGCACGTCGGATGCCGCCTTCCTGCAGGTACTCGAAGAACTGGGCATCGCCCAAAAAATGCACTGGGTTGAGACGAAGATGGGTTACTGGTACCAGAAGCGCATGCAGCCCTGGGGCAATCCGTTCGCACTGCTGGGTTTCAAGGGGCTGGGCCTGGTCGCGAAGTTCCGCTACGGCCTGCACGCGTTCCTGAGCACGAAGCGCAATGACTGGAAGCCGCTCGACCATGTCGAGGCCACAGGCTGGATCAAGCGCTGGGTCGGTAACGAGGCCTGGGAAGTGCTGTGGCGCCGGCTGTTCGACTACAAGTTCTACGATTACTCGAGCAATCTGTCGGCTGCATGGATCTGGAGCCGTATCCGTCGCATCGGCCGCTCCCGCTATGACCTGTTCCGCGAGAAGCTCGGCTATCTGGAGGGTGGTTCGTCGACGCTACTCGAGGCACTGAAGGCCGATGTCGAAAAACATGGTGGCCACTTCCGGCTGAAGACACCGGTACAGCGCGTGCTGATCGAGTCCGGCCGCGTGACCGGCGTGCAGACCGCTGAAGGTGTCGATACGTTCGACAAGGTGATCAGCACGATACCGCTACCCTATGTGCCGCGCGTGATGCCGGATTTGCCGTCCGCGGTGATACAGAAGTTCACGTCCATCCACAACATCGCCGTGGTGTGCGTGATCGCGAAGCTGAAAAAACCGCTGTCCCCCAATTTCTGGCTGAACGTGAACGATCCCGACATGGACATTCCCGGTCTGGTCGAGTATTCGAACCTGCGACCGCTGGATAATGCCATCGTCTATGTCCCGTTCTACATGCCGGGCGAGCATCCGAAATTCGCCGAGTCCGACGCGGTGTTCATCAGCAAGGTAAAGCGCTACCTGCAAACCATCAATCCGGCGCTGACCGATGACGACTTCATCGATGTACGTGCCAGTCGCTACCGCCATGCGCAACCCATCTGCGAGCCCGGCTATCTGGACCGCTTGCCGCCGGTCGCGTTGCCGGTACAGGGTCTGTGGGTGGCCGATACCTCGTACTACTACCCGGAAGATCGCGGCATCTCGGAGAGCATAGGCTTCGGCCGCAAGATGGCGAAAGATGCTGCAGCGGCGCCCGTGCACGGAGCGCAGTCATGATCAGGCATTTCATGTCGCGCCAGTTCGCCATCTTCCTGGTGACGGGCGGCCTCGCGGCCTGCGTCAATTTCGGCTCGCGCATCCTGTACAACCGCTGGCTGGATTTCTCGACCTCCGTGGTGTTCGCCTACCTGACCGGCATGGTCACCGCCTTCCTGCTGGCGCGCACCTTTGTATTTCGCGATGGCAGTCAGTCGGTTCAGAAAAGTGCAGCCATCTTTGCATTGGTGAATCTGGTCGCGGTATTGCAGACCTGGGGTATCAGCATGGCGCTGTACTACCTGCTGCCGCTGGCAGGCCTGACTCGCCATGTGCCTGAGCTCGCGCATGCGGTGGGCATCATGGTGCCGGTGTTCACCAGCTACCTCGGCCACAAGAAATATTCATTCAAGTAGCCGTATTTCACAGCTCAATGCGCTTATCTGTTCGCAGGCATCAGCGCATACTGCTCGAGGAACTGGCAGCCCCTGAGCGGCAGCCATGAGGGCACGCGGTAGTAGGTTGCCGCGATCGCCTTGATCACCGTATCGAAATACGGCTGGAAACGGAAACCGATACCGTCAGCGACGTAATAGGTCGCGCCATCGAAAGCCAGTGCGCGAACATCCACCCGGTCGAAGTAAGGCGTCATCGTGCCGGCATCGATGGGTCGTGTGCTGAACACACGGATGGCCTTGCCGTCGAGATCGCGGAAGTTGGTCAGGTTGTCATCGAAGCGCGCGTGGAAGCTGCCCATGCCGTACACCGGCAGGTAATGTTGCGCGTGGTACGCGAGCAATGATGCGGAGCTGTACGAATTCGTCATCAATACGCCATCGGCGGGCAAGTCTTTTTCCAGCGTGGCGACCAGTGCCGGCGCTTCGCGATGGATCACCATCTCGGCCCGTAGCCGTCCGTGACCAAAGCCATCGGTCGGCCAGTGCGCGATCGCCGCCAGTGCCAGCAGGTGTGGCAGCCCCAGCCACAGCACCCAGCGTTGGCTACGCTGCAGTTGCTCGTCGCTGAGCTGCAAGCCGGCCAACAGGTAGACGAAGGGCAGGAAGGCCAGCACCCAGTGCAAACCGATGTTCTTCCAGAACGACAGCAGCAGGAACAGCGCGAACGGCACCGCGAACAGCACGACCAGCTTCCACTGCGAGCGCCAGCCGCGCGTCTTCAGCAATTGCCAGCCGGTCCAGGGCGTGACGAGATACACCATCATCACCAGATAGATCGCCACCGTCGCCAGCGAGAAGTGCGAACCCTGATTACGGTTCATCAGGTTGAAAAGGATGTTGTTCCAGCAGTGCGTAGCATTCCATGCCAGGTTCAGCAGCATGAAGGGCAGGGCGCACAGCGCGACCACCAGCAGGCGCGGCAGGCCGCCACGGCGCGGCAGCAGGTAGAACGCATACGCAATCGCCAGCAAGCCAGCGAAGTATTTCGACAGCAGCGCCAGGCCCAGCAGTACGCCGGCCGCTGCATACCAGCGATAGTGGCCTGGCTGTTCGTCGGCCAGTTCCGCGCGCAGGAAGGCATAGCCGGAAAAGAACAGGAAGAAGATCAGCGGTGTATCCGTCGTGATCAGGTTCAGGCCCCAGCTGAAGGGCAGCAGAAGGAACAGGCTGCCGAGCAGCCAGCGCCGTTCGCTCGTGATCTGGTCAGACCGCACCTGCAATCGCGGCAGCAAGTCCATCATGCCGAAGGTGATCGCTATCCACAGCGCTATCGCGGGCAGACGCAGCACCAGCGGATGCGATGACAGTTGCTGCAAGCCCCACAGCCACCAGCCCACCATGGGTGGATGGTCATAGAAACCGCCCCAGTCGACATGCCTGCCCCATTGATAGAAGTAGGCTTCATCGCCGATGAACGGGATGGCGATGGCCAGCCATAGTTTGAGGACGGTGGTCACCGCCAGCACGGTAGTGAACTGCTGGCGCGGAGAAATCTGGAACAGCGAAGAGGCGGGAGAGAGGGCAGTCATGAAGTCAGGGGCAGGAGAATCTCGCGACTCGCCATTTTCATTCAGTTACTGGGTCATTGCCGGCATTTTAGTTGAAGTTACTATTAATAAATGTTACTGTTCGGCGCGTTCGAATTCCCACCCATAGTTTCTGTTTTCGCACCGTCTTCCTCAGGGCTCCCATGTTGAAGTTCTTTAGCTCACGTTCGATTTTGCGTGCCGCGCTCGCCATGATGGGCCTGGTGGCAGCATCGTCGGCCTTCGCGTATGACTGGGGTGACGGATTCAACCTGAGCAAAAAAGAGGGTGACCAGTACAGCTTTCTGGTGTCGCCGTATGCGCAGCATTTTCATCCCAGCAATGAGCACAAGCATGTGTGGCTGGTGGGTGTAGAGCGCGAGCGCGCGGACCAGTCGCTGGCCGGCGCTGCTTTCTTCAGCAATTCCTTTGGTCAGCCCTCGGTCTACCTGTATCCGTGGGGTCAGACCTATCGCGATCTGCTCGGTCAGTCGCAGTTGTATGTGAAATGGACCGCCGGTCTGCTGTATGGCTACCGCAAGCCTTATGAAAACAAAGTGCCGTTCAACCACAACGGCTTCTCGCCCGCCATCATTCCCGCCATTGGCTGGGAATTCGAGAATAAATACACGGTGCAGCTTAACTTCCTCGGCCTGAATGGCGCGATGCTGCAGTTCAGCCTGCCGGTCAGGTAAGTCCTTCCTGTCAGATTCAGGCGCCTCGCCGCTGGCGGACTTCTGTCTTCCGCGTCACCGGCAAACACCCGCTTTTCCGTATCCGAAGCAATATTCATCGCGCTTCCTGTACCCTGTGAGCTTTGCAGAAGCAAAGGTCTGTGGCTATGAAAGCGATGGAAAAACTCACCTTCGACAGCGTCACGATACGTGCGGTGTCGATCCCGATGCGCCGTCCCATCGTCGCGAAAGTCGGCACCTATCCGGAGTGGCCGTTCATCCTGATCGACGTAAGGACGAAGGAAGGCATCGTCGGCCGCGCCTATCTCGAACCCTACCTGAAGAATGCGATTCGCTACATCGGCCCCGCGATCGAGGACATGGCCGAGAAATTCAAGGGTCGCCAACTGGCGCCGCTGGACATGTTCCGCGATGTGATTGGCTCTCTGCACCTGCTGGGCCGGCAGGGCGTCAGCATGATCGCGGCCGCCGGCCTTGACATGGCGATCTGGGATGCGCTGTCGAAGGCTGCGGGCCTGCCACTGGCCGAGATGCTTGGTGGAACGGTCGGCAAGATCCGCACCTACAACACCAACGGCCTGTGGCTGCTGCCGCTCGATAAGCTCGCGAAAGAAGCGGAGGAACTCGTCGCCGAGGGCAACTTCAGCGCGATCAAGATCCGCCTCGGTCGCGCGAAGATTGCCGATGACCTGAAGGCACTGGAACTGGTTCGCGGCGCGATCGGCAATGACATACAGCTGATGTGCGACTTCAACCAGGGGCAGACGATACAAGAGGCCATCTGGCGCATGCATGCGCTGGATGACCAGGGCTTGTACTGGTTCGAAGAGCCGGTCGTGTTCGACAACTATGCACAAAGCGCGCAATTGGCAGCCGAACTGAAGACGCCGATATCCATCGGCGAAAACATTTACGGCCCGCGCTCGTTCTACGATGCGGTGCAGGCGAAAGCCGCCGATCTGTACATGCCGGACCTGATGCGCATTGGTGGCGTGACCGGCTGGATGCGTGCAGCGGCCATCGCGGGCGCAGCAGGTTTACCGTTGTCCAGCCACTTGTATCCGGAAGTATCGGCCCATTTGTTGCGCGCGTCCGAATCGGCCGACTGGCTCGAGTACCGTGACTGGGGCAATCCCATCATCGCCCAGCCCTTCGAAGTCGTCGATGGCCATGCGATCGTGCCCGATCGTCCGGGCAATGGTATCGAATGGGATGAGGCCGCCGTCTCGAAATACGCCTACTGACCCTGCCTTCTGTTTTGTGATCCCCGGATGCGTGAGCGGGACATCGGCAAATCCCTGTCCCGTTACATGTCTCGTTGCCGCTCATTTCCGAAAAAAGCATGATCTCTGAAACGACTGTCGGTGCTGACGTCGCCGATCCTGTACGCGATGCCATCTACCGCAAGGCCATGTGGCGCTTCATGCCGCTGCTGTGCCTGTGCCTGGTGGCGGCCTACCTCGACCGCGTGAACGTCGGCTTCGCGAAGCTGACAATGCTCGACGACCTCGGCTTCAGCAACACTGTGTACGGTATGGGTGCGGGGATTTTCTTTCTCGGTTACTTCCTGTTCGAAGTGCCGAGCAATGCCTTGCTACACAAAATAGGCGCACGGATATGGATCGCGCGCATCATGATCACCTGGGGCGTCATCGGCGCAGTGATGGCCTTTGTGACCACGTCGACCCAGTTTTATGTACTGCGCTTTCTGCTCGGGGTGGCCGAGGCCGGATTCATTCCCGGCGTGATGTACTTCCTGGCCTGCTGGTTCCCATCCGCACGACGTGGTCGCGTGCTGGCGCTGCTGCTTGCGGCGGTACCGCTGTCGAGCGTGATCGGTGGTCCTTTGTCAGGCGCGATCCTGAAATCCTTTGCCGGAGTCAACGGCCTGCATGGCTGGCAGTGGCTGTTCCTGATCGAGACGATCCCGTCGATTGTGCTCGGCATCGCGGTGCTCAAGATACTGGCCGACCGGCCATCCGATGCGCATTGGCTCGATACACAGGAAGCGGCGCTGATCGATGAAGACATCGCCCACGAGGCTGCCCGCAACCAGTCTCACTCCGGTTTTGCAAGCGCGTTCAAGAGCCCGCTGGTCTGGCAACTCAGCATCGCGTATTTCTGCATCGTGAGCTCGGTGTATGTGCTGATTTTCTGGCTGCCGACGCTGATCAAGCAGCATGGCATCAGTGATCCGGTGCAGATCGGCTGGCTGACGGCGATTCCTTACTTCGCAGCGATTATCGTGTCGATCTGGAACAATGCCCGCGCTGATCGCCTGCGCGAACGCCGCTGGCATACCGCCGTACCGTGTTTCGTTACCGCGGTCGGTCTCGCGCTCAGCTGGTTGCATTTCGACAGCCTCGTGCTGACGATGCTGGTGCTCACCATCGCCGCAGCGGCGGCATCGACCACGCAAGCGGCTTTCTGGAGCGTTCCGCCGACTTTCCTCAGTGGCGCCGCTGCCGCCGCCGGGCTTGCGCTAATCAATTCGCTCGGTAATGTCGGCGGCATGGTCAGCACCTCGGTGGTCGGCCTGATCACGGACTTGACCGGCAATTCGCAGAACAGCCTGATTCTGTTCGCCGGTATTCTGTTGATCGCGGTGGTGCTGGTGCTGCGCTTGCCGGCGAAGCTGGTCAATCACTGATTCTGCGGCGCCGAGTCAGGCGCGCTTATCGACAGAGACTTGTCTGCGGCCCGCATCCTCCCGGCGCATCGTCTGCGGTCAGGCACTCGGTAAGAAGGCGAACCAGATCGGGCGCCGTGACTCGGGTCGGTAGCGGGGACGGCACTGTGTCTACCCTCTCAACATCCCTGCGGCAGTAGAAGGACGGCGGCTTCATGCCGTCGCCCCCCCCGACTTTCAGTCGCGCTTTGGCCACCGAGCACAGGCCAGCTGCCGCCAGCATTCGCATCCGGTATCGCATGTCATTTACCAGCTTCAAAAGATCGAAAAAGACGGCGAGCCAACCCGCGCCCGCATCCCCCTCCGCTGTTGTCGCTGGCCTCGGTCGTATCAGGAACGTTGCCAGCAAATCCTGAAAATTACCGATATGATTGGGTATTAATTTTATATTTCAGGTGAAACGGCCATGCGAGGTGCACTCAAGCTGAGCAGTGTTATTTTTATACTTACTTTTCTTTGTTCGTCCGTGTTTGCCGAGTCGAACGAGAAAGTCATTCCGCCGTTGATGTCTCCTCCAAAAAACATGAAGGAGATGGATTCGGATCTGGTGATTATCGCCATTGCGGCAGCACTTCCCATCGCCGAGAAAAAGAATATTTCAGGAGAAAGCGTTCTGGTCGTCAGATCTGGCTCGCGGATGCTGCGTGAGACACGTCTTTGTGTCATCGCTGATGAAGCGAGCTACCCCGGCGTCACCCTCGATATGGTGAACGAGGTCATGTCGTCCATTGTCGTGCCATGGCTGGGAAAGACATTTCAGCTATCCCAAACCCAATTGAAGCTGGATGATTGTCTGACCGATAGCGGAAACTTCAGATTTCAAAATGGGCTGAATTTTCCATTGGTGGTCGCCATCGAGAGAAAGGTCTTGCCCGCGCTGTTGGCAGAGCCCGAGATCCAGCGTAATCCGCATGCGGTCGTGATTCTGGGCGCTCTCAGCAAGGAAAGTTTTTTTAATCAGCAACGGCTTCTTGCGGAAAAAAGACAGTCAACCGAAAACATGGTCCGCAACAAGGTCAATGCCCTTGCCGAGGCTGCCGGTAAGGGAGACGTATCCACCCTCGGATCCATCGTTATCTCAGAGCCCAGGGATAAGGTTCAACTCTGTGCGATCGAAACCGGTGACGCAGGAACACCATTTCTGCTTGGGTATTCCTTCGCTTACACCGGTTATTTGCCGGTGGAATGGGTTCGCAAGGTCAAAGGATCCAGTGCCAAAGTAAAATTCGAGGAGACGAAATATTTTCACAAAACGTACAAATCACTGGACGATTTTTATTTGCAGTTCCGAAATTCGGGATGCCATATCTTTGTCGGTACGCCAGTTGAAGTGAACGCGCTGCGCAGTGCGCTGTTGCGCGATTCCGGCACTGAGTACAATGTCATCGGTACGTTTGTTCCGAAGAATGAACTTGCAGAGAGTTGGGCCAGGGCCGTCGGGTTCGACAACTTCAGCCAAAGCGAATTTGCCAGAAAGCTGGGAGTTGATGCTGCGACGGTCAAAGGTTTGGGCGAGTACCAGATCACTTCTGACGAAACCTTGCTGGCCGCATTGGGTACGATGAAAACGTCGGGCTATGCCGACAGCAAGGATCCCAAAGTCCTGCTGAATTTTCTGCGAGATAAACAAGCGGGTGATAAAGAGGGAAAAACGGCCGTAGCGATCCGCGCCGAACGGCAACAGAGAGAGTCACGCGATGCAGAGCGACGTGCGCTTGAGCAAAAGAAGGCGCGCGAAGAGTATGCAAAGCGATTCCCTTTCACTGCAGTGATTTCTTGCTCGCTGAGCGAGTCATCGCTGGTTACGCTGAACGCCTGTTTTGTAAACAAGTACAGTCAGACCGAGCTGGAAATCAAAAACGGCACGGAATATCGCATGTACACCCCTCGAGACATATTTTCAGCTGGCCATGTCACGGACCAGGGACTGGAAATACCGCTTCAGAAGAGTTTTGATATCAAGGCACAAAATGCCGGCGAAGGCTTGCTGCTGACAGTGAAGATCATTGACAACAAGTCGGGATCGGTGGCGTTCAAAAAATCTGCGAGCCAATACGGTGTCGTTCGAGTGACGAACTGAGGCGTGTCGGTCAGCTCATTCAGATTTGCGTATAACAATTTCAGGACGAAACCTCATGTCTTCCTCTGGTCAGAAAGCGAGCTTCTCTTGTGGTGCCCTATGTCTGCTCCGCCAAGTCTGTATGGTGTCGCTTTGCATGCTTCTGCCGCAAGTATGGGCTGCAACCGGGAGCACCGGCAATCCGGTGGAATGGGTCCAGGTCGGTGAGACGAAAGATACGGTGCTGCTGATCGACGCAAACTCGATCACTGGATTCGAGGCGCCCAATCTGGGCCTTGCGCATCGCGCTGACTACATGTTCAAGGGAAAGACCAACAGCAAGTTGAACAGTGCCACGCGCACGGCATTCATGCTTCAGCAGCAGTGTGACGAGGGCAAGGGGCAGCTGACTTTGTTTTTCACCGATAAGGAAGGGCAGCCGAGTGGCAAGGGCGAGACCCATGAGTTTTCCGTGGCTGGCGATGCATGGGTCGATGCAATCGCACGAACCATGTGCAGAGCCCGACAAATCATGATGGAAAATCAAAGAGTCAGGTAAGGCTCATCTGCTGCCGAACGTCTCGCGTAGACTGCAACATCGCGCGCTCGGAAAGCTTTTGAAGCCATCCCGAGCGATCTTTTTTTACCGGCAGACCCAGTTCATCCACTGGTATCTGGTGGCCGCCCGTGATCAATGACGAGCGGCAGTCGTGGTCGCCATTTATCGGATGGCGAATGGCGTATATTTTTTGATCAATGTCTCCGATCGCAACAAGAGATCGTGGAGCAGAGATTTGACGCCGACACCATTGCGGCCTTCGAGATTCTCTCGGCATGACCATCACGGCCGACCAGGCCGCGCAGCCCGAGCTGCCACCACCGTTCTGGCGCTACTTCCGCTACTGGGTGCTGCCCGGGATTCCAGCCTTTCTGGCGTTGGTCGCAGTGTTCTGGCTGATGGTGGCCAAGCCTGTTTGAGCTCGCCGAGGCACGGCGGCGGCTACTCGACCTTCCAGCTGCCCGACTTGCCGCCGTGCTTTTCCATCACGCGGATGTCGGTCATCACCATGGTCTTGTCGACGGCCTTGCACATGTCGTAGATGGTCAGCAGGCCGACCTGCACGGCGGTCAGCGCTTCCATCTCGACGCCGGTCTTGCCCAGGGTCTCGACCTGTGCATTGCACATGATGCTGTGGTCGTCTTCGTTGACAGTAAACTCGACCGCGACGCGCGTCAGCGCCAGCGGATGACAGAGCGGGATCAGGTCGCTGGTGCGCTTGGCCGCCATGATCGCTGCGATGCGCGCGATGCCGAGCACGTCGCCTTTCTTCGCAGTGCCCGCCATCACAATGGCCAGCGTGGAAGGTTTCATGCGGATGATGCCGCTAGCGATGGCGACGCGATGGGTATCGTTCTTGGCGCCGACATCGACCATGTGGGCCTGTCCACCTGCATCGAAATGGGTCAGGCCGCCGTTGTCGTTGGCGGCGGCGGGATGCTCTTTGTTCGGGCTCATTGCGTGCTGGGCTTCGTCTGAAATACGCAGGGTTTGCGCGTGGATTGCAGTTTGTAAAGGCTTGTGACGTGGCATGGGCGGCACCGGGTTGAGGGTATCATAGCACCATGACTTTCCGTATTCGCGAACGGCCTGCAATGCCCCTGCTGCCGTGCCTTGCGTCGCCATTGCGTCGGCTGTTGGCTGCCGGTGTGCTGGCGCTGTCGATGCCGGCGCTGCTGGCACCGGCTGCATTGCATGCGCAAGCCTTGCCCAATCTCGGCGGCACCGACGGCGAGGAGCTGTCGCCGCTGATGGAGCGCAAGCTCGGCGAGCAGGTGATGACCAGCATACGGCGCGACCGCGATTACCTCGATGATGGCGTTACCCTCGATTTCCTGAACCAGTTCGGCGGCATCTTGCTCGCGTCCAGCCCGGAAGCGCGCGGCGATGCCGGTTATGACTTCTTTTTCTTCGCGGTGCGCGATCCTTCGCTGAATGCGTTCGCGCTGCCCGGCGGTTTCATCGGCGTGCATACCGGTCTGGTGCTGGCTGCACAATCCGAATCCGAACTGGCCTCGGTGCTCGCGCATGAGATCGGCCATGTATCGCAGCGCCATATTGCGCGCATGATCGGCAACCAGAAGCAGGATTCGCTGCTGCCGCTGGCCGGCCTGCTGGTGGGCTTGCTGGCTGCGCGCACCAGCCCTGATCTGGCCGGTGCGGCGATGATGGGCGGCACCGGCCTCGCGGCGCAACGCCAGCTGAGTTTCGGCCGGGACGCTGAGCGCGAGGCCGATCGCCTGGGCCTGAGCCTGTTGAACGGTTCCGGCTTCGAAGTCAATGGCATGGTGAATTTCTTCGGTCGCCTGCAAGCCGCCAGCCGCAGCCGCAATGACAACCTGCCGTCTTACTTGCGCACGCACCCGCTGACCACCGAGCGTATCGCCGACATCGAGGCCCGCATACGCAACCTGCCTTACCGGCAGCGCGTCGACAGCCTGGACTTCCTGCTGATCAAGGCGAGGCTGCGTGTGCTGCAGGACGATACGCCACAGGGCTGGCGCGATGCCGGCACGGTCTTTAATGAACAACTGCGACAGGGTAATCGCCTGCAAGTGCTCGGCGCAAAATACGGGCTGGCCATGATCGCATTGCGACAGGCCGACAGTCTGCGCGCGAAAGCCTGGCTCGACGAAATCGATACCGAGGTGCAGCGCAAGCCTGCGCTGCCGGAGACGCCTGCCATTCGCAGCCTGCAGATCGACCAGAAGCTGGCGGCACGCGACGCTGTCGGCGCCTTCGCCATCGCCAGTGAGGCCCGGCAGCGTTTCCCGTTGTCGCGCGCGATCGCGATGCAATATGCCGATTGCCTGATCGCCAAGGGCGACAAGGAAGCGGCGGTGGCCTTCCTGCGCGACCAGGCCCAGCTGTACCGGCAGGATGCCGGCGTGCAGCGCGCGCTGGCACGCGCGTATGCAGAGCAGGGCAAGAAGGCCTTGCAGCATATGTCACTGGCCGAGTACTACGCGCTGTCGGGTGCGTTGCCGGCAGCACTGGAGCAGTTGCGCATTGCGCGTGGCGCACCCGATGCGTCCTTCTATGACCAGGCTGTGATCGATGCGCGCGAACGCGAACTGCAATCGATCTGGCGCGACGTGATGAAGCAGCAGCAGGGAAAGCGCTAGAGGAGCGCGCAGATCAGCGCTTCAGCTGCGCGGGATGGGCAATAAAGCCGAGTTGTTGCAGGTCGGTCGAATGTAGCGGCTGTACCGGCAGTAATTGCTCGCCGACGGCCAGTTGCAGCCCCGCATGCGGTGCGGACAACCAGTCCATCAGCACGATATCCTCGACCAGCCTGCCATCGATGCGCAGCAGCGACAGGCAATCGCCGAGGTCCCGATCATCCACCATCGCCAGTCTGTCGCCGGCTTTCAATACCAGCCGGCCTTCTTCGGTCATCCACGCCTGTTGTATGCCATCGAGCGGCACGCCGTCGTGCGTGACGAAGCCATGCACCGGGTCGGTACGTGCGATGAAGGGCGTGCTTTCAAGTTCCACATAGACGCGCTGCGGACCATTCTGGAAATACCAGCAACCACGTTCGTCCTGCAGGTAGTTGCGGTGAATGAAGGATAGCAAGGCCGGATGGCGAATCACGTCGCCTGGCGCATGTGCCGCCTGCGCCGCTTCATCGCGCATCCGAAAGGCGCCGCGCGCATCCAGCGCCAGCCAGCCGTAGCAATGCGGCACGTCGGGCCATTTGGCCATCGCCTGACGGACGATCTCATCCATGAACAGGAGCGTATCAGGCTGCGGCCTGCGTGTCCTGCCTGAGCCGCACTTGCTCGGACAGGAAGCGCACCAGTCGACGCGGCAGCCAGTTCAGCACGCCGGGCGGACGGCCGGTCGCGAAGCCCACATGACCGCCCTGCGACGGGTACTCGAGGATCACGGAAGAAGACGCCTTGCGCGGCAAATGCCGGCCGGGCAGGAAGGGATCATTGCGTGCGTTCAGCACCAGCGTTGGTACCGTGATGTCGCGCAGCACATGGCGTGCGCTGGCTCGGTGCCAGTAGTCATCCGTGTCGCGGAAGCCATGCAGCGGCGCGGTGACGACATTATCGAATTCGTACAGGTTGCGCGCGGCCAGCATGCGGTCGCGGTCGAACAGGCCCGGGTACTGTTCCAGCTTGGCCAGGCACTTTGGTTTGAGCGTATTGAGGAACACGCGCGTGTAGATCATGTTGACGCCGGATGACAGCGCCTTGCCGCCGGCACTCAGGTCGAGCGGTGCCGAGATCGCGCAGGCCGCATCGACAAACTCGCTGTCCTCGGCGAAGCTGCCCAGCCAGCGCAGCAGCGCATTGCCGCCCAGCGATACACCGGCCGCGAAAAAATTCGATGCATTGCGCGCCAGCGGATGGCGCGCCATGCGCTGCAGTATCCAGCCGATCTCGTCGGCATCGCCGGAATGATAGAAGCGTGGTGCGCGGTTCAGTTCGCCCGAGCAGCCGCGAAAATGCGGCACGGCACCCGACCAGCCCAACGCTTCGATGTACGACAGTATCGCGCGCGCATAGTGGCTGGACGATGAACCTTCAAGGCCGTGGAACAGCACCAGCATGGGCTTGCCGGGCAGGCCCTCGACGAAGTCGACATCGATGAAATCACCGTCCGGCGTGTCCCAGCGCTCGCGCGCCAGCGTGACCTCGGGCGTGTTGATGACCTTGGCCGGGTAGATGGTCTGCAGGTGGCCGCCGGGAAGCCACAGTGGGGCGCGGTAGTCACTCATGGTCGTGGTCCCTGCCGATCACTCATCGCTTGAGCGCCTGCGTGCGGACATTCAGTGCAGGATGCCGGAAGCGGCGAGCGTCTCTTCGGCCGGGCGGCCGGGGGCGATCGACGAATGGTGCAGCACGATGCGCCAGCCCTGCGGCGTCTTCAGGTAGACATTGGTGGCGAGGATGTGCGCTTCCTGCCAGTCGGGATCATCGGGACGCTTGACATCTTCCACGACGCTGTGCACCGCGCACATCATGTTGTGCGTTGCATGCAGGTGGCGCGGACGAATGTGCACCGGGCCACGCTCGAAGATCAGTTCCCACGATTCGCGGATCGCCGCATGGCCTTGCAGCCGCGGTGCGCCTGGATGGATGCAGGCGATTTCCTCGTCATCGGCCCACAGCGCCATCAGCCCTTCGAGGTCGGCGCGGGCGATCGCGTCATAGAACGCGTGCTCGACGTCTTCGGCGCTGGCGAGGGTCTTGGTGACGTTGGGCATCGATGCGGAGGCTTAATGCGAGGCAGCCGAGGCGCCCGGTTTGAGCTTGTAGACCGTGCCGCAATACGGGCATTTCGACTCGCCGTGAGTATTGAAGTCGAGGAAGACACGCGGATGCGACGACCACACCGGCATCGCCTTGTTCGGGCAATACGCGGGCAGGTCCTGGCTGTCGAGCTCGATGGCTGGCACGTGCTGGCTCATGGCGTCTTCCTTCCTCCTTGCCTGTTGCTGTCGATTATTTATACCTGCGACAGCCAGTGCTTGTACTTGGCCGCCTTGCCGCCGACCACGTCGAAGAACAGCGACTGCAGCTTCTCGGCGGTGCCGGTGAAGAAGGCTTCGTCGGCGCAAGACATTTCGTCGCGCGTGATGCGCTTCTCGATGACATCGATGCCGAGGTCGCGCGCCATCGTCAGCACCGAGTCGCGGGTGATGCCGTCCAGGCAGCTGGCCAGGTCCGGCGTGTAGATCTTGCCGTTCTTGACGATGAACACGTTCTCGCCGGCGCCTTCGGACACATAGCCATCGGTATCGAGCAGCAGGGCCTCGTCATAGCCCTCGGCGGTCACTTCCTGATTGGCGAGGATGGAGTTGATGTAATAGCCGCTGGCCTTGGCGCGCACCATCGACACGTTCACATGGTGGCGGGTGAACGATGAGGTCTTCACGCGGATGCCGCGTGCGAGGCCGTCTTCGCCGAGGTAGGCGCCCCACGGCCACGCGGCGATGCCGACATGGATGGTGTTGCCGCGTGCGGACACGCCCATTTTCTCGGAGCCGATCCAGATCAGCGGACGCAGGTAGCAGGATTCGAGATTGTTCGCCCGCACCACGTCCTTTTGCGCCTCGACGAGGGTGTCGAAGTCAAACGGTACGGCCATCTGGAAGATCTTGGCCGAGTTGAACAGGCGCTGCGTATGTTCCTTCAGGCGGAAGATCGCTGTGCCGTCGACGGTCTTGTAGGCGCGTACGCCCTCGAACACGGCCATGCCATAGTGCAGGCTGTGCGTGAGCATATGAAGGTTGGCTTCGCGCCAATCAACCAGTTGGCCATCTTTCCAGATTTTGCCGTCGCGGTCGGCCATGGACATGTTCGAATCTCCCGTGCTTATTTGTTGCAAAGGGTGGATTTTAGCGGATTCAATCGTCGCGGCGGCTTGCTCGGTAGAATATTGGATTGTCCGAATGCTACGGACACCCCTTTCCCGTGCCCTGATCACCCCATGAAACACACGCCGGCGGAACTGGCCGAACGCGACAAGAGCGCCTTCTGGGATGCAGTGCGTATCAGCGCGCAGACCATGCCTGGGCTGTTCGCGTGGGGCATGGTGACGGGCATGGCGATGGTGCAGTCCGGCCTCGCGCTGTGGCAGGCGCTGGCCATGACTTTCATCGTGTACGCAGGCTCGGCGCAACTCGCCGCGCTGCCGCTGATTGCCGCCAGCGCGCCGATCTGGGTCACCGTGTTCACTGCACTGATGGTCAATTTGCGCTTCGTGATCTTCAGTGCCGTCATTGGCCCGCATTTTTCGCACCTGAAGTGGCCGAAGCGCCTCTGGTACGGCTACCTGAATGTCGATCTGGTGATGGCCTTCTTTCCGCAGCGTTTTCCGTCGCACACGGTGGCCAGGCCGGCCGGCAAGGTCGGCTTTTTCCGTGGCCTGGTGATCCCGAACTGGTGGGCCTGGCAGCTGGGCACGATCGTCGGCATCCTGCTCGCCAGCCAGATCCCGGCCAGCTGGGGCATCGGTTTTGCCGGCACGCTCGCGCTGCTGGCGATCACGATACCGCTGGTGCGCGGCCGCCCGACGCTGGCCGGCGTGATCGTGGCGTCGGTGGTGTCGGTGCTGACCGCAGGCTGGCCGTATCGCATTGGTCTGCTGGCAGCCACCGTCGCCGGCATCGCGGCGGCGATGGGTGCCGAGCGCCTGTTGCGCAAGCCGGTCCCACTGGAGAAAGGGGAGGCCTCGTGAGTGCGCTCGAGTACGGACTGCTGATGCTGCTGATGGCAGCCACCACGGTGGTCACCCGCAGCTTTTTCTTCATGCACCGCGGCGCGTCGAAGATGCCGGCCTGGCTGCAGCAGGCGCTGACCTATGTGCCGGCGGTCGCACTGGCGGCCATCCTTGCGCCCGACCTGCTGATGCAGAACGGCGCCGTCGTCGTCCCGTGGACCAACATCCGCTTGCTGGCCGCCGTCGCGGCGACCCTCTTCTTCCTGTGGACCCGGCACCTGCTGGCCACGCTGGCCTTCGGGATGGCAGTTTTTACGCTGCTGCGGCTGATCGGTTGAAGACGGGCTTCGCTGCTTTCCCATGCCGGAGTGACAACGGTCCAAGGCTAGGTCCGTCAGGTAAAATAGCGGGTTTTCAATCCGCCACCCCCGCCCATCATGCAATTCAAACGTCTGAGTGACCTGGCCGCCGCCGGCCAGCTGCGCGGCAAGCGCGTTTTCATTCGTGCTGACCTCAACGTGCCGCAGGATGATGCGGGCAAGATCACCGAAGATACGCGCATTCGCGCATCGGTCCCGGCGATCAGGCTGGCGCTCGACGCTGGTGCAGCGGTGATGGTCACCTCCCACCTCGGTCGA
Source organism: uncultured Bifidobacterium sp. (assembly GCA_964497485.1). Classification (GTDB taxonomy): domain Bacteria; phylum Pseudomonadota; class Gammaproteobacteria; order Burkholderiales; family Burkholderiaceae_D; genus Pernthalerella. The sequence goes on from CAZCDW010000018.1 coordinate 22,620, forward strand.
CCGACCGAAGGCGAGTTCAAGCCCGAGGATTCGCTGGCGCCGATCGCGACCCGCCTTGCTGAACTGCTCGGCAAACCCGTTGCGCTGAAAGCCAACTGGGTCGATGGCGTCGATGTGGCTGCCGGCGAGGTCGTGCTGCTCGAAAACTGCCGCGTGAACAAGGGCGAGAAAAAGAACAACGACGAGCTGGCGCAGAAGATGGCGAAGCTGTGCGACGTCTATGTGAACGACGCCTTCGGCACCGCGCACCGCGCCGAAGCCACCACACATGGCATCGCCAAATTTGCGCCGGTCGCCTGTGCTGGCCCGCTGCTGGCGGCTGAACTCGACGCGCTGGGCAAGGCATTGGGTCAGCCGGCGCGGCCACTGGCGGCCATCGTTGCCGGTTCCAAAGTGTCGACCAAGCTCACCATCCTGAAATCGCTGGCCAGCAAGGTGGATCGCCTGATCGTCGGTGGCGGCATCGCCAATACCTTCATGCTGGCTGCCGGACTGAACATCGGCAAGTCGCTGGCCGAGCCGGACCTCGTGAACGAAGCCAAGGCCATCATCGACATGATGGCCGCGCGCGGCGCGTCGGTGCCTATCCCGACGGATGTCGTGTGTGCGAAAGAATTTTCCGCAAGCGCTGCGGCGAGCGTGAAGAAGGTCGCTGACGTCGAAGCCGACGACATGATCCTCGATATCGGTCCCGACACTGCCAAGCTGCTGGCCGCCCAATTGCTGGACGCCGGCACCATCGTCTGGAACGGCCCGGTCGGCGTGTTCGAATTCGACCAGTTCGGCCATGGCACGAAGACGCTGGCAATGGCCATCGCCGAGTCCAAGGGTTTTTCGATTTCAGGTGGCTGCGATACGCCACCGGTGGCGGCGCCTTCCTCGAATTCCTCGAGGGTAAAGTGCTGCCGGCGGTCGAGGTGCTGGAACAGCGCGCAGCGTAAGCGGCGCATTCGCCAATATCAGGGGCCTGCCCCGCAGAGACCGGACCTTCCATGAAGCCACGCGCCACCAAGATCGTCGCCACCATTGGCCCAGCGTCCAACACGCCGGACGTGCTGCAGAGGATGATTGCGGCCGGCGTCGATGTAGTGCGGCTGAATTTTTCCCACGGCAAGGCCGAAGATCATGTCGCGCGCGCGCAGATGGTGCGCGATGCGGCGGCGGCCTGCGGCCGTGAAGTCGCGATCATGGCCGACCTGCAGGGGCCGAAGATCCGCGTCGGCAAATTCAGGGACGGCAAGATCGAGCTCGCGAAGGGCGATGCCTTCATCCTCGACGCCAACTGCGAGCTGGGCGACCAGCAGCGCGTCGGCCTCGACTACAAGGAACTGCCGCGCGACCTGAAATCCGGCGACGTGCTGTTGCTCAATGATGGCCTGATCGTGCTCACCGTCGAGCGCGTCGCCGGCAGCGAGATCCACACGATCGTGAAGATCGGCGGCGAACTGTCCAACAACAAGGGCATCAACAAGCAGGGCGGCGGCCTGTCCGCGCCGGCGCTGACCTCCAAGGACATGGAGGACATCAAGACCGCGATGAAGCTGGGCGCCGATTACATCGCCGTGTCCTTTCCGAAAAACGCGACCGACATGGCAATGGCGCGCCAGCTGGCCAACATCGCCGCTGAGCCGCTGGGCCTCAAGCCGCAGATGATCGCCAAGATCGAGCGCGCCGAAGCGATACCGCTGTTGCAGGAAATCGTCGATGCGTCCGACGGCATCATGGTCGCCCGCGGCGACCTCGCCGTCGAGGTCGGTAACGCGGCGGTGCCCGCGCTGCAGAAGCGCATGATCCGCATCGCGCGCGCATCCAACAAACTGGTGATCACCGCGACCCAGATGATGGAGTCGATGATCCAGAACGCGGTACCGACGCGCGCCGAAGTGTCCGATGTCGCCAATGCGGTGCTGGATGGCACGGATGCGGTGATGGCATCGGCCGAAACGGCAGCCGGCAAGTATCCGGTCGAGACGGTCGAAATGATGGCCGCGGTGTGCACCGAAGCAGAGAAGTCCGAACACACGACGCTAGACACCGATTTCCTGAACGTTACCTTTACCCGCATCGACCAGTCGATCGCCTACGGCGCGCTGTTCACCGCGCATCATCTGCGCGCGCGCGCGATTGTCGCTCTGACGGAGTCCGGTTCGACTGCATTGTGGATGAGTCGCCACAACATCGACATGCCGATCTATGCGATGACGCCCAGCCTGGCAACGCGCCGAAAGGCAGCGCTGATGCGCAATGTGCATCCGCTGGAACTGGCCACGGCATCCATCGACCGCGAGACCGTGCTGCGCGAAGTCGAGCGCTTGTTGCTGGCCAAGGGCCTGGCGCGCAACGGTGACATGATCGTCATTACCTGGGGCGAACCGATGGGACAGGTCGGTGGCACCAATGCGCTGAAGATCACGCGCATCGGCGAGCACTGAGCACGACCACTGCGCAGCACCTTGGCCACCCATCCCTCAGGCACCCGCGACAAGATTTCTGACTCCAATATTTCTATTTAACTTTTCCGGAGATTTCCATGCCACTCGTATCCATGCGCCAATTGCTGGACCATGCCGCTGAAAACGGTTACGGCCTGCCGGCATTCAACGTCAACAACCTGGAACAGGTGACGGCCATCATGCAGGCGGCGGACGAGGTCGGTGCGCCGGTGATCATGCAGGCGTCGGCCGGTGCGCGCAAATATGCGGGCGAAGCTTTCCTGCGCCACCTGATCGAGGCGGCAGTCGAAACTTATCCGCACATTCCGGTCGTGATGCACCAGGATCATGGCCAGTCGCCCGCCGTCTGCATGGCCGCGATCAAATCCGGCTTCACCTCGGTGATGATGGAC
>CAZCDW010000019.1:0-24329 GCA_964497485.1 uncultured Bifidobacterium sp.
ATATTCATGTTGCGCGCCCGCCGCTGTACCGCGTCGATGCGCCGGCACGCGGCAAGAAGCCGGCCCAGAAGATCTACGCGCTCGACGATGGCGAGCTGGAAGCGATCGAAGACAAGCTACGCAAGGATGGCGTGCGCGACGGCGCATGGAGCATCGCGCGCTTCAAGGGCCTGGGCGAAATGAGCGCCGAACAATTGTGGGAAACCACGATGAACCCGGACACGCGGCGCCTGCTGCCGGTCGCCTTTGGCGACCTCGGCGTGAAGGCCTCTGAAGACCGCTTCACCATGTTGATGGGCAAGGGCGAAGCCGCTGCGCGGCGCGCGTGGCTGGAGGAGCATGGGAATGAGGTCGAAGCTGATATCTGAGGCATAACGACCATGGGTCCCAGCTTTCGCTGGGACGACGGCATCCAGAGCGAAACACTGAAATGGTCATCCCAGCGAAAGCTGGGATCCATCGTTCCACAACGATCGATCTTGAATTAGCCAACGAACAATGACCGACCAAACCAACCTGTTCGAATCCGCCACCGACGACGGCGGCGAATCCCTGACGCTGGCGACTTTCGCCGAGCGTGCCTATCTCGATTACGCGATCTCGGTCGTCAAGGGCCGCGCGCTGCCGGATGTGTGCGACGGCCAGAAGCCGGTACAGCGCCGCATCCTGTACGCGATGGACCAGCTGAAGCTGGACCCGACCGCCAAGCCACGCAAATCCGCGGCCGTGGTCGGCGATGTGCTGGGCAAATTGCACCCGCACGGCGATCAGTCGGTGTATGACGCGATGGTGCGCATGGCACAGGACTTCGCGCTGCGTTACCCGCTGATCGATGGCCAAGGCAACTTCGGCTCGCGTGATGGCGATGGCGCGGCGGCGATGCGCTATACCGAAGCGCGGCTGACGCCGATCTCGCGGCTGCTGCTCGACGAAATCGACATGGGCACCGTCGACTTCGTGCCCAACTACGACGGCTCCAGCGAAGAGCCCAAGCTGCTGCCGGCACGTCTGCCCTTCGTGCTGCTGAACGGTGCATCCGGCATCGCGGTGGGCCTCGCGACCGAAATCCCGTCGCATAACCTGAATGAAGTCGCCGCCGCCGCAATTGCGCTGATCAAGAATCCGAAGCTGGCTCATGACGAATTGATGGCGCTGGTGCCGGGCCCGGACTTTCCGGGTGGCGGCCAGATCATCACGCCGCCTTCTGTCATCAGCGAGATCTACCAGTCCGGCCGCGGCAGCATCAAGGTGCGAGCGCGCTGGAAGATCGAAGACCTCGCGCGCGGCCAGTGGCAGCTGGTGGTTACCGAGCTGCCGCCCGGCACCTCGGCGCAGAAAATTCTGGAAGAGATCGAAGAACTGACCAACCCGAAGGTCAAGCTCGGCAAGAAGAGCCTGTCACCGGACCAGCTCGGCACCAAGCAGGCGATGCTGGCCGTGCTGGATACCGTGCGCGATGAATCGGGACGCGATGCGCCGGTGCGCCTGGTGTTCGAGCCAAAATCGAAGAACCAGGACCAGGAAGAGTTCAGCAACCTGCTGCTCGCGCATACGTCGCTGGAGAACAATGTCGCAGTCAACCTGGTGATGATCGGTGCCGACGGCAAGCCGCGCCAGAAAGCACTGGGCGAGATCCTGCGCGAGTGGATCGGTTTCCGCTTCGAGACCGTCACCCGTCGTACCCAGCATCGCCTCGGCAAGGTGGATGACCGCATCCATATCCTTGAAGGCCGCGAAGCGGTGCTGCTCAATATCGACAAGGTGATCAAGATCATCCGCGAGTCGGACGAACCCAAGCCCGCGCTGATGCAAGCCTTCAAATTGTCCGAGCGGCAGGCCGAGGACATCCTCGAGATCCGGCTGCGCCAGCTGGCCCGACTGGAAGCGATCAAGGTGCAGCAGGAGCTGGCCGAGCTGCGCAAAGAGAGAGTCACGCTGCAAGACTTGCTGGACAACCCGGCATCGATGAAGAAGCTGTTGCAGAAGGAAATCGAAGCCGATGCGAAACAGTATGGTGACAAGCGCCGTACGCTGATGAAGGAAGCCGAGCGTGCCGTCGCCGAGCAAAAGGTGATCGATGAGCCGGTGACGGTGATCCTGTCGCAGAAAGGCTGGGTGCGTGCGCGTCAGGGCCATGGTCATGATGCGCAGCAGTTCAGTTTCAAGCAGGGCGATGCGCTGTACGGTACTTTTGAGTGCCGTACCACCGACACGATGCTGGCCTTCGGCTCGAATGGCCGGGTATACTCGATCTCGGTCAACGCTTTGCCGGGCGCGCGCGGCGATGGTGTGCCGGTCACCACGCTGTGCGAAGTCGAATCGGGCTCGCGCCTCGTGCATTACTTCGCGGGACCGGCCGACACACCGCTGCTACTCGCATCGACCGCCGGTTATGGGTTCTCCGCGAAAGCCGGCGACATGGTCAGCCGCCAGAAAGGCGGCAAGTCCTTCATGACCCTCGATACCGGCGACGAGCCGGTGATGCCACGCGTGATACCGAAGGGCGCGAAGTCGGTCGCTTGTCTGTCCGCCAATGGCCGCCTGCTGGTGTTCGGCATCGACGAGATCAAGAATCAGCCGGGGGGTGGCCGTGGCGTCATCCTGATGGAACTCGATGTCGACGAGCAGTTGCTCGCCGCCGAAGCGATCGTGAAGAGTGTGAAGGTGATCGGCACTGCGCAGCGCAGCGGCAAGGCCGCCGAGGTCGTGCTCAGTGGCGCGGACCTCACGCACCATGCAGGCAAGCGTGCGCGCAAGGGCAAATTGCTGGCCTCGCGCATGAAGGCCACGCATCTTGATGCGCAAGGCTGAGTCGCCGGCACCACATCCCTTGCATCAACCGCAGCATGGGCAGGGCACGCATCGCGTCCCTGCCCTTTTTTCATCGCGCTCCAGACATGCGATGAACAGAAGGACAAACCTTCTTCAGTTCTTCGTATCGCGACGACAAGACATCGCTTAGAACAAAATCACATTCTGCATTTACCTGCGTAAATTGTTCCTTGCAGCATTGAAGTGAGGAAATCGCGTCTTTATGATGGGCATCTCTTGCTCAACATAAAGCCGACATGACCCACTTTCTGTTCGCTCGTATCGCCCGACGCCTTGCCATTCTCGCAGCCATGACTGCGGTCACGATGGCAGCAACATTTGCCAACGCCGCAACTGCCATTGCGACCACCAGCACGCCAGCAGCTGGCATCGACCCCACGGTCAATGAGCAGGTCGTGATGCTGCCCGTGATCGGCAATGGCAAGCCCCTGCAATTCGAAACGACGCTGTTCAAACCACCCGGCGACGGCCCGTTTCCGCTGCTGGTCATGAACCATGGTAAAGACCGCGGCAGCCCGGCGACCCAGCATCGCGATCGTTTCCTCGCGCTTTCCCGCGAGTTCGTCAAGCGTGGCTATGCGGTGGCGGTGCCGATGCGCAAGGGCTTTTCAAAATCGACTGGTACCTATACTGACTTTGGCTGCAACATGAAAGACAACGGCCAGCAGCAGGCCGATGATGTGCAGGCAGCGCTCGATGCACTGGTCAAGTTGCCCTACATCGACCGCGATCATATCGTCATCGCCGGCCAGTCCTATGGTGGTCTGGCGACCATGGCCTTCGGCACCCGCCACTATCCGGGCGTGCGCGGCCTGATCAACTTCGCCGGCGGTCTGCGCATCGATGGCGGCGGTTGCGACTGGAAAGGTTCGCTGGTCAAGGCATTGGGTAACTATGGCAGACGTTCATCGCTGCCGGCCTTGTGGTTCTATGGCGAGAACGATAGCTACTTCAATCATCCTCTGGCGCAGCAGATGCAAGCGGCATATCAGGCAGGCGGCGGCGCAGCACAGCTGGTCGCCTATGGCAATTTCAAGAATGATGCGCATGGCATGGTCGGCAGCCGTGACGGTGTGGCGATCTGGTTGCCCGATACCGAGCGTTTCCTGAAGAGCATAGGCATGCCTGCCGATGAAGTCGTGGCGATCGCCGATACCCCACGACCGCCGGCCACCGCCTTTGCGCCGGTCAACAGCGTGGAGTCCGTACCCAACGTCAGTGCCCAGGGCAAGGCTGGCTACCGCGAGTACCTGGCCAAGGGTACGCCACGTGCGTTTGCGATCTCTGGCTCCGGTGCATGGAGCTGGGCCGAGGAAGGTGACGATCCATCGGAGCGCGCGCTGACCGCCTGCCAGAAGAACAGCAGCGTGCCCTGTCTGCTGTATTCGGTGGACAATGACGTGGTATGGAATGACCCGCGACTGAGCACGGTGCCGCCAGTATCGACCCACTGAGCCACCCGGACGTGACACAGGCTGCCTCCACCGGACGGCAGCCTGTTTTTCAGGGTGACGACAATGCGTGCTTATTCGTCGGCCAGCGCCACCATCATCGACAAGCGCGTACGCAGGATATCGAGACTGCGGTAGTCATGGCCCAGCACGACGCGCAAGTGCACATCGTCTGCCGCCGGCTTGGGACGCAATTGCGCTTCGATACCGAGATCGCTGGCCAACTGTCGCGCGGCCGCATAGTGGCTTTTCGCATATTCGATGCGCGTCGCCCGCACCGTGTAGCTGTCATTATTCAGCACGCGTATCACTTTCCAGTCGCTGCTGATCAGCGCGCGCAGGGAACGCGCAAGGCCAGTCACGCCATTGCCATTGACGATCTCGACGCGCTCGCCGATGCGCTGCTTGAGTCCGTCACGGCCGCTGCCGGCCGGCACGATCGCTTGCGGCGCGCTGGTGGCCACGCTACCCGTGACGGAAGGACCAGCAGCAGCCAGTTCGGTGGCAGTTACCGTCGTAGTCGAAGGCGTCGCCGTAGCTACGGCTGTAACTGTAGCCGTCGCTGCAGTGGCGACGCGTACCTGTTCCAGCACCGGCGCCGGCACGGCGATCACGCCTTGCTGGCGCAATTCATAGATACCCGGAGACAGTGGCACGATGATTTCCTCGGCACGTCCATCGTCCAGTGCGACCGTGACCGGCACCTCGATTTCGGGCTGCCTGTTGCTGATGGCTTCGGCATCACCCATCGCGACCCTTGCGGCATCGAGCTTGGCGCGTATCGACGGGTTGTCGGGTTCGAGCGCTGCCGCCTGTTCGAGCAGCAAGCGCGCTTCGGTCGTCTGGCCCTTCAGCGAGCGCGCATAGCCGAGGTTGGCCAGCACATGCGCTTGTCCGGGCCGAGTGGCGTTCAGCGCTTCGAGGATCTCAATCGCCTGATCGATATCGCCCTTGCCCGCGCTGATCGCGGCCAGACCATTCCTGGCCTCTGCGTATTCGGCATCGACGTCGAGCGCACGGCGATACGCTTGCGCCGCTTCATCCAGCCGACCGGAGCGCTGCAGGTGACGCCCCAGCGTGTACCAGGCCTCGGCCGAGCCTTGCGAATCCTTTACCCTGGCAAACGGCAGGATCTTCATCGGCGCCTCCGCAGCCGGTTCGACCTGCGGCGGATCGAAAAAGGCGCAACCCGGCAACAGGCTGCTGCCGGCCATCACGAGCAAGGTGGATATCCTGAGTTTCATCGTGTCCTCCATGAAAAAAATCCGAGCCGCCTCCTCTCCCTCACCACCCAGCACCGGCAGCAGCACCCGATAGATGCGCAGTACGGCCGGCCCGATCAGCACGATCATCAGCGTCGGGAAGATGAAGAAAATCAGCGGGAACAGCAGCTTGAGCGCGATCTTCGCTGCCGCTTCCTCGGCCCGCTGGCGGCGCTTGGTGCGCAGGTTCTCCGAGTGGATACGCAGCGAATCGCCCATGCTGGTACCGAAGCGGTCGGACTGGATCAGCATCGCGACCAGCATGTCGATATCGTCGACGCCGGTGCGCAGCGCGAGGTTGCGCAGCGCATGTTCTTTCGCGAAGCCGGCGCGCAGCTCGATGATCACCATCTGCAGTTCCTGCGCAAGGATCTCGCTCTTGATATGGATTTCGCCGGCCACCTTCGAAAGTGCTGCATCGAGACCGAGGCCGGCCTCGACACAAATCGTCAGCAGGTCGAGCGCATCGGGGAAGCTTTCGAAGATCTCGCGCTTGCGCACGTTGATCTTTCGGTTCAGTACGATGTTGGGCAGGTAGTAGCCCGCATAGGCACTGGTCAGCATCACCAGCATCGGCATCTGCGGGCCGGATGCGAACATGCCTTCGCCGCTCATCAGCAGTGCGGCCATGGGTACGGCCATTGCCAATAGAGTCTTGGTGCCGAAGAAGACATAGGGCACGGATTTACCGCGCCATCCTGCGTTGATGAACTTGATTCGGATCGGCGAATTCTCCCAGCCCTCGGACGGCAACGATAATTTGGCCAGCGGTCGTGTCAGCTTGAGCATGCGCTCCATCCAGACGCCTTGCTCCTGCCCCAGCTGCGGCTCGGCCTCCACTTGCAGATTGGCGACACGCCGGCGCAATCGGTCCGGCATCAGCAACCAGGCTGCCGCAGCGGCAATCGCGGCCCAGACGACGAACACGACACCGAGGAATAACATGCCTTGTGCATCCATGGTGGATTCCTTTCCTTCAGACGCGGATGCGGATCAGCTGCCGCATCCAGAGTACGCCAAACAGCATCATCAGCGCGCTGGCGCCCAGCATCATGGGCCCGGCGGGGTCGTCAATGAACTGCTTCAGGTAATCAGGGCTGAGCAGAAAAAACAAGCCCGCAATCACGACCGGCAGCAGGCACAGGATCCAGGCTGACAAGCGTCCCTCGGCGGACATGGTGCGTATATCGCCAAGCAACTTCAGCCTTTGCCGGACCAGCAGGCTCACATTGCTCATGATTTCGGCCAGATTGCCGCCTGCTTCGCGCTGGATCAGGATCGCGACGACCATGTAACGCAAGTCAGTCAGGGGCACGCGCTCGGCCAATCGTTGTAGTGCCTCCGACATCGGCAAGCCATAGTTGATCTCATCGGACACGATACGGAACTCGGCGGCAATCGGGTCCGGCATTTCATCGGCCAGCATGGTCAGCGTCGACGGCAGTGCATGACCAGCTTTCAGGCTGCGGCTGACCAGGTCGGCGGCTTCGGGCAACTGCTTTTCGAGCGTGATCAGGCGCTCTTCGCGGCGACTCCAGATAATCGCCAACGGGCCCACCGCGCATAGTGCGCCAACGATCAAGGCTACTGACAGAAGCGACAGCAGCAGCAATGACAGCAGGAAGCCTGCGGCGAACACGATACCCGTATTCATCAGCAGACGGCCGACGGACCAGCCGGTACCGCTCTGCTGCAGCCACTTGTCGAGTGCGTGTATACCCGGCACCTGCCGCAGCCATTCGTCGACTCGGGCATGCCGGGACAGCCGGCGATTCTTGTACAGGCCTTCGGTACTGCTGTCAGCCGGCAGGATACGATGGCGCCTGACCTGATCCAGCCGCTGATTCAGGCGGCGCGCGGCGCGGCTTTGCGTCGAAAACCACCAACCGTGTATCGCCTCGATGGTCAGCGCTGCGGCAACGAACACCAGCAGAGCAAAAGCGTAATACAGCAGATCCATGGCAGCCTCGCTTTCCTGTTCAGATGCGTTGTGATGTCAACCCCGGTTCATTCGAACAGTCGATGCGGGTCATAGATCGATTCCGGCAGCGCGATCCCGAACTCCTTCAGGCGCTGATCAAATTTCGGATAGATGCCCGTCGCACAGAAATGGCCGAGCACCTTGCCGTCGGGATTGGTGCCGGTGCGCTTGAACTGGAAGATCTCCTGCATCGTGATGGTGTCGCCTTCCATGCCATTGACTTCCTGCAGGCTGACCAGCTTGCGGGTGCCATCGGTAAGCCGGGCGATCTGAATAACGACCGTGATCGCTGAAGTGATCTGCTGGCGCGTGGCGCGCACACCGAGATTGACGCCAGCCATTTCGACCATGTTTTCGAGCCGCGCCAGCGCATCGCGCGGCGTGTTGGCATGAATGGTCGCCAGTGATCCTTCGTGACCGGTATTCATCGCCTGCAGCATGTCGAGCGCCTCGCCGCCGCGCACCTCGCCGAGGATGATGCGATCAGGACGCATCCGTAGCGCATTTTTCACCAGCGCACGCTGTGGCACCTCACCCTTGCCTTCGATGTTGGCCGGACGAGTTTCCAGCCGAACCACGTGCGGCTGCTGCAGCTGCAGCTCGGCCGCATCTTCAATGGTGACGATGCGCTCGCCGGGCGGAATGAAACCCGACATCACGTTCAGCAGCGTGGTCTTGCCACTGCCGGTGCCGCCAGAGATCAGGATATTGACCTTGGCCCTGGCCAGCGCTTCGAGCAACTCGGCAATGGGTGGCGTGAGGCTCTTGTTGCTGATCAGGTCGACCATGGTCAGTGGCTTGACCGAGAAGCGACGTATCGACAGTACCGGACCATCGAGTGCCAACGGTGGAATGATGGCATTGACCCGCGAGCCATCCGGCAGGCGTGCATCGACCATCGGACTCGATTCATCGACACGGCGACCGACACGGGTGACGATCTTCTCGATCAGTTTCAGCAGATGCGGATTGTCATAGAAGGTGATTGGCGTCAGCTCGAGCTTGCCCCGACGCTCGACATAGACCTTGTTCCACGCATTGACCAGGATGTCGGACACGGACGGGTCATGCAATAGTGGCTCGATGGGACCAAAGCCCAGCATTTCATACTGCATGTCCGTCACCAGCTGACGGCGCTCCTGCTGGTTGACGGCCATGTGCTCGTCTTCGACGATTTTCTCGACCAGCAGCGACAGCTCACGCTTGAATTGCTCGGGATTCAGCAACTGCAGTCGCTCGAGATCGATGCGCTCGAGGATGATGCGGTGCATGTTGCGCTTCAGCTGCTGGTAGGCCGACGAATGGAAATCCATTTCTGTGGGCGATGACTGGCGCAAAGGCGATACGACCGCCATACGGTCTCTGAAATTCATGACTGAGCTTTCACGGTTCTCGGACATCATGGGGTCACCTGGTCAGTTCGCTGCCCGCGGGATTGCGGACAAAGATGCGGCGGATAATGCTGCCGCTGCGGTTGGCAGGACTGCCTTCGGTCAGACGATTGACCCATTCTGCGAGGGCCTTGGCGATCGTGCTGCTGCGCGCGAGCTGCAGCACCGGCGTTCCCTGGTTGATTGATTCATTGGCAACGTCGTAATTGTTGGGAATGCGATGCGTGATGCGCTGGTCGAGCACACGCTCTATCTCATTGATACCCAATGCCGCCGAACTCTCGAACCGGTTCAGCACCAGCTGCATCTTTTCCTTCCGGTAGCCCAGCGAATGGAAAATGTCGAGCAGGCGACGACAGTCACGCAGGTGCGGCAGCGATTGTTGCAGTACCGGATAGATCATGTCCGACTGGTCAAGCGCGCGTATCGATACCGCATTGATCTGGCGCCCCAGGTCGAGCAGCACATAGTCGTAATGGCGGCGCGCCAGCTGCAGTATGGTCTCGACCTGATCGGGTCGGATGTCTTCCTGTGGGTCCGGGTTGTCGGAGGCTGCCAGCACGCTGAAGGTGGCTGACAGCCGGATGACGCTCGATTCCAGCAGGTTCAGGTCCAGCCGGTTGATCTCGCGGCAGACATCAGACAGGGTGCGGCCCGGCTTGATATCTGACACATACAGCGCAGCGTCGCCGAACACCGGGTTCAGGTCGACCAACAGTACGCGCTTTTGCGCAAGCAGCGATAGCGCATGGGACAAGTTGGCCGCGATGAAGGTCGCGCCGCTGCCGCCCTTGGTTGCGATGAAGGCCATGACCTTGCCGTCCAGCGGTGCGATGGTACTGAACTTCTGCATCACACGATCGAGCGCGGCATCCATGTCCACCACGGACAGCGGCAGCGTCAGTACCTCACGTACGCCGGCACGCATCGCCGAAATCAGGTATTCCGGCGAGCGGTCCGAGCTGAGCAGCATGATGGCCGCCTGTGGATAGGCTTCGGCGACGCGCTGCATGACATCCATGCTGTCCTTGCCGAAGCTCGATGCGTCGAGGATCACCAGATCGGGCTGGCCCGACACCGGCGGTATCGTGTCCGCATGCATGCTGGGCAGCGCGGACAGCACATTGATGGCCGGGTTGCGCATTGCGCAGATCCGGCTGACCAGGGTCCTCAGTTCTCCGTCATTGGAGAGGATGAAGGCATTCATCATTGTTTTCCTTCTCGTGTAGACCTGTAGGGCTCTCTGCTTGTCGCGCAAGGCCTGGCATTCGATGGCGACGCGCCTCAGGCACAGGTCGACGAATCCAGTGCCTCGCGCGGTTTGGTCGTCGTAAATGGCGGCATGTCGAAGCCGAGATCAATGAACGGGATATAGGTCGCGATCTTGAAGCCGGGCTTGATGGCCACGGTGACCGAGTCGCAAGTGTCCTGCGCCACCTTCAGCGAACCATCGGCGCAGCCGGCGGGGCTATAGACAATATCGACATTGCTGGCGGTAAGCGACGGCATCACGTCTTGCATGCGCGTCAGTATTCGTGTCGATCCGGGGCTGCAGACGACAGCGACGCGCGCTCCCAGCTCGGTCGCCTCGTTGGCCGAGCTCATCATGAACAGCAGGCGTGCCACTTCGATCGCCGCAAACAAGGCGACCACGAAACCACCAAAGGCCGCGACCAGCGCGAATTCCACGGCAGCGGCGCCGCGCTGGTGATGCTGCATGCGATGCCTGGATTGACGACTGGATCGACGACTGATGCGAATCTGATGTGAGTGCTTCATGCGTCGCCCCTAATTCCCGCTTTGCATCATCACGGCTTCGATGGTGTTGAAATTGACGCTGGATTGCGGCGTCACGAATGGCAATCCAAGATACTGGTAGGTGTAGCCGCTGACCCGCACCGCTACCAGATCGATGTTGGCGCCGGTGACCGCGACATTCAGGTAGTCACTCTGGTTTTTACCGGAGCAGTCACCCCAGCTGGCACGGTCACAGACCTTGATGTTGGACGTTGACAGTCCGGGCGCTACCGGAGAGCCCTTGCAATCGGTGTTGCCGTAGACCGCCATGCATTTCGCCTTGTCGACCACGCTCGCATAGCCGGGCGATGCAGCAGAGGTGCTGGCGACCATGCGCACTGCGCCACGCACTGACTTGACCAGGGTGTTGAACTGGTAGATGGCGCGTCCGTATTCAGCCGCACCAAAAGCAATGATCAGCAGCGGCAGCAGCACGATCGCAAACTCGACTGCGGCAACGCCGTGCTGCAGGCGCCTGTGTGCCAAGGCGCGTGCCGGCCTGCGATTGCGTGAGGTGAATGATCGGTGGCCCATGGTTCACCTCACCAGCGCCGGCACGAAGGGACCGGAACTGCTGGCACTGCCGGGCACACCGTTGGATGCACAGGGGCTGTCGGCATCGGTCGATGAACCCAGATACTCGAGCCACATGTTCATGCTGCCGCTGGGATTGTTCGAGATCGGGTTCAGCATGAACACACAGGCCCAGGACTTCAGTGGCAGGGAGCCCGACGGTGCGGCGCAATCGACCACCGGTGCCGACATCAGGCGCCGCGCACGCCCATTCGCCTTGAGGTAGGACGCATCCTTGATCGTACCGTTGACGTCATAAGTATCCGTGGCGCCGCTGATGCCCACCGGTGCGGGATCCGAGCCCTGGAACGGCATGTTTTTGGGCAGCTGATTGTTTTCATAATCGGTGCGCGCATTTTTGTGGCTGGGCCAGCTATCCCAGGTATAGGCATAGCCGGCGTAATCCGGCGCGGACTCGTCGGGCTTGATGCCGCCCTGATACACACCGAAGCGGGAGTTGTATGCGGCGGCGACCGAGCTTTTGACGCCGGATTCCTTCAGGCTGGTACCTTCAACCGGCAGCGTGCATTCGCCATCGCCGGTCAGCAAGCTCGATACTTCGCTCGCGCCACCGGCCGAACCCGAGAAATCTACCCATTTGACGCTGGACTTCGGCAAGCCGGCGCTCTCTGGCGAATCGACCAGATTGCCGCTCTTGTCGATCACACCGCGCATCCATTGTCCCTTGGGCGGAATCTCACCCTGACAAATCGCCGCCGGCAATGCGCATGTCAATTGCGACGGCAGCATCTTGGCGACAGCCGTGGCGCTGACGAACTGATCGCCGATCGATACCCCCGGCAACACATTCAGCACCTGGATGAAATAGGTCTTGATGGCCGACTGCGATGTCCGGCAGCGCACATGCTTGATGGCGGGTATGTCGGCAACGCCATAGGCGCTTTTGTCTGCGAACGGACCGGCAGCGCTGTCTTTCGAGAAGTCCACCGTGACCTGGCCATCGGTAGATGTCGCTCCCACCACGTTGTCCTGGAAGACCACCCGGTGACGACCAGCGACCAGGTTCGCCGCAGCGGTCGCACTATCGAGCGCATCGGCCGCTCCCTTCTTCTTCGACAGCACGCCCACGCCAGCCAGCGCACAGGCATCGGCACTGTTCTGAAGCTCGGACTTGGCGATGTACAGCTGGCCTAGATCGATCGCCAGTCCCACCATCGCGACCATGACCACGATCGTCATCCCCACCAGGATGGCGACGACGCCTTGTTCACGCCGACGCTGCGGCTGGCGTCCCCGCCTGGCATGGATGGCTATTTGCATGACTTCCCTCGGCTTCATGTCGGTCGCTGCCTGATAACGCTGGCAGCTGCTCAGCGAGCGCCGCCACTACCGCTGCCACTGCCGCCGCTGCCAACGCCGATGTTGAACACGTTCTGTGGTGCCGGCGGTTCCTTGAACGTGCTGCGATAACGAACCACGGACTCGCGCGATGCAGAACCATCCATCGCTGGCGGCAGCTCTTTCATACCGGCGTCCGGATTCAGCACCTGCTGCGCCATCATCATTCGCTCCGCCTCGCCGAAGTGTCGGTCCCATTCGGGCGTGGTCTGTACGCATCCGCTCAGTGCAGCACACCCCATTACGGCCAGGGTGATGGCGGTCGGTATCGTTTTCATGGGCAACTCCTTATCGTTCAGTGCAATCGGCTATGCGACCATCGCCACTTATTTCATCTCGAAGCTGTTCGGATCAGCCCTGGTCTGGCCGCTGCCACCGCTGGCCTCGCCACCCTTTTCCTGCTTTCCCCTCTCCAGCTGGCCATTGATGAAGATGTCGGTGCGCGACGGCTCCCTGTAGTTATCGGTAGGCAGCTGGCCTACGGTCGGCAAGGGCTTGACCAGGCGCGGCGTCACGACAAACACCAGCTCGGTACGATCATTCTGGAAGTCGCTGCTGCGGAATAGCGCGCCAATGATCGGGATCTCGCCGAGGATGGGGAAGGCCTTGATGTTGGTGGTCGTGTTGTTCTTGATGAGGCCGCCGATCGCGAAGCTCTGCCCATCACCCAGCTGTACCGTGGTCGACGCGCGTCGTGTCGTGATCAGCGGCAGGATCTGCGTCGAGGTATTGTTGAAATTGGAGATCCCGATGCCATCCTTCGACAGTTCGGACACTTCCGGCGACACCTGCAGGTTGATGCGGCCGCCCTGCAGCACGGTAGGTGTGAAGCGCAGGCCGATGCCGAACTCCTTTTCCTGCAGCGAGATCGTGGTGCCGCCGGCGGTATTGCTTTGCGAGACCGGGATCAGAATCTTGCCGCCGGCGAGGAAGCTGCCCTCCTGCCCGCTGATGGCCATCACGTTCGGTTCGGCGAGGATCTTCACCAACCCATCTTTTTTCTCGGCTTCGACCGCGATTTTGGTGCCGGTCGAACGCGTGATATTGGCCTGGCCACCGAGCGTGCCGGTCAGGAAATTCGACAGCAGGTTATAGGTCCACATGCCGCTGCTTGGCGCGCCGGTGACACTGGCGCCGAGCTTGTCGATCAGCGACTTCGATACTTCGGCGACCTTCACCTCCAGCATCACTTGCTGTGCGCTGCTGACCGTCAGCAAATTGATCACACGGAGTTGCGCCAGCTGCAGGTTGGTCTGCTGGGCCCCGGTCTGGGTATTCGCCAGTCCTTCCTGCTGCGCGTTCTGGCTCATCGTAGCGGGCTGGCGCACATAGGCTTGTGCCAGCTCTACCGCGCGAGCCACGGCAATCGAATCGGATACGGTGCCGGACAAGACCAGGCTGTCGGCGGCGGCGGTGACGCGAATGTCCCTCTCTTCGGGCATCAGCTCTTTGTAGGTATTCATCAGGCCGCCCGGATCCATCGTGACCGCCACATCGATCACGCTGCAGCTGCCGCGCTTGCCCTGCAAGATCATGTTGGTGGTACCAACAGCGACACCGAGCAGGTACAGCGTCTCGGGAGATACCAGCATCGCCTGGGCAACGTTGGGATTGCCCAGTGTGCGGTTTGTCACCGGATCCGGCAGCTTCAGCAGGGTGGATTTGCCGATCGGCAGAATGATCTTCGCCGGAGATGCCACTTCACCGTTGCAGGTGAGGCCGGGCATGGTGGCCTTGGGCGTCGGGGCGACCTGGCTGCCGGCCGCCTGCTGTGCCTGGACTGGTGTCACGGCCATTGCCATCGCGGCGATCATGGCAGCAGTGCGGCGCATCGTGGATAAGTTATTGGTAGTCCTGTTCATCGCGATTGCCTCCTGGTTATGCCAGTCTCAGTAGCATTCCTGCGAACCGCGCAGGCCGTTGATCACGCCGACGCACGATGCGGGGGCTTCTGCGACCGACGGCGTCATTGGTACTGCCGCGCCCGAGCTGCCTTCGGCTTGCTTCGTCACGTTGCCCCTGGCCCTGGTGGCCATTTTTTTCGGACTGGATTTGCCGGGCGCGGCTACTGTCTTTTTTTCCTCTGCGTGGGCCATTTCCTTCAGGTCGAGCAGGGTGGCCTTGGTCACGCCGGTGGTGGTGGTGGCGGCCGGGTCAACCTGATTGCGCAGCACCAGCGACAGGTTGCCGACGCTGCGGGCCAGGTCGATCTTCTCGGCCTCTTCCGGTGTCACCTCGAGCGTCACCGCGTTGACCACGCGCGGCTTGGTCTCGTCACGACTGGCTTCCTGCGCGACCGCCAGTACCAGGATGTGCTCGAGCACGATCTTCGAGATCGCCTGGTCCTTGCCACTGTTGCGGTCGCCTTCTTTTTGCGTGTTGACGATGATGTCAACGTAATTGCCTGGAAGCGCGAAACCGGCGACGCCGATCACGTCATTCACGCGCACAGTGATGGCTCGTCGCCCTTCGCCGATCACGGCCGACAGGCCGCCTTGCGTACCGACGGGTGCGAGCTTGGCTTCAAGGATGGGTTCGCCGCGTTGCAACGCGGAGCGGACAACACGTCCCTGCAGCTTGTTCGGGTCGTCGATGGCGCCGCTCGGTACGCTGCTGATCGGCCAGTCGACGATCTTGATCATCTCTGGCGCGATGCGCTGGCCAAGGCTGATCTCGGTTGCGGCGACTGCGACACGCGCGATACCGGATGCTGATTGCCGGTTCAACCATGTCGAGGCCAGCATGACGGCGACCAGCCCGGACACGATGGCGATGGCAAGTACGACTAATGTTCTTGTGTTCTTCATATTGCCTCCAGCTCTCAGGTAATCGAGGCCCGGCAAGTGGCACCTGACCAGGGTGGCGCCTCACGACCGTGCCCGCAGGGTTCAGGGTCTGTTCAGGACATGTCTCCGGCTAGTACGACAAAAGTTCCCATCGCGATCACCACGCCATACGGGATCATTTGTCCGCTGGCTTTCGCTGGTGTTGCACTCGGCGTCGTTACCGCCTGCGATGGCGTCGGCCGCGCGGTCCGCGACCACCATTGCAGCGCCAGCCACGACAGCAAACCCGCATCCTTCTTCATTGCGATGGCCACGACGGCCCAGGCGCCGCCGATCAGGCAGGTCAGCAATGCGATGTCGATGGCACCCCACGGGCCGGCATACATGCCGATCACGGCCATCAGCTTTACGTCCCCTGCTGCCATCCCCCTGCCCAGGTATAGCGGCAGGAGTACGCCAAAGCCGACCATGGAACCGAGCAGACAGGCGCGAAGGCCGATGCCGTCCGGCGCGAAGACAGCCAGCATCAGCGCTGCCGCTGCACTGCCCGCGACCAGCCAGTTCGGGATACGCCACGACGTCCAGTCAGTCCAGGCAGCGATCAACACCGTGATGGCGAGCGCGGCGATGCTGCTCGCAGATATTCCCTCTGACGCAAGGATGTGCATGTGTATGCTCCCGTGCCCTTTATGAACCGCTTTCGTTCTTATGGGAGGTTCGAGTTGACGACAGCGAATGCGTTATTGATCTTCTCGCCAAGCGCAAAAACGACCACGACAATGACCGCGGCAATCGCGGCAACCAGGAGGCCATATTCAACGGCAGTCGCTCCCTGCTCATCACTGAAGAATTTGTGCGCATGGTTCGCAATGCGGGCACGAGCTTTACTCATTGCATTCATGTTTTTCTCCGCTTGGACGTAACGAATCTGCCGCGTGCAAGGCGCCGACAGCGACGCCTGCACGCACTAGCGAACGCGTCGCACGTTCACTTCAATTGGGCATTGATGGTCTGGAAGGCCGAGTTGATCTTGACGCCCAGTGCGAAGACAACCACGACGATCACGGCTGCAATGGCGGCCACGAGCATGCCGTATTCAACGGCCGTCGCGCCCTGCTCATCTGCGGCAAAATCCTTGATGTGTTTAGCGAGGAATTTCATGTTGGCTCTCCAATCTGACTAGTAGTGGAAGGTGGATCTCTGCTACCCGGGGCGCCCGAAAGGCGGAGGCTTTGTCTGACCACCGCACCGGACTCCCATCTGTCTGACAAAATGTTGCTGATTTGTCATTGACTGCAGTGTCGTTGCGAAATCGGCAAAACGGAATAGTGCAAATGTACTAAGGGCTGTTGCGTTCTTTCCACACACCCTGTTTTTCAACAGATAAATGCGACAGTGAATGCTCACGCAAGCCTCAATCTTTCGGCAAAAATTTGATTTATGACAAGTTCCGTAAGGTACAAGCCATTGTTTCCGCGCGAAAATCGAATCAGTCACAGCCACAGGAACCGATGACATGAAAAGCACTGACCTGCGTCGCCCGAGCAAGACCACCGAGGCCGCCTCCTGCTGCAGCGGCCATGGCAATAGCCACGACCATGGACATACGAATGCGCCGGCGGCAGTAACGACCGCTGTCATCGACAAGCCCTATACCGACCCGGTCTGCGGCATGAAGGCCGCGGCGAATCCGGAGAAGATGGCGACCTGGGACGGGCAGACCTATTACTTCTGCAGCACCGGTTGCGTCGCCAAATTCAATGCCGACCCGCTGCGCTACCTCGATCCCGGACGCAAGGCCGCCGCCGCGGCACCCGCCGATGCGATCTACACCTGCCCCATGCATCTGGAGATCAGGCAAGTGGGACCGGGCAGTTGCCCGATTTGCGGCATGGCGCTCGAACCCGAGCATGCGACGCTGGAAGAAGACACCACCGAGCTCGACGACATGACGCGTCGCTTCTGGTTCAGTCTGATGTTGTCGCTGCCTTTGCTGCTGGTGGCCATGGGCGACCTGATCGGCTTCGATGCGGCGGCCGTGTTCGGCATGCAGGGCAGCGCATGGCTGCAAGGCCTGCTGGCAACGCCTGTGGTGCTGTGGTTCGGCTGGCCTTTCCTTGAACGTGGCGCGCAATCGTTCAGGTCCGGCAACCTGAACATGTTCAGCCTGATCGCCGTCGGTGTCATGGCTGCATGGCTGTTCAGCCTCGTCGGCCTGCTGTTCCCGGGGGCCTTGCCGGACGCATTCAAGATGCATGGCATGCCGCCGCTGTATTTCGAAGCGGCTGCCGTGATCGTGTCACTGGTCTTGCTCGGACAAGTGCTGGAATTGCGTGCGCGGCTGCGGACCAACGCCGCCGTGAAGGCGCTGCTCGCGCTGGCACCGGCGACGGCCATGCGCATCGCCGCCGATGGCAGCGAGAAGCAAGTGCCGCTCGAGCAGGTACGCATCGGCGACCTGCTGCGCGTGAAGCCCGGAGCGAATGTGCCGGTCGATGGCGTGCTGACCGATGGCGAATCCAGCGTCGATGAATCCATGCTGACCGGCGAACCGATGCCGGCGCAGAAGCACATCGGCAGCAAGGCCGTGGCAGGCACAGTCAATCAGCGCGGCAGCTTCGTGATGCGCGCCGAGAGGGTGGGCAGCGATACGCTACTGTCGCAGATCGTCAATCTCGTGAATCAGGCCGGACGTTCGCGCGCGCCGATACAGAAGCTAGCTGACCGCGTGTCGGGCTGGTTCGTGCCGGCCGTGATCGTGACGTCAGTGCTGGCCTTCGTCGCGTGGGCCTTGCTCGGCCCTGCACCGGGCCTGGCCAACGGGCTGGTGGCTGCCGTGTCGGTGCTGATCATTGCGTGCCCGTGTGCGCTTGGACTCGCAACGCCGATCTCGATCACGGTCGGCATCGGCCGCGGTGCGCGCGAAGGTGTGTTGATCAAGGATGCCGAAGGGCTGGAGCTGATGGAAAAGGTCGACACGGTGGTCGTCGACAAGACCGGCACGCTGACCGAAGGCAAGCCCAAGGTACAACAGGTGATCGCAGCCGAAGGTTTCGAGCGTGACGATGTCGTGGTGCTGGCTGCGGCGCTGGAAAAATCCAGCGAGCATCCGTTGGCGCAAGCCATACTCGCATACCGTCAGACGCAATCGCTGCCAGTGCTGGAGGTACGGAATTTCACGTCCGTCACCGGCAAGGGCGTGCGCGGCGACATCGACGGCAACGCAGTACTGCTCGGCACGTCACTGCTGCTACAGGAAGCCGGTATCGCAACCGACACATTGCATGCGAAGGCCGATGAACTGCGGGCCATGGGCCAGACGGTGATGTTCGTCGCCGCCGGCGGCAAGCTGGCCGGACTGATCAGCGTCGCCGATTCGATCAAGCCCGAGAGCCGCGACGCGATACGCATGCTGCACGCGGACGGCGTGAAGATCGTGATGCTGACCGGCGATAACGAGAGAACCGCGAAAGCCGTTGCCGCGACGCTGGGCATCGACGTCGTGCATGCCGAGGTGCTGCCCGAGGAAAAATACCGGCACGTGCAAGCCTTGCAGCAACAGGGCCGTATCGTCGCGATGGCTGGCGACGGCATCAATGATGCGCCGGCACTGGCCGAGGCCAGCGTCGGTATCGCGATGGGTACTGGTACCGATATCGCGATGAACAGCGCGCGCATCGTGCTGGTGAAGGGTGACTTGCGTGGCATCGCGAAAGCGCGCCAGTTGTCGCGCATGACAATGCGCAATATCCGTCAGAACCTGTTCTTTGCGTTCGTCTACAACTTCGTCGGCGTGCCGATTGCCGCAGGCGTGCTCTATCCGTGGCTCGGCCTGTTACTGTCGCCGATGATTGCCAGCGCCGCGATGAGCTTGTCATCGGTGTCGGTGATTGCCAATGCCCTCAGGCTGCGTGCCGTGAAACTGTAAAGCGGACCCTGCGATGCCATCGCGCATGACGCGCCATCGGGAAGCAATGAATGCAACGGCAGCCGAACAGCAGGTGCGCCTGTTCTATGCGCTCTGGCCCGATGCGATCACGCGCGATGCACTCGCTGCGCTGCAAGTACCGGTGCGGGGCCGCAAGGTGGCGCCGGCCAACCTCCACCTGACGCTGGCCTTCCTCGGCAGCCAGCCACGTGCATCCCTGCCGCTGCTCGACAGCTTGCTGGACAAGCTGCCCGCGCAGCGCTTCAATCTTGCGATCGACAGTTACGGTTATTTCAGCAAGGCGCGCATCGCCTGGGCCGGCCCCGCGTCGACACCCGACCCGCTACTGTGGATCTATAACGCGCTGGTCAACGCCCTCGACGCATCGCAGGTGGCATTCAAGTCAGCGGCCGGATTCCGTCCGCATGTGACGCTGGCGCGCGATGCAGAAAAAGTTGACGTGGTGACCGGACTGCAGCCCGAACTGAACTGGCCGGTCCGCACGCTCGCGCTGGTGGAATCGGTGCCGATACAGGGTGGCGTTCATTACGAGTTGCTGGCCACACGCACGCTGGCCTGAACACCACGCCGGCTCGCGTCAGCGGGTCCGCTCAGGCATGGGACTGCGCCGGTTGGTCAGTGTCCCCAGCAGGCGCTGGCAGTACAGCAGCCTCGGCCAGCTTGCGCAGCACATGGCTGGCGGCGACAAAACCGAAGCTGGCCGTGACCACGACGGCTGAGCCATAGCCAGCGCAATTGATGCCGGTGATACCGGCGTTCGACGGCGCCGCACTGCCATCGTCAGCATTGACATCAGAGACATCGCACAGCTCGGGCTGGCGCAAGGGCTCCGACGACCAGACGGCGTCGATATGGAACTTGTGACGACGGTCGCGCGGAAAGCCATGCGCAGCGCGCAAACGCTTGCGCACGCGCGCCAGCAGCGGCTCCTGCTCGGTGCGTGACAAGTCACAGACTTCGATACGGGTGGGATCCACCTGCCCACCCGCGCTGCCGACGGTCACCAGCGGTATCCGGTTTTCACGGCAATGCACGATCAGCGCGACCTTGGCCTTCGCATTGTCGATCGCATCGATCACATAGTCGAAGCGACCGGGCGGCAGCATCGCGGCGACGTTATCGGGGGCGATGAATTCCTCGACCTCGGTGACATCGCAGTACGGATTGATCTGTGCAATGCGCTCGCGCAGTGCACCGACCTTGGCCATGCCCAGCGTATCGGTCAGTGCATGGATCTGCCGGTTCACATTCGACTCGGCGAGATGATCAAGGTCGATCAGCGTGAGCTTGCCGATCGCCGTGCGGGCCAGTGCCTCGACGGCCCAGGAACCCACGCCACCGACACCGATCACGCAGACATGCGCATTGCGGAAGGTCGACAGCGCGGCATCGCCGTACAGGCGCGCGATGCCACCGAAGCGACGCTCGTAGTCGATGTCCGTCGCGTCCGCAACCAAACCCGGCGCTGCGTCGGGACGGCGGTCTGGTGATAGATGGTCAAGGGGAAGGATGCTGGCCATAACGCATTTTAACGGACGTCAATGCAGGGACCGCTTTAAACTATGGTTCTTGTCCAAGCTGAATGGTTGAAGCTTCCCCTCCATGCCCCGACTGTTCCCGCTGTCCCCGCTTTTACGCCTGATCGCGATCGCCGTCACTGCCCATGTGGCGCTGGCCGCGGCGCGGGTGACGACCTCGCTGTACGCATTGTCGTTGCAGGCATCGGAATTCACGGTAGGGACCCTGATTGCGCTGTTTGCATTGTTCCCGATGCTGCTGGCGGTCAGTATCGGCCGCGTGATCGATCGCATCGGCGTGCGCAAGCCCTTGATGGCCGGCTGCATCGCGGCGACGGCCGGCGTGCTGCTGGCCGCCCTGGTGCCGGGCATTGCGGTACTGTACCCGGCAGCGATGCTGATCGGTACCGGCTTCACGGCGATCTTCATCGGCGCTCAGCATGCGGTCGGCAGCCTGTCGCCGCCCGATGAGCGCGCTGCGCATTTCAGCCAGTTGTCATTGGGCTTTTCGATTTCAGCTTTCACCGGCCCGCTGATCGCAGGCTTCGCGATCGATCATCTCAGCCATACGGCTGCCTATCTCGCCTGCGCGCTGTTTACCTTGCTGGCCTTTGTGCTGACCGCCAGCGGTGCGCTCAAGGAGCTGCCAACGCATGCGGAAGCCAACAAGGCACGCGAGGGCGGCGCGTTGCGCCTGCTGTTCGATCGCGAATTGCGCGGTGCCTACCTGGTCGGCATCCTGCTGGCCGCCGCGTGGGACTTGTTCACCTTTGTCACGCCGATACGTGGCGTGCAGCTGGGGCTGTCGGCGTCACGCATCGGCATGATCCTCGCCACCTTCTCGGCCGCCACCTTCTCGGTGCGGCTGGCGATGCCGGCCATCGTGCGCCGCTATCACGAATGGCAGGTACTGACCGGCGCGCTGTGCCTTGCCACCACCTGCTACCTGTTGATGCCCTTCATGCAGCAGGCCTGGAGCATGGCCGTGATTGCGGCCGCGCTCGGGCTGGCGCTGGGCACCAGCCAGCCGAATGTGCTGGCGCTGCTGCATGCAGGCGCGCCGCCCGGCCGTGGCGCGGAGGCGATAGGAATTCGGGCTACCATAGGCAATGCGAGCGCGGTATCGCTGCCACTGGCCTTCGGCGCCGCCGGCGCGACACTCGGGCTGTTCGCCGTGTTCTGGGGACTTGGCCTGGTGATCGCAACCGGCATTCCCGTCGCGGCACGGCGCGCGATACGTATGAGGCACAGGGCATCGCCCCTCCCCCGAACCACTGACGACTGACAAAACCGGAAACCCATGACCGAAAAAATCTCCATCGCCGATCTGCGCCGCGACTACAGCCAGCACCAGCTGTCCGAGCATGATGTCGATCCCGACCCGATCCGCCAGTTCTCCGGCTGGTTCCATGAAGCCGTCGCAGCCGAGCTGCCGGAGCCGAATGCGATGGGCCTCGCCACCGTGAACGCGGATGGCAGGCCTTCGCTGCGCATCGTGCTGCTGAAGGATGTCGACGAGCGCGGCTTCACCTTCTATACCAATTATGAGAGCCGCAAGGGCGAACAGCTGTTGCAGAACCCGCATGCGGCGCTGACCTTTCACTGGACAGCGCTGGAACGGCAGGTACGTATCGAGGGCATCGTCGAACGCGTGGCCGAGGCTGAAAGCGATGGCTATTTCAACATCCGCCCGCTGAAGAGCCGACTGGGTGCGATTGCCTCCGCACAGAGCCGACCGATCGCCAGCCGCGAAGCACTCGAGCAGCAGTTTGCCGAGGCCGAACGCCAGTATGGCGATACGCCTCCGCGCCCCGCCCACTGGGGTGGTTATCGCCTGAAGCCGACGTGGATGGAGTTCTGGCAGGGACGTCGCTCGCGACTGCATGACCGCGTGGTCTACACGCTCGGCGATGACGGTCAGTGGCGGCGCGAGCGCTGGCAGCCCTGAAAAAATCCTGATTGCGCCACAGCAAGTCACGAGCAGGTTTAGAGGAATGTCAACACGCAGCCCTGCGCCAGACGGCATAGTCCGCCGCGGGAGGTGTGATGTTCTGGCAAAAAAAGCTCGAGCAATGGGTCGATGCGATGCGCGCGCGTGCGACGATGCCGCTGCGGCTGCAATTATGGAATGGCCGCCATTTCGACTTCAGCACGCAGGCGCCCGAGGTGACGATACGCGTGCCCACACCGTCGGCACTGAGCTATCTGCTCAACCCCACGCTGGACAATCTGGGGCGTGCGTATGTGGAGGGCAAGCTCGAGGTCGAAGGCCATCTTCGCGCCATCATCGAGGTGGCCAACACCCTGGCCGAGCAGGGCTTTGTCCACGGCAGCCGGCTGGGCCAGTTGTTCAGGCCGCGCGCGCATTCGCGCAAACAGGACGCATCCGCCATCCAGTATCACTACGACGTTTCCAACGCGTTCTACCAATGCTTCCTTGACCCGAACATGGTCTATTCCTGCGCGTACTACGAGACGGGCACGGAAGACCTGGCCACGGCGCAGCTGAAGAAGATCGACCATATCCTCAACAAGCTGCAGGTGAAGCCCGGCGATCATCTGCTCGACATAGGCTGCGGCTGGGGCGCGCTGGCGATACGCGCTGCCACGCGCTATGGCGCACGCTGCACCGGCATCACGCTGTCGAAGAACCAGCATGCGCTGGCCAGCGAGCGGGTGGCAGCCGCCGGACTGTCAGACCAGGTGCGTATCGAGCTGATGGATTACCGTGACATCGATGGCAGGTTCGACCGCATCACCAGCGTTGGCATGTTCGAGCATGTGGGGCTGAAAAACCTACCGCTGTATTTCACGCGTCTCCGTGAATTGCTGGCCGATGAAGGACTGGCGATGAACCACGGCATCTGTACCACCAATACTGACCATAGCACTGCACGCTATGGCGCCGGCGAATTCATCGAGAGCTATGTATTCCCGGAGGGCGAGCTGCCGCATATCGGCACGGTGCTGACGGCGATGCAGGATGGCGGGCTGGAAGCGCTGGATGTCGAGAATCTGCGGCGCCACTATGCACGCACCTGCGCGACCTGGGCCGACAACTTCGAGCGCAACGCCGACCGCATACGCACACAGGTGGATGAGCGTCGCTACCGGATCTGGCGCATCTATCTGGCCGGATGCGCACATGCGTTCGAGAACGACTGGATCTCGTTGTACCAGGTGGTCTGCAGCAAGGCCGGACGCAGCGCAAGCACGCTGCCGTGGTCGCGCCGCTACATGTACGAGCAGTAAGCAGCCGTTACTGCGGTTGGCACTTATTTGCGCAGCTTGTCGGCAAAGGTCTGCCGGAATTTCTGCACCTTGGGCGCGACCACGAACGCGCAATACGATTGCAGCGGATGGTTGAGGAAATAATCCTGGTGATAATCCTCAGCCTTGTAGAAAAATGGCGCCGGCGCCAGCTCGGTCAC
>CAZCDW010000020.1:0-12784 GCA_964497485.1 uncultured Bifidobacterium sp.
ATGCCAGTACCAGAACAGCGAGGCCGAGGCCGGCACCAGCACCAGCACCGGCTTGCCGAGGGCGGCCGCCAGGTGCGCCGTGGTATTGGATACCGTGACCACGATATCGCAGGCGTCGATCAGTGCCGCAAGGCCGTCGACGTCATGGAAGTTATCGATGTCGTCCAGCTTGCGCAGCGACAGGCCGTGTGCAGCAGCGAGGGCTTCACGCTCCGCAGTGGTATCGCCGTACTGCAGGTCGACGAAATCCACGCCGGGCAAAGCCAGTAGGGTCGACAGCAGGTCTAGGCTGAGGCTCTTGTTGCGGCCGAACTCCTGGTTCTTGCTGACCCATGACAGACCACAAGTGATCTTGCCCGGCGTACGCACGCGTGAGCGCAAGCCTGATGAGCGTGAGGTATCGGCTTGCAGGTAAGCGGTGCGCACGCGTGCCAGGTCCGCGGTTTGCCGGCGGAAGATCCGTCCCAGGCTGCCGATATGGATTTGTGCACCGAAGCCTTGCTCTTGCAACGGTAGTTGATTCGGCGTCGTGAAGCGAAGTTTGCTGAATGAGCGTGCCATCAGCGGCAGCAAGCGGGGTTCGGTACAAACTGTCGAGCCGGGCAAGGATGCCTCGAGGTCGGCCAGCATGCCTGCATAAAAAATCTGGTCGCCGATGCCTTGCTCGGGCAGTACCAGCAAGGGCCGGTCAAGCGCTCTTCCGTCCCACTCCGGCGCGACGCGCGCGATCGGGCGTGCTTGACCCTGCCGTATGGCCGGCCCCCATTGCAGGCGCCATGCGTAGTCATCCCAGCCCTGGTCGAAATGCCCGAGGGCCAACAGCAGCAGGCCACGGTTGTAATGGGCATCGGCTGCCTGCGGCTGCAGTCGCAATGCCTCGTCGAAGCACTGCATGGCCATCGCGAGATCGCCGGCAGATTGCATGACGATGCCAGCCAGCGTCAGCGCGTCCGGATAAGCGGGCTTGAGCTGCAATGCCGCTTCCAGACTGCCCAGCGCGTCTTGCCAGCGTCCGAGCCGGCGCAGCGCATTGGCGCGATTGTAGTGGGCGACGGCCGCTTGCGGTGCCAATGCGATGACCTGGTCATACGCTTTCAATGCGGCTTCGACCTGGCCAAGGCTGAGCAAGGCGCTGCCACGATACGAATGTGCAGTCGGATGAGCTCGCGATATTTTCAGTGCGCGGTCAGCCGATGAAAGCGCTTCTTCATAACGTGCCAACAAGATCATGACAAGGCTGCGCTGCACAAGCGCTTCTACATACCTCGGCTCGCGGTCGAGCATGCGGTCGAGTTGTACCAATGCCTCTTCGGTGCGTCCGGCAGAGATCAGCATTTGCGCCGTCACCATCGGCGACGGACTGGTTTCCTTGAGCGCGCTCCCCACGTCAGCGAATCCCCGCGAGCGTCAAGGCCACAGCATCAATCACTTGATCCCAGCTGCCGGTATCCGACTTGCGGAACAGGCAGGCCGTCGGGTACCACGGGCTCTTCAGTCCCGGGCCATGCCAGTACCAGAACAGTGCCGGCGTATCGGGCAGCATCACGATCACGGGCTTGCCGAGTGCGGCTGCGAGATGGGCAGTGGTATTCGACACTGTCAGCACGATGTCACACGCATCGATCAATGCGGCAAGGCCGTCGATATCCTGTGTGCAGTCGAGCTCATCGAGGTGCCTGACAGACAGGCCATGTGTCGTAGTCAGCGCGTCGCGCTCTTGTCTTGTGTCGCCGTATTGCAGGTCGACGAATTCGATGTTGGTTTGTCCCAGTACCGGGAGCAGGGACTGCAATGCGATGCTCTTGCCATCGCCGCAGTCCTGGTTCTTGCTGATCCAGGACAGGCCGCAGACCAGTTTGCCCGGCTGCGCGATTTGATGACGCAGGGCGGCGCTGCGCTGCGCATCGGCACGCAGCCAGGGCGCGCTAATGCGATCCAGCGACTTCAGGTCAGGCCGGTACAGTGCGCCCAGGCTGCCGAGATAGATCTGTGCATCGTAAGACTGATCATGCAAACCGGATCCGTCGATGAAGCGCAATCCCGGCCACGATCGCTGCAGCAGCGGCACCAGTCGTGTCTCCACGCAGACCGTTGCGCCCGGCACCTGCGCCTGCAGGTCGCCCAGCATGGCCGAGAAGAAGATCTGGTCGCCGAGACCTTGTTCGCCCATCACCAGCAATGAAGCCGGCGTGGATTGTCCATCCCAGTCCGGCGCGAGCCGGACCCGCTGCGCGCCCAGGAATTTGCGCTGACCAGTCTCGCTGTCGAGGCGGCGCTCGTACAGCGCCCAGCCCCTGGCAAGCTGCATGTCGGACAGCAGCACCAACGACTTGTTGTAGTTTGCTTCCGCATGTTCCGGGTCCAGCGCCAGTGCGCGATCGTAGGCGTCCAGCGCCTCGGGCATCCGATCCAGGTCTTTGCAGGTACTGGCGTAATTGATCCACGCATCGCAGTAGTTGGTATCGAGCGTGACAGCGGCGCCGTACGCATCAAGCGCAGCAGGCAGTTCGCCCAGGTCGCGCATCAGGTTCCCGTAATGGAAGTGCAGCTCGGCGCGGAAGGGCTGCTTCAGGATCGCAGTCTCCAGCGTCAGCAGCGCCATTTCATGCCATTTCAATTCCCGTTCCGCATTTGCTTTGACGATGGCGGCATCGGTGTAATCCGGGTCGAGGGTCAGCGCGCGCTCGAACGCGGCGATCGCCAGTTCATGCTGGCCCAGCGCGAAGCGCGCCTTGCCAAGATTGAACCAGGTGTGTGCTGCGTTCGGATACAGCTGCAGCGCACGCTCGAACAGATCAGCGCTGGTCGCGTAATCGCCGATATCGAAATAGGCGAGGGCCATGATCGCCTGTGCCTGATGATCGTCGGGCTGGGATGCCAGGTAGCGACTGATGCGGTCAATGGCCATCTGTGGTCGCGAGGTCTGGCTGCCAATCAGGCCGAGCAGGTAGTTGGCCTGCGCATGGTGCGGTGCGCGAGCGAGCACACTCGTGTAGCCTGCTTCGGCATCCTTCAATTGCCCTTGCTGATGCAGTTTGACTGCGCGCTGGAACGCATCATCGTTGGCGATGGTGGGCGCATGCTTGCTGCGCGAAGCGACAGCCTGGCTGGATCGTGTGCTCATGGATTCATCCCTCTCGGCCCGGTGATACCGAGCCTTTCATTAGATACGCCCTTCAATAGCATTAAGCGTGCCCAATACTGTCGGCCGGTCGACAGACGGTGGGTGGCAAGGTGTTTGCCGCTTTGGCGGCAAGGGCTGTCCGCTGCGGCCAGTTCTCGCCGTGTGCATGCCTTTTATAGCCATCGTGGCCATCCGTCGCCACTGCCGGAAGCTCTGGCATCCCTTTTGCTAAATCCCCCCGGCAAGACCGCTTGCGTCGACTTTCATGTCAACGCAAAGGCACGAATTCCACCGCAACACTTCATGTGAACAGGAGCAGAACAATGGCAAACCTCGCCCAAGTCATGATCAATTTCGCCGACGCCGGCCAGCCTTTCAGCGTGACCGACGTCTCGCGCTTTACGCCGGAAGAATTCCGCATGGCGATCCAGGCGCTGATGGGTGAAGGTCGTGATGCACTGGCGTATGCACTCGGCGATGCCGGCCTCGCGTTGTATCCGGACAGCGAAGACATCCTGGCGATCACCAGCCTGCTGGCGGTCGTGCGCGAAGACTGGCCGCAAGCCGTCGAACTGCTGAAACAGCTGATCGACATGCAGGGCGAGGGCGCCACTGTATTTACTTACTCGATGCTGATTCGCTCGCTGCGCTGCAATCTGGACCTGGCCGAAGCCTTCGAAGCCTGCGGCATCGCACTGGCGATCTTCCCGGAGCATCCGGAACTGCTGAAGGAATATGACGCGCTGGCCGGTGCACTGGGCTTGGGCGCGGTACAGCGCTGATTACTGAATTGATAAGTAAATGGGGCGTCAAGCAAGGCGGCAAACACATACCGGCGCGGCGGCAAACGCCTGCCGGAAAGCCGACAAAAATTGCCGCACCCAATATCGCTGATGAAAATAACAGCAGTTGCAATTTGTAAGTCATTGAATTTATTGTAGTTTTTAATCTGGCACGGCGTTTGCATAGTTGGATGCATAGGCGGGCATAGGGTCCGCGGCAGAACAAGCAAGCTCAAGACGCCGGAAGGAGAAATCGAGCATGGCAGTCATCAATACCAACGTGAAGGCGCTGTTTTCGCAGACCGCCCTGAAACGCACGGACGGCGTGATGTCCAAGGCAATGGCACAGCTGTCGACCGGCAAGCGGATCAATACCGCAGCCGACGACGCGGCCGGCCTGGCCATTGCGACGCGGATGACCCACCAGATTCGCAGCCTGAACCAGGCCGTGAGGAACGCGGGCGACGCCATCAACCTGATCCAGACCGCCGAAGGCGCGACCAATGAGATCACGGACATGATGCAGCGGATGCGCGAACTCGCGATCCAGGCAGTCAACGACACCAACGACAATGCGCAGCGCAGCTATCTGGACCTCGAATTCCAGCAGCTGAAGCAGGAAATCGTGCACATCTCCGAGGCCACCGAATGGAACGGCTTCCCGGTGCTGAACGGTACTGCAGGCGAGCGCGTCGGCGAGATGCCGGTCTACAAAAACACGTCGGTCGGCCAGTTCGGTGACGTATTCATCAACCCGACCACGGTGCGTACCGTGTCGGGCAAGGATGCCGGTGAAGTCCAGGAACTGACCTTTGGTGGCACGCCCAATACCGGCACCATCAAGGTCGGCGGCGTGGCGGTGACCATCACCTCGGCCGACATTGCCAACATCACTGACTTCACGAAGAAGATCAAGGAAACGCTGGAAGCGGATCCAAGCTACAACCCCACGACCTCGGGCCGTACCATCACCCAGGCCGCGGGCAAGCTGACCATTACCTACGCAGCGAATGATGGCGACATGCCGGACATCGACGTCGACGTCGGTGCGACCGGTGTCACCAAGACCCTGGTCACGCCGACCTCGACGGGTGGTACGCCTCCGCGCGCCGCGATCACGTCGGCGACCGAAAGCTTTTCGAGCGACGGCAAGTTCCTGAAGAGCGGTGAGCTGCGTTTCAGCTACGCACAGGATTCGAACAATGCCTGGGTCGTGTCGGCCAGCTTCAACACCGTTGATGGCAAGAGCATCGCGCTGAAGGGTACGGCGGATTCCACCAATGGCACGATCAAGTTTGCTGTCGCTGACGGCAACAACAGCCAGATCATTTCGCAAGATCTGACCTATACCTTCAAGAATTCCGCGGGCAATACCATCGGTTTTGGTAGCCGCGCTGTCGGCCTCGCCGTGGCGGTCGAGGGCAGCATTCCGGCGCTGCGCGCCGGCGACCTGCGCATCAATGGCATCGATATCGGTGCATCGTATGCAGATGATGATCCTTTCTCGCCCGTCAACAACGCAGCGGGCTCGGCCATCGCGAAAGCGGCGGCAATCAACCGCATGGCATCGACCACCGGTGTGACGACAGGCGAATCGCAGACCATCACGCTGACCGGCGTGCCCAGCCCGGGCACCATCACCGTGGGTGGCGTCGCGATCCAGCTGACCACTGCCGAGAATACCTCGGTGCTGGCCGC
The DNA here is from genome assembly GCA_964497485.1 of uncultured Bifidobacterium sp. Classification (GTDB taxonomy): domain Bacteria; phylum Pseudomonadota; class Gammaproteobacteria; order Burkholderiales; family Burkholderiaceae_D; genus Pernthalerella. Next base: position 5,605 of record CAZCDW010000020.1, read on the forward strand.
ATCCAAGATTGCCCAGGCATTGCGCAACAGCTCGCAATACGGTGCATCGTCCGGCCGTGTGATCAATTACGCGCCGGGTGGCTCGACTATCTCGATCGATTTCCCGGTCGCGGAGCGCAATGTCGCGAAGACCGAAGTGCTGCCGGGTACCACGGGTATGGCGGCCATCGTCGACACTACGCAGGAATACACCACCATGCGTCCGGGAACGGGTGTGTACGCGAAAGTGAACGAGAACGTATTCACCGGGCGTTCGATGGATGCTGCATCTTCCGTCAGTGGTGCCGTGTTCATTAACGGCTTTGCATCGGCCGACATCACGACTGCGCTCAACAATACCCGCGCCACGCGTCAACAGGTGGTGGATGCGATCAACCAGATCTCGGCCAAGACCGGTGTGAAGGCGATCGACACCGGCTATGACTCCAAGGGCATCACCCTGGTCGCCGCTGACGGTCGCAACATCGAGGTCCGCTTCGAGACCAAGGAGAATGCCGACGTCTTCGGCCAGCGTATCGGCCTGCGCGAAGGCGTGCACAGCGGTACTTATTCGCTGGAATCCAAGATCCCGAACCCGGTCGTGATCTCGAGCGCCACCACCGGTGACATCGAGCGCACCGGTCTGATCGAAGGTAACTTCACGAAGAACGAGTCGGTGTTCAACACCTTCCCACGCGATACGGTCCAGGGACCGATCGCACAAGTGTCGGCTGTCACCTTCACCGGAGCGGCGACGGCCGCTACGGAATCGTACAAGGTCACCATCAATGGCACGACCTTCTCGGTGACGCCGGCCGCCAATGACACTGCGCAGACACTGCGCGGCAAGATGATCACGGCGATCACGGGCTCCAGTTCGTATGCGACGCTGGGCGTCACCGTCAGCGAAGGCCGCACGACGGGTGAATTGCTGATCACGGCGAGCAGCGCCGGCACGCCATTCACGCTGTCGACGACTGCGTCAGCTGATGCGACATCGACGATGGGCACCGCGACGGTCGAAGAGAACCAGCCTTCGCAGGCCAAGCCACTGAACGTCGACGACCTGGTCATCAACGGTATCAAGATCCGCTCGACCACGACCGCTGACGACAAACTGTCGAGCTCGGTGGCGGCGAGTTCCGATCCGAGCGCTTCGGCGATCGCGATCGCTGCAGCAATCAACTCGCACAGTCATGAGACCGGCGTGCGCGCAATGGCGAACCCGGTGGTCAGCAAGGGTTTGTCGACCGTGACTTCGGTGCCGACCACCTCGGCCAGCGGCACGACCTATAACCTGTACGTCAACGGCACCACCGTGCCGGTGGTGTTCCTGCAAGATGAAACCGGTACCGCGCGTCGCGAGAAAGTTGTCGCTGCGATCAATGCCCGCACCGGCCAGCATGGTGTGACCGCGTCGGACAACGGTAGCGGCGTCACGCTGACTTCGGATGGCCGCAATTTCTCGGTCTGGTTCGATTCGAACCAGAAGGATGTGTCGGCCGCCAGCTTCGGCCTGGACAAGGGCGGCTCGGTCAAACAAGTGTCGCGAGTGACACTGCCGGCAACGAACGCGGCAGCCGATACCGTCACCGTCGTGATCAATGGCGTGACCGTGACCAGCAGCTCGACCGCAGCGAACGCGATTGCCGCTGACCTCAAGACAGCGATCGATGCAAAGATCACGGCCGGTGACCTGAAGAATCTTTCGGTCGAAGTCAAGAATGGCAACGTCGAGATCACGTCGACGGTCGCAGGTGCGCCGTTCACGCTGACCGGTGCGAAGAGCACGGGCACGACGCCGCCGACCGTATCGCTGGCAACCGTCACCCCGAATAGCTACGGCGATAACGACGTGTCGGGCATCCTGAATGGCAAGGCCACCTCGACCGAGGCACGCACGCTGTACAGCACCGTTCGCCTGATTTCTGATCCGGCATTGCTGCCCAAGCTGCCGTCGCCGGATGGCGCACCGCCGTCAGACCAGCTGGAGAAGCTGAAAGCGACCGGCAAGCCTTTCGAGGTGTCGGTCGGCGACAAGGGCTTTGGCAAGGACGGCAACTTCGCCGCGCTGGGCTTCCAGGAAGGTACCTTCGGTGGCCGCGCCAGCGAAGACATGGATCCGCCGCGCGTCGGCCGCCTGGCTTTCCAGGTCGGTGCGTCGGCCAACCAGTACATCACGATCGACCTCGCCGACTTCGGCAAGGCCGGCACCATCACCGGCGAAATTACCGGTGACGTCGACCTCAACGTCGAAGACCGTCGTACCCGCATCAACACCCGCGAGGGTGCAAACGCGGTGCTCGCACTGCTGGACGATGCGATGGACAAGGTCAACGCGACCCGTGCAACGATGGGTGCGGTGATGAACCGCCTAGAGCATGTGATCTCGAACCTGTCGAACGTATCGACCAATCTGTCGGCATCGCGCAGCCAGATCGAAGACGCAGACTATGCGAAGGCATCGACCGAGCTGGCCAAGGCGCAGATCATGCAGCAGGCTGCGACTGCCGTGCTGGCCCAGGCCAACACCAGCCAGCAGACCGTGCTGAAACTGTTGGGCGGTTGATCGGCAACACTGGCCTGATCGACCGGGGGCGGGCAGGGCGATCCCCTGCTGCCTCGTCCTCGCTGTGACACAATACGTTCATCGTATTTCGTCTGGCGAGGACAACATGAGCGAGCTTCGCAGGCGGCCTGTGTTCCGCCTGTTGCGCATTGTGCTGATCGTGCTGGCGATGCTGTTGGTCGCCGTCGTACTGAGACCGGAACGTTTTCTGCCGCAAGGCATGGCCCTCGGTGAATTCATCCAGGGCATGCTGGGAGCGATCTTCCTGGCGCTGGTACTGGCTGCTGCCGGTACCCGTGCCTGGTTTGATTACCAACGAAAGAAACGCGACAAGCGATGAACACCCCGACGTCCAAACTGCCGGAAGGTGCGCCGAATTGCTGGCAATGCCGGCATTTCGCCGTCAGCTGGGATCCGAAGCTGCCCTACCAGTGCAAGCTGATGGGATTCAAGAGCCGTATCACCCCCGCCCTCGAAGTGCTGCGCGCCGATGGTTCGCGCTGCCGGGGCTTCCTGCCCAAATCCCAGCCTGCCGGCGCCTCCGGAGAGGCTGTGCCGCCGTCCCGCACGTTCGCATGAAACGGTTCGCTGCCGTGTCCCTGCTGCTGGCGCTGTGCGCGCCTGCGCAGGCGACGCTGTCAGCGGCGATGAAGGCCATCGAACGCGGTCATTACGCGACCGCCGCCCGCGCATTGAAAAAGCCCGCCGCCGAAGGCGACGCGCACGCCCAGAACAATCTCGCTTACCTGTATGAACATGGCCTTGGGGTTGCGCAGAACGCGGCCGAGGCACTGGCCTGGTACCGCCGCGCTGCCGACAGCGGACTGCCGGCTGCGCAGTACAACCTCGGCACCCTTCATTACCGTGGTATCGGTACCGCACCCGATACCAGCACCGCTTGTCATTGGTTCGACCAGGCCGCCAACAGCGGCTATACCGATGCCGAATACATGCTGGGCGAATGCCTGCGTAGCGGCACGGGCCTGCAGCGCGATGCGGCGCTGGCCTTGTCCTGGTACCTGAAAGCGGCACGCAAGGGGCACGCGCCGGCACAACTGATGGCGGCATCGATGTACCTGTCCGGCGAGGGCTGGCGCAGTGAACCTTACAAGGCACTGATCTGGGCTGAGATCGCGCGGCAGAACGGTGAGGGGCAGGGCGCGGATATCGCCGCGCGCGCGGGCCGCAAGATGCCTGAAGCTGACAAGTCCGCAGCGATCCAGCAAGCCACGCTTTGCCTGAAGAGCGCTTACCGCGATTGTCCCGAATAAAGGCCGGCTGAATGCGGCTGCAAAGGGCGGCAAAGCCTGGCCTGTCTGATGTCGCCTTTGATTTCAAATAGATAACGAAGTTGCCAGCATGGCGCACTGGCTCAGGAAAAAGCTTGCCGCCTTACCGGCAAATTCCTGCTGTCGACTTTCCGTCTGCTTGCCGCCCGGCCGACGCTTTCCTCCCCCCGGCAAAGGCCTGCCGATTCCGACACACCGGCTGAAAACCCGCATGAATCCTCGCTGATTGGACTGGCACACGGATTGCTACAAGGGAACCGTCTAAAAGTTTTCCCGAGGCAACCAACGTGATGGCTCCAATCGAAACTTCTCACCCGGCCCTGTGGCTTGACCCGAAATCGGCAGTCGGCCCGCTCGAGCGCGCGCAGCTGGAAGCTGCCGGCCTGCAGCTGCTGCCGGTCGCGACCCTTGACGACCTCAAGCAAGGACTGGCACGTGCCCGCCTGGTGGTGATTCGCCTGATGGGTGATACCGGCCTGCTGGAAGAAGTGAAGAAACTCACTCAATCCTTTGGCCATGCGATTCCGGTGTTGTGCCGCGTTGATCGTCACGCGTTCGCGCTCGGCATCGAGGCGATGCGTCGCGGCGCCTACCATGTGGTTGCATCGGATGACTGGAACGAAGCGACCTGGCGCGATGCGCTGGCGCAGGCACCGAAGCGCGCCGAAGTCACCAAGGCCGCCGGCCCGCAGACTTTCGTGTTCGTCGATCCGAACAGCCAGCACCTGCTGGAACTGGCACGCCGCGTTGCGCAGACCCAGGTGTCCGCACTGATCGTCGGCCCGACCGGCGCCGGCAAGGAAGTGCTGGCGCGCGTACTGCACGATGCATCGCCGCGTCGCAATGGCCCCTTCGTCGCGCTGAACTGCGCGGCACTGCCCGAGAACCTGATTGAAGACCTGCTGTTTGGCCATGAGAAGGGCGCCTTCACCGGCGCGCTGAAAGAGCATCGTGGCCTGTTCGAGCAAGCCAATGGCGGCACCATCTTCCTCGACGAAATCGCCGAGATGCCTTACCACCTGCAAACCAAGCTGCTGCGCGTACTGCAGGATCGCAAGATCACTCGTCTCGGTGGTCATGCACAGATCGATCTCGATATTCGCCTGGTCGCAGCGACCAACAAGGACTTGCGCGAGGCCATCGTCAATCGCGAGTTCCGCGAAGACCTGTATTTCCGTATCAGCGCCTTCAAGTTGTCGGTACTGCCACTGCGCGAGCGTCAGGGCGACATCCTGCCGCTGGCGATGCAGTTCCTGAACAAGTTCGGCCCTGCCGATCGTCAGGTGCAGCTGTCGCCGCGCGCGGCCGAGATGCTGCAGTCGTATACCTGGCCGGGCAATGTGCGTGAACTGCAGAACGTGGTGCAGCGCGCGCTGGTGCTTTGCAATGGCGACACGATCACCGAAAACGAATTGATGTTCGACGAAGTCGATGTCACGGCCATGACGGCCAGCGCAGGCGCGTCAGGCCAGCTCACGGGCTACGACACCCTGCAAGGCACGTCGCAGGCTGCCATGCCTTCGATGCCTGCCATGCCGATGGTGCCGCATTTCTCGCCCGCCGCACTGAAGTATGCGGCCATGCCGCAAGCGGCCGGCGTGCAAGACCTGTCAAGCGCAGTCAAGAGCAGCGAATACCAGGCCATCATGGCCGCGATCCAGACCACCCGCAATCGCAATGAAGCGGCCGCCAAGCTGGGCATCAGCCCGCGTTCACTGCGCTACAAGATGGCGCAGTTTCGCGAGCGCGGGATGCCGGCGATGTCCGCAGCCTGACGCTGAAGGGGCAGGAACATGATGAACCGTATCAACAGCCAGACCAACATCGACGCGATGCTGGCCACACTGCGCCAGCACCAGATCGATTCCACCGGCCGCAACACGCCGGCGGTGCTGACGCCGCCTACGCCCGAAGTCGGCAAGCCGACCTTCGGCGAGGCGATCGCGAATGCGGTGGTGAAGACCAACGATATTCAGCAGCATGCAAGCGAACTGCGCCAGGCGTATGACCGTGGCGAGGATGTGCCGCTGACCGATGTCGTGCTGGCGATGCAGAAATCATCACTGGCCTTCGAAGCGACCCTGCAGATCCGCAACAAGGTTTTGAAAGCGTACGAAGACATCCTGAACATGCCGGTCTGATGGCCACGCACTGACGCCCGATAACGACAGCAGTAACCGACAGCAGTAACCGACCAGAGAGTAAACCATGGCCGAAGCAACGATGAACAACGGTGGCATGCCACCCGCAATGCCTCCGGGCGCACCCGCCGGTGCTCCCGCCGCGGGCGCATTGCCGATCCCGACCGTCGGACCGAACGGCACACCGTTGCCGGCGACGATGCAGGGTGTCGCGGGCGGTTTCAACCAGTTCAAGCAATGGATGGATGGCGTGCTGCGCCAGCAGGCGATCCGCCGCGCGCTGATCCCGATGGCGATCCTGATCATCCTGATCATTGCCGCTGCGTCGTTCCAGATGACCCAGTCCGCGCCTTATCGTCCGATCATGCCCGGCATGACCGAGAACGACAAGATGGCGGCGCTGGAGGCCCTGAAAGCCGGTGACTTCAAACCGAAGGTCGATACCACCAGCGGCCAGATCACCGTGCCCGAGGCTCGTTATCACGAGGCGCGTATCTTCCTGGCCGGGCAGGGCATTCCGAAGGAGGCGCAGCCGATCGGCATGGAGTCGCTGAAGGACAAGTCGTCGATGACGACCAGCCAGTTCATGGAGCAGGTGCAGTACAACACCGCGATCGAGCAGGAATTGTCGCGTTCGATCATGCAGATCTCCACCATCAAGGGCGCACGCGTCCATCTGGCGCTGCCTAAACAATCTGTTTTCGTGCGCGAACGCGCCACGCCGAAGGCATCGGTCGTCGTCACGCCGCATGCCGGCCGCGGCGTGTCCACGCCGCAGGTGAAGGCTATCGTGCACCTGGTGTCGTCATCGGTGCCTTACCTGACGCCGGAGAATGTGTCCGTGGTCGATGACCAGGGCAATTTGCTGACTGCCGACAATCCGGTGGATGAAGCGATGGGCCTGACGGTCGCGCAGATGCAGCACAAGCAGCGCACCGAAGAGACCTACAAGAACCGCGTGATGGAACTGCTGGGCCCGGTCGTTGGCGAAGCCGCGATCCAGGCGCAGGTCAACCTGACACTGGACTACAACCAGGTCGAGACCACCACCGAGGACTTCGACAACAATGACAAGGGCGTCAAGCCACGTTCCGAAGCGCTGACCACCGAGCGCAAGTACAAGCTCGATCCGGAAGGTATCCCGGGCGCGATGCCGAGCTCGCCCCCGCCTCCGCCGCCTATCTCCGCGCTGGCGTCGCCGT
>CAZCDW010000020.1:12794-15358 GCA_964497485.1 uncultured Bifidobacterium sp.
CCCCCCCAAACCGACCCGTAACTTCGAGATGGACCGTACCGTCCGTCATGTGAAGAACTCGCTGGGCACGATCTCCCGCCTGACCGTCGCCGTCGTCGTGGCCGAGCGTCCCGCGCCGCCGACCGCCGATGGCAAGCCGGCCACGGTGCAATACACGCAGGAAGAGCTGGACCGCATGCTGAACCTGGTGCGTAGCGCCGTGGGCTACAACGCCGAGCGTGGCGACGTCGTCACCGTCGCACCGGCCCGCTTCGAGACGCTGGCACCGGAACCGCCGAAGCCCTGGTATGCGAACCCGGACATCCAGAACTTCATCAAGATCGGCATTGCAGCGCTCGTGATCATCGTGTTCCTGCTGGCCGTGGTGCGTCCGATGGTCAAGGGTCCGACGATTACCCAGCAGATCCTGCCGCCGCCGGGACCGACCCCGGAAGAGGTCGCCGCGATCGAGGCCAAGGCTGCCGAAGCGATGAAGCTGGAAATGGAAGCCAAGGCCGCCGAAGAAGCGAAGGCTGCCGAAGAAGCCAAGGCTGCCGAGGAAGCTGCGGCCGCCGAAGAGGCGAGAATCGCCGAAGAGGCTAGGGCCGCCGAAGAAGCTGAGCAACTGGCGCTGGCCGAAGCAGCGGCGCTCGCCGAGGCTGCCGCAGGCGACGGCGAAGAAGGCGAAGAAGGCGAGGGTGATGACGAGTCCGAACTGGCCGAGGGCGAAGTCGAGCTCGAAGAAGGTGAGAGCCTGGACGAACTGCGAGCCCGCATGCAGGCGATGAAGCCGAAGAAGCCCGCCTTCACTGCCGACATGCTCGACACCGCCAACAGCTATGATGACAAGGTTGCGCTGATCCGGATGCTGGTGTCGCAGGAGTCGGGACGCGTGGCGCTGGTGCTGAAGAACATGGTTCGCAATTAAGGACGCACAGAGCGTGCGCAGCGAACACTTCGGCTACGGCGCAAGCAGGAACATGAATTTTTAATGGATTGGAAACAGTAATGGCAGAACCACAGAAAGCAGCAGCGCCTGGCGCACCGGCCACCGACGCAGCCCCGGCCGAGGGCGAGCAGGACCTGGAGGCAATGAAGAAGAAATTCAAGCCCAAGAAGAAAGTGGCGCTGCCGACCGAGATGTTGTCGGACGCGAAGAGCTATGACGACAAGCTGATCCTGATGAAATTCCTGACCGAGAAGGAAAAGGGCCGGGTGGTCCTGATGATCAAGAACATGCTCAAGGGTGCAGGTGCACCCAAGAAGAAATAACGAATGACGCAGCAAGCAAGAAAGACAGAAAACCGAGGTTGACCATGGCTGATGAAAATACTGTAGTGATGACCGATGATCTCCGCCGCGAACTGGCGGAGATCACCAATGTGCAGCGCGCCGCCGTGCTGATGCTGCTGTTGGGCGAGGACCTGGCATCGAACATCATCAGCTACCTGGATCCGAAGGAAGTACAGGAGCTGGGCGCGGCGATGGTATCGGTGGCCGACATGTCGCAAGAGGCGGTCAACGTTGTGCTCGACCAGTTCGTCGACATGCTGAAGAAGCAGACCAGTCTGTCACTGGGTACTACCGAATATGTGGAAACCGTGCTCAAGCGTGCGCTCGGTCCGGACAAGGCGGCATCAGTGCTGTCCCGCATCATGCCCAACCGTGCCAGCCGCGGCCTGGAGATCCTGCAGTGGATGGATGCCCGTGCGATCGCTGAAATGATTCGCCTTGAACATCCGCAGGTGACCGCCATCATCCTGTCGGTACTGGAATCCGAAGTCGCGGCCGATGTGCTGGGCTTCCTGCCGGAAGAATCGCGCGCCGAAGTCGTGCAGCGCGTCGCCAGCCTCGATACCGTGCAGCCGTCGGCGATGGAAGAGCTGGAATCGATCATGAAAAAACAGTTCTCGACCAATGCATCGGCATCGTCGTCGAGCTTCGGCGGCGTGAAGGCAGCGGCGAAGATCATGAACTTCACCAAGGTCGAACTCGAATCCTCGATCCTGCAGGGCGTGGGTCAGATCGATGAAGAACTGGCGCTGCGCATCCAGGACAACATGTTCAGCTTCGAAAACCTGGCGGCGGTGGACAACCGTGGTATCCAGGCGCTGATGCGTGCGGTGGAGCCAGATCAGCTGATGATTGCGCTGAAGGGCGCGACCGAAGAGGTCAAGAACAAGTTCCTCGACAACATGTCCAGCCGTGCGCGTGGCATGTTCCTCGACGATATGGAAGCCAAGGGCCCGCTGCGCATGACCGAAGTGGAGGATGCGCAGAAGAAGATCATGCGTCAGGCACGAAAGCTGTCCGAGAAGGGCGAGCTGATCCTGGCTTCGGGCGGAGCCGATTTTGTCTGATACGCAGGCATCAGCGCGCGCGCGCAAGGAATGGATGCCGAACCGGATGTTCGATCCGGTCTCGAATCCGTTCGCCATCCAGAACCTGCTCGAAAAGAAGGTCGAGACCTTTGTCGAGCAGCGTGATGAGCGCGCCGAAGCTGTGTTTTCGTTCGATGCAGTCGTGATGGCCAATCCTGTTCATGCTTTTTCTGAACAGACGATCGAAGACCCGGCGGCCGCCGA
>CAZCDW010000020.1:15458-23933 GCA_964497485.1 uncultured Bifidobacterium sp.
CCGCGCAAGAACCTGCCGACGAGCTGGCACAGGCGACATTGACCGAGAGCGCTGAGGGCAGCTCTGTCGATACCGATGTTTCAGCAGAAGCACCGGCAGAGGCCGTAGCCGAAGCCGTGGACGTCGCCGAGGATATGGAAGCGGAAGCCATTGCCGCCGAAGCCCCGGCCGGGCCCACGCCTTCGGAGACCACTCCCGAACCGGCACCGGTGGTCGCTCACAGCGGCATCACCGAAGAAGAACTCAACGCGCGGCTGGAAGCCGCACGCGAAGAAGGCCGCGCCGAAGTGCGCGAAGCCGTGCGTGCCGAAGCGCACCAGCAGGGCTATGTCGAAGGCCAGGCTGCCGGCTATGCGCAAGCCCGTGCAGAGCTGGACAAGGAATACGAAGACAAGACGACGCAGCTGCAGTCCATGATCGAGGCGATGCAGGCGCTGTCTTATAACCCGGACGCGATGTTCGAGCCGATGAAAATGCTGAGTGTGCACCTCGCCGAACAACTGGTGCGTGGGGAATTGACCCAGTCACCGCAAGTCATTGCTCGCCTCGTCGATAACTGCCTGCGCGAGCTGAATGCATCCGGCGAGAAGGCCGTGATCATTCACCTGCATCCGGAGGATGTCGAGCAGTACAAGCCGCAGGCCGCGCAGTTCGGCGATGCGCTGGTGCTGCGCGCCGACCCCAAGCTCGAGCGCGGCAGCGTGCGTGCGTCGCTCGAAGGCAGTGTGGTCGAAGACCTGATCCAGCGCCGCGTCGCGGGCCTGAAAAAAGGCCTGATGCAGGCGCCCGCCCCGAGCTGGCGCGCCAACGCCGGCCGCCTGTCTGACCGTATCGCCGATGGCCAGCGTGGCGGCCAGCCAGTGGAAGACATCACCATCACGGCGGCACGCAAGGAAGCCGATCCGAAACCGGCGGCGAAGTCCGAGGGCAGCACTGATACGCGTGTCGATCACGCCGATACGATCACCGAAGCCATGGCTGAATCGGCCGATAGCGTGACCGATAAGCTTACCGACAACGGCAATGCTTGATTACGCGTCCGTCGTCAACGACCTGATCGCGCATGCGCGCGTTCCCGATGCCTGTCATACCGGTACGCTGGTGCGGCTGGTCGGCATGACGCTGGAGGCGCGCGGCATCATGGCGCCACTCGGCGCGCTGTGCGAGATTGAATCCGGCGCGGGCAACAAGATCCAGGCAGAGGTCGTCGGCTTCAATGACCAGACCCTGTTCCTGATGCCCTTCACCGAGCCGATCGGCATCGGCCCCGGTGCATCAGTGCGCGTGCTCACCAATTCTTCCGAGGCATCGCTGGGCCCGGCCTTGCTGGGCCGCGTGATCGACGCATTCGGCGAGCCGCTTGATGGCGGCCCCAAACCCGAATGCCCCGATCGCCTGGCGCTGCTCGGCCTGCCACTGAATCCGATGGAACGCGGCCCGATTAACCAGGTGCTCGATGTCGGCGTCAAGGCCATCAATGGCCTGCTGACCATGGGGCGTGGCCAGCGTATTGGCCTGGTCGCCGGCTCCGGCGTGGGCAAGAGCTCGCTGCTGGGCATGATCACCCGCAATACCAAGGCCGACGTGGTCGTGATCGGCCTCATCGGCGAACGCGGCCGTGAAGTGCAGGCCTTCATCAATGAAGTGCTCGGCCCCGAAGGCCGTGCGAAGTCCATCGTCGTCGCCGCGCCCGCCAACGTGTCGCCGGTGATGCGGCTGAAGGCCACCCACCTGACCCATGTGATCGCCGAATACTTCCGTGACCAGGGCAAGAATGTGCTGATGCTGATGGACAGCCTGACCCGTGTCGCCCATGCGCAGCGCGAAATCGGCCTTGCGATCGGCGAACCACCGACTGCGAAAGGTTATCCGCCCTCCGTGTTCGCACTGCTGCCCAACCTGATCGAACGTACCGGTGTCGGCCGTCATGGCTACGGTGCCATCACCGCGATCTACACCGTACTGGCCGAAGGCGACGATGCGCAAGACCCGATCGTTGATATCGCGCGCGCCTCACTGGACGGACAGGTGATGTTGTCGCGCAAGCTGGCCGATGCCGCGCATTACCCGGCCATCGACTTGAACGGTTCCATCTCGCGTGTGATGCAGGACTTGCTGCCGCCTGATGAGCAAAAGCGCGCCAACCGCGTGCGCCGCATGTGGTCGCTGTACCAGCAGAACCAGGACCTTATTTCGGTCGGTGCCTACGAGCCCGGATCGAATGCCGAGATCGACAATGCGATCGCGATGCGTCCGCAACTCGAGGCCTTCCTGCGGCAGGACATGCATGAGGGCGTCGACCACCAGACCACGCGCGAGCGCGTGCGCGAACTGGCCGGCGACTGACGGAGGGCACGATGAAGAACAATATCTGGACGGTGCTGGCTGACAAGGCTGCCACCGCTACCCGCGACGCCCAGGCCGTTGTCCAGGACGCCAAGCTCAAGGTAGAGAAATTGCAGGGCAGTGTCGCCCATGTCGACCGGCTGCGGGATGATTACATTGCGCGTTACAACGCCGCGCAAAAGGAAGCCCACAAGATTTCCGATAACCTCGCTTACCGACAGTTCCTCGACCATCTGCAGGAGCTCAAGCAGAAGGTGGTATCGCAACTGGCCCAGGCCGAGCTGCAGCTGGCCGATGCGAAGGCCGCACTGCGGGAAGCGCAGCGCGAGCAGGTGAAGATGGAAGCGATGGTCGAGCGCGAGGAAAAGAATCGCCTGCTGGCCGTAGCGCGCGTCGAACAGCGCGCGATGGACGAAGTCGGGCTGCGGGCCTTCAATCTACGCTGAGCCGCACGCTGCCTCCGACGGCTTGCGTGGCGCTCAGCAGACTTCAGTACGCCGCACGGTTGAGCCATTGATGCACGATGATGCTGGCGGCATAGCCAGCGGCGATTGCCGGCGTCCAGCGCAAATGGCTGGAGAAAGTGTAGATGCCGCGCGCCTGCCCCATCAGTGCGACGCCGGCGGCTGATCCAACCGACAGCAGCGAGCCACCGACACCGGCGGTCAGGGTCACCAACATCCATTGGCCGACCGACATGTCCGGCGACATCGTCAATACCGCATACATCACCGGAATGTTGTCGACGATGGCAGAGATCAGTCCGATCGCCACATTCGCCGCTGTCGCTCCCCAGCCTTCGTACATCAGTCGTGACAACTCGGTCAGGTAGCCCAGATAGCCCAGCCCGCCGACACACATCACCACGCCATAGAAAAAGAACAGCGTATCCCATTCAATGCGCGAGATCGTGCGGAACACGTCGAAGCCGAGCTGATCACCAATATCTTCCGGCGATGCGCCCGCCATCCGTTTGCGGCGACCTTTCATGCTCAGCGTATAGGCATGGAACTTCAGCAGGGCCAGTCCGGCCATCATGCCCAGCACCGGCGGCAAATGCAGGAAGTGATGGAAGCCGACAGCGCTCGCGATCGTCAGCATGAACAGGATGACGATGCCACCCCCGCCATCGAGCATGCGCACCGGTTCCGCACTGCCATCGGGGCGACCAGCGGGTATCGCCAATTGCATCAGGGCCGCAGGCACCGCCCAATTCACCAGTGCCGGCAGGAACAGCATGAAGAAGGTCCAGAAATCGACGGCGCCATTGGTGGCGACGATATTCTTTTGCCAGACCATCAGCGTCGTGATGTCGCCGAATGGCGAGAAGGCGCCGCCGGCATTGGCCGCCACCACCAGGTTGACGCAACTGATCGCAATGAATCCCGGATGGCCAGCACCCACCGCCATCACGACGGCGGCCATCAGCAGCGCCGTGGTCAGGTTGTCGGCGACTGACGAGATGAAGAAAGCGAGCAGGCCGGTGACCCAGAACAGCTGCCGCAAGCTGAAGCGACGCGCCACCAGCCAGCTGCGCAGGGCCTCGAATACTTGCCGCTCTTCCATCGCGTTGATATAAGTCATCGCAACGATCAGGAACAGCATCAGTTCCGCATACTCGAGCAGGTTGGCACGAACGGCCTTCTCGGCCACATCCCCGAGGCCCTGGCTTGCCGCTTGCCACCCGATCAAGGCCCAGATCAGCCCGGCCGCCAGCATCACCGGTTTCGACTTGCGCAGGTGCGTAATCTCTTCGGTGACGACCAGCACATATGCCGCAAAGAAGATCGCCATGACTGCCGGACCGACCCAGTCTGAAGTCGCGGCAACGGGCTGCAATTCGCCGGCAGCGACCGGCAAGGCCAAGGCCAGTGTCGCGACTGCAGCGGCGATCAGCACGCGAAAAATCAGTGATGGGGTGGTGAGCATGGTCGGGATCCGGGCTGTTGTGGCGTTAGAAAAAACAACGCATCTTAGCAAGGCCGGCTCACGGTCCACGGTCTGCGCGGGCATCCAGCGTCGGATTTGCCGTGGTCTGTGCATCTGGCCACGCGCCAGTGTGGTTCAAACCCGACGCAGCAGCTATGCTTGCGCCAAAAAAAAACAGCCACCTTCGCGGTGGCTGTTCGGAATACATATCCGCTTGTTCAGATGCCCAGCATCTTCTTCGCTTCGCCGAGCGCTTTCATCGATTCCGTGTGCTTGCCTTCCTTGTGCGCCTTTTCGCCATCGGCACGCAGGGCCTTCACCCTGTCCAGGTCGGCGGCGGCCAGCTTGGCCGATGGCAGCGCGGCGTCGATGGCTTTCATCTCATTGGGGCAGTTGTGCGCAAAGGCCAGCGGGGCGGCGCACAGCAGGACAGTGGCAATCAGCTTTTTCATGGCGTTCTCCTTCGATGGAACAGGTGGGAACACATCATCGTGTGCGCCTCCGGGTCGAGGGCATCATCCGCGATGTGCCGTGCCATGGTACATCGCAGCGTGGCAACTTGCAGAGCGCAGCCTCATCCGCAGCAAGGAACAAAACATCCGCACGGGGCGGCCGTGCTTCAGGGGTTTTCGGTTCGAATACCAGTGTTCAGTTTTCCGGCAAGCTCCGCAACATCCTGGGGCCTTGATATTGCCGGCTGGCGAGAGGGAGTTTGTTCGGGCTCAATAAACGAGAGCCGCAGGCGTTTCGACCAGGCGTCGACGCGCCGCAGGCAGGGCTGCTCGATCCAGTACCAGCTGGCATACGACAGCGCAACGAGGAAGGGCGTGGCCAGCGCGACCACCAGCCAGTGCATCGCCGGTGACAGGGTTTGCGCCAGCGGGATGCCGGCCACGACGCGGAAGGCGATGAACAGCACCAGCCCGTGCAGCAAATAGACGCTGTAGGTGATCTCGCCAAAAGCCCGCGACACGCGGCAGCTCAGCAAGCCGGACAGGGTATTGCCGTTGGCGATCAGCGTGAACGCTACGCTCAGCAAGACCAGCCAGGCTGCCGTCGGCAAGTCACGTCCAAGCCCATATGCGATTGCGAGACAGCCCAGCACCAGTACACTGGCCATGCGCGACGGCGCGAAGCGCCGCAGGCCCTCATGCGATGAAACCAGTGCCGCAAACACGCCGCCAAAGAAGGGCAGCATGTTCTCGGACAGCACTTCGCTGTGGCGCTCGATCACCATCAGCGCTGACAACAGCACCAGCACCAGCGGCACGCGCGAGCCGCGCAGCAGCGCCAGCAGCGGCAGTATCAGGTAAAAGATCCATTCGTAGTCCAGCGTCCACGACACGGCCGCGGTCAGCAGCACCTTGCGATCGGTGTCGATGCCATTGAATACGGTGGGAAGGTGATTGAGCCGGATGAAGGCGATCACCAGCAGTGCGGCGAGGTGGTGCACGATCAGCAATGGCACGATGCGCAAGATCCGCGAGACATACAGGCGGTTCCATGCAATCGATCGCGATGCGAGGATGCGTCGCGTGAACAGGAAGGCCGTGATCATGAAGAACAAGGCCACGCTAGCGCGGCCGAGTTCGGTGTAAAAATTCGATTCGGGCTTTTCCCAATGACCGCTGCGCAGGAAGAAGTACCAGATGCACGCATGATGGATGAATACCGTGCCCGCGAGATAGCCGCGCAGGCCGTCGATGCCCTGCACCCGGCCGCCATCGAGCGGAATGGCGAAGCGGCGGTCGATCAGCCATACGCTGCTGACCGCAACGGCGATGATCAGCAGAGCAAACAGCGGGTGAGTGATGTTGTCGAGAAGACTGATGGAGAAGCTCATGCATGGCAAGGGGCGGCGCGAAAAACCCGCCGACTATACCGCACATGAGCGACGACAACGAACGCAGATGAAAACGCGCCCGGCTTTCTTGCCGGGGCGCGTTTGCGTGAGCTTAGCTGAAATGAAAACGCGCCCGGCTTTCTTGCCGGGGCGCGTTTACGTCGGCTTAACTGAAGGATACGTTCAGGCCCGGCAGGTTCAGCTGTGCAAACGCGCTGGCCCAGACCTCGCCACGTTTGACCGGCAGCGCATCGGTCCAGCTGCCGGTGGTGATGATCTCGCCTGCCTGCAGTGGCGCAAAATCCGGCTGCTGTTGCAATTGGCGGTGCACCGCATGCAGTGCGTGCAGCGGGCTGCCCATCAGCTCGCTGCCAACGCCTGCGCCTGCCAGCACGCTGTCGCTGGCGGTCATCTTCGACAGCGAGAGCGTAGCTGCTGCCAGCACCGAGGGCAGGTGGTGCCGTCCCTGCCGTGACAGCATGCGTGGTTCGCCGACGATCAGCTTGCGGCTGAGTCCGAAGGCGGCAACCGCATCCGGTGCATCGAAGGCCCAGCCCTTGTACGGCGACACGACGATTTCGAGCCCATGCGCCATCCATTCCAGGCAGTCGGCCAGCTCGAGCAGGGTAGCGTCGGCGGCCGGGGTGCGCGCCAGCTTGAACACAAGGTGAGGTTCAATGCGCGGCTGCTGTGCCTTGGTCAGGCTGTGCAGCGCGTGATTGTCCATCGCATATTCGACGCCGCTGTCGAACAGCGTGGCCCAGATCGGTGCCGTGATGGCTTCGGTCTTGCCGTAGCGTGAGCGTACGCGCTCGTTCGAGAAGCCGATGCGGCGCCCAACCGGTGTCTCGCCATTGGCAATGCGAATATTCAGCAGGCTGCGGGCGATGTCATAGGCATCGTCCAGTGTCAGCTTGCCGTCGTCCGTAATCAGCGGGTGAAGCGTGCCTCCGGCACGCGCTTTCATCAGCGCATGCGCATACCGGTTGGCCTTGGTGCTCATCAGCATGCCGTTCTCCTCGGTGCCTCGCGCCACAACCCTCGACCGTCTTTCGTTGGCTGAAATGGCGGGTCTGGCGGTGCGGCGATATCGTCGCAGTCAGTCAATAAAAACCTGCAAGTCGGTAATTTATACCAAGCAGTCACAATTTAAACCAACTGATTGCAATTTTCATCAATGGCGGCAGAAATTGTGGGGGTTTAACAATTTGATACGCTTGTCAGACTATCGTCGGGTGCGCCAAAGCTTCGTGCAAGTCATTGAATGCAATGACTTTTCTGCTGAAATTCGGCGCCGCAGCGCGATGCTTCGCCGCTGCAGGGCAAATGGCGGCGGTTTGGACTATTAAAAGGGATCGCTCGATATAGACCGGTTATCATCGCGAAGATTCGGGCGGGCGCGAAAATCGGTTGCCCGCTTACCCATCGACGCACAGGGACAGGCGGATGGAAGTCTCATTCAAAAACGAAATAGAACAATTGAGGCTGGGCGACGGGGACACCTTCCACGGCGAGGGCATACTCGCGATCACCAAGGGCTTGCTGCAAGCTGGCGTGTCCTATATCGGCGGCTATCAGGGCGCGCCGGTGTCGCACCTGTTGGATGTGATGGTGCAAGCCAAATCGCTGGTGGCCGAGCTGGGTGTACATGTCGAGGCTTGCTCGAACGAGGCATCGGCAGCAGCCATGCTGGGTGCATCCATCCATTACCCGGTGCGCGGCGCAGTCACCTGGAAATCCATTGTCGGCACCAATGTCGCGGCCGATGCTTTGGCCAATCTGGCGTCGCCAGGCGTGACCGGCGGCGTGCTGATGGTGATCGGCGAAGACTACGGCGAGGGCGCATCGGTGGTGCAGGAGCGCACGCATGCTTATGCGATGAAGTCCACGCTGTTGCTGCTCGACCCGCGGCCCGAACTGGCGACGATGGTGGACATGGTCGAGCATGCGTTCGCGATGTCCGAAGCGTCCAACATGCCGGCGATGATGGAGCTGCGGATACGCGCCTGTCATGTGCGCGGAAGCTTCACCTGTCGCGACAATCGTCGGGCTGCCGTGTCGGCGTTGGCGCCGCTGGCCGAGCCCGGCAGCTTTGACTATGGCCGTCTCGCGCATCCGCCTTCGACCTTCCGCCATGAAAAACTGAAAATCGACGAACGACTGCCGGCCGCACGTCGCTACATCGTCGAGCACGGGCTCAATGAAATCCACGCCGGCAAGCCCGGCGGTCAATACGATGACGTCGGCATCATCGTGCAAGGCGGTATTGCGCCGGCGCTGCTGCGCTCGCTGCAGCAGTTCGGCCTCGCCGATGCGTTCGGGCACAGCGAGCTGCCGTTGCTGGTGCTGAACGTCAC
>CAZCDW010000021.1:0-17275 GCA_964497485.1 uncultured Bifidobacterium sp.
GACTTCCGCAATGTGATCATCATCATGACCACCAACGCTGGCGCGGAAAGCCTGCAGAAGCGTTCGATCGGCTTCACCGACAGCAAGCAGGCCGGTGACGAGATGGCTGACATCAAGCGCATGTTCACGCCGGAATTCCGCAACCGCCTGGACTCGATCATCAGCTTCCGCGCGCTCGACGAAGAAATCATCCTGCGCGTGGTCGACAAGTTCTTGATGCAACTGGAAGAGCAGCTGCACGAGAAGAAGGTCGAGGCGACCTTCAGCGAGACGCTGCGCAAGTTCCTTGCGAAGAAAGGCTTCGATCCGCTGATGGGCGCGCGTCCGATGTCGCGCCTGATTCAGGACATGATCCGCAAGGCGTTGGCCGACGAGCTGTTGTTCGGCAAGCTGGTCACCGGCGGTCGCGTGAATGTCGACATGGACGAGACCGAGCAGATCAAGCTCGAATTCACCGAGAGCGATACACCGCCGGCTGCGCCGCCTCAGGAAGCCGCTGAAGTCGAGTAAGCCTTACATTACGTTGTTCAAGGCCCCGCCCGCAAGGCGGGGCCTTTTCATTCAGGGCACCAGTACTTTTTTCGCTGCCTGCTTCTGGCGAATCTCGGTCAGCGTCGTGCGCATCAGTGCCGCACGTTCTTCGGTCCACGGATGCAGCGCAGTGTAGCCATTGGTCACGCTGGCGGGGTAAGCCTGTGCCAGCTTCTGCAAGGCCCGTTGCGCAGCCTCGGGCGCATAGCCGGCGCGAGCCAGCAGATAGAGCGCGATGCGATCAGCTTCCTGGTCGAGCTTGTCATCGAAGGCGCGTAATCCCGCACTGCCGGCAAAGGGCTTCAGGTCGGGCGTCAGCGGCAGCAGCGCATCGATGATGCCGCCCATGGTCGCAGCCAGCTTCATCGCCGCTGCATGCTTTTGTACATTGTGGGCGATTTCACGCGCAAGGATGGCAGCCAGCTCTTCATCCGATGTGAGGAAATCGAGCATGCCCTGCGTTAGCATGATGCGACGCCCATCCTCGTAGGCATTCACATGCGGCGCATGGCCGACTTCGATCGCAAAGGCGCAGGCTGGCGTCAGCGGGACCTGCAGTGTCAGTGGCTTGCCATTGCGCAGCAGGTCGATCCGGATCTCGGTCGCATTCTTCAGCATGGGGCCGATGATGCGCGCCGCTTCATTTTCGGCTTGCGCGCCGCGCGGCAGCGCTTGGTCCTGCAGCGACTGCAGCTGGTCGCCACGCCGAATGCCGGCACGCAGCGCGCCGCTGCCATCGAGTACCTGCATCACCTGCAGGCTATCGTCGAGCTTCAGCGTCGCTTCGACGGCATGCGTCAATTCGGGTGGGTAAGAGTATTTGTTCTTTGCGGTAAAGCCGAGGATAGGGCGGGACGCAGACTTGCACAGCGGCGCATTTTTCGTGATCAGTGGCGCCGCGACTCGGTAGATGCGGTCCTGGCTAGCCAGCAGCGCCGACAGTCTCGGATCAGCGGCTTCGCGCGGCAATTCGGCCGGCGCAGCGGTCGTGCCGGCGCGCGGTGCCGGTACGGTCGTGGTGTTCAGCGTGCTGCAGGCCGACAGCAATGCCAGGGTGAGGATTGCGATTCCTGTGCTGAGCTGCATGCTGTCCTCCCTATGAGCGCTTTGGAAGTGCGACGCTCGCTTAGTTCTTGCCGGTGCTGCCGAAGCCGCCTTCGCCGCGTTCGCTGCTGTCGAATTCTTCGACCACCGCGAATCCTACCTGCAGCACCGGCACGATGACCAGTTGCGCGAGGCGTTCCATCGGGTTCAGCACAAAGGCCGTGCTACCACGGTTCCAGGTCGACACCATCAACTGTCCCTGATAATCGGAATCGATCAGGCCGACCAGGTTGCCCAGCACGATGCCATGTTTGTGGCCCATGCCGCTGCGCGGCAGGATCATCGCCGCGTAGCCGGGGTCGGCGATATGGATCGCCAGGCCGGTCGGGATCAGGTGGGTCGTACCGGGTTCGATCGTGATCGGCTCGGCAATGCAGGCACGCAGATCGAGGCCAGCACTGCCCGGTGTGGCGTACGAAGGCATCTGTTCGCGCATACGTTCATCAAGGATCTTGACGGCGACGTTCTTCATGACGGTGTTTCCGTTCAGTGGTTTGAAAGTGGTAATGACTGGCCGCGCGACTCGCACCTGGCACGGCATTGGCTACGCATTGCCTCCAGTGTCGATGTCATGCGAAGTGGGTGCTACAGCCGGCGTGCGATTTCCTTGACCAGTAGCGCAGCGAGCGCATCCTTGCTCGCGCGCGGCAGGGTGTGATGGCCCAGCTCGTCGAACAGCACCAGCTCGTTGTCATCCTTGCCGAAGGTCTGGTGGCCGATGTTCCCGACCAGCAGAGGAATGTTCTTCTTCTTGCGCTTGGCCGCGCCATGTTCGAGCAAATTTTCCGATTCGGCCGCAAAGCCTACGCAATAAGGCCGCTGGTCGTCGTGCAGCGCAGCGACTGCGGCGAGGATGTCCGGGTTTTGCTCGAATGCCAGCTGCGGTAGCTCGCCGTCCTGCTTCTTCAGCTTCTGTTCGCTCGTATTGGCAACCCGCCAGTCAGCAACGGCAGCGACGGCAATGAACACCTGCTGGTCCGAGATGTCGGCCATCACCGCTTCATGCATGTCGCGTGCTGTCGTCACTGGCAGCAAGCGTACGCCCAGCGGTTTAGGTAATGCCGTGGGCCCGGACACCAGCGTGACCTCGGCACCCGCCGAGCGTGCCGCACGTGCGATCGCATAGCCCATTTTGCCGGACGACAGATTCGTGATCCCGCGTACCGGGTCGATCGGCTCAAACGTCGGGCCGGCGGTGATCATCACGCGCTTGCCTTGCAAGAGCTTGGGCTGAAAGAACGCAAGTATCTCTTCCAGCAGATCTTCCGGTTCCATCATGCGGCCAAGGCCGGTTTCGCCACAGGCTTGTTCGCCGGCGACTGGCCCCAGCAGCGTCACGCCATCGGTGCGCAACTGTTGTGCATTGCGTTGTGTCGCCGGGTTTTCCCACATCTCGACATTCATTGCCGGTGCGACCAGCAGCGGCAGCGTGGCCGGGCGTGCGAGGCACAGTGTCGACAGCAGATCATCCGCCGCGCCATGTACCAGCTTGCGCATGAAGTCGGCCGAGCAGGGCGCGATGACGATCGCATCCGCGTTGCGGGTCAGGTCGATGTGCGCCATGTTGTTGGAGATGCGCGCATCCCACTGGTCGGTAAAGACCGGCTTGCCCGACAGCGCCTGCATCGTGACCGGCGTGATGAAGTGGCGCGCGGCCTCGGTCATCACGACCTGCACGCTGGCACCGGCCTTGGTCAGGCCGCGCAGCAGCTCGGCGGCCTTGTAGCAGGCGATGCCACCGGAGAGGCCCAGTACGAGGTGCTTGCCAGTCAGGTTCATCGGTTCACTCGCCGCAGTTCATCCAGCACGAATAATGCCGCACCGATCGTGATCGCGCTATCGGCGATGTTGAAGGCCGGCCGGTGCCAGGCATTGACATGGAAGTCGAGGAAATCGATCACATGGCCATAGGCGACACGGTCAATCAGGTTGCCGATGGCACCGCCGAGAATCAGGGACAGCGACCAGCAGAACAGTCGCGCATTCGCATTCCTGTTCAGCATCCAGACGATGAAGATCGAGACCGCTGCAGCCAGCGCGCTGAAGAAATAACGCTGCCAGCCGGATTGGTCGGACAGGAAGCTGAACGCCGCGCCCTTGTTGTAGACCATCACCAGGTTGACGTAGTGGTTCACGTATTCGACCTGGCCGTACGACAGCAAGCGCGTCATCGTGATCTTCGTTACCTGGTCGAGCAGCACCACGACCAGGGCCACGCCCAGCCACAGCATCAGGCCGGCATTTTTCTTCGACATTGCATCGCCTCAGGCCACGCGGCGAGTTTCGCCGCGGCCGAACAGGTTGGACACACAGCGCGCGCACAGGCCCGGATGCGCCGCATCGGCACCGACATCTGCGCGGTAATGCCAGCAGCGCTCGCACTTGCGATATTTCGACGGGCTGACGATGACCTTTTCGGCATCGGCCGAGTTCGCGGCCACCACGTTCGCCGCCGATGTGATCAGCACGAACTTCAGGTCATCGCCAAGACCCTGCAGCAGTGCCAGCTTGTCGCCATGGGCGTGGATCTCGACCTCCGCCTGCAGTGACGAGCCGATCGCGCCCGACACCCGCACTTCTTCCAGCTCCTTCAGCACACCGGCGCGTACTTCGCGCAATGCGGCATATTTGGCCAGCAGCGCATCGCCATCGGTAATCGTCGGTAGCGCATAGAAAGTCTGCGTGAAGATGGTCTCGCCGCTGGCTTCATACGCATCCTTGTCGGCGAACACGGCCCAGGCTTCTTCGACCGTGAACGACAGCACAGGCGCCATCAGGCGCAGCAGCGCCTGCGTGATGTGCCAGATCGCCGTCTGCGCGGAGCGGCGCGCTTCCGACGACACGCCGCTGGTGTACAGGCGGTCTTTCAGAATGTCCAGATAGAAGCCACCGAGATCTTCCGAGCAGTACATCTGAAGCTTGGCGACTACGGGATGGAATTCATAATCGGTGAAGTGCGCGCGGATTTCGACCTGCAGCGCGTTCATGCGTGCAATCGCATAACGATCGATCTCCATCAGCTGATCGATCGCCACCGCATCCTTCGCCGGGTCGAAATCCGAGATATTCGCCAGCAGGAAGCGCAGCGTATTGCGGATACGGCGATAACTTTCGACCACGCGCTTCAGGATCTCGTCCGAGATCGACAGCTCGCCCGAATAATCCGTGGATGCGACCCATAGTCGCAGGATGTCGGCGCCCATCGTGTCCGACACTTTTTGCGGCGCGACCACGTTGCCCTTGGATTTGGACATCTTCTTGCCTTCGCCATCGACCACGAAGCCATGCGTCAGCAGGGCCTTGTAGGGCGCGCGGCCATTGAGCATCGCCGAGGTCAGCAGCGACGAATGGAACCAACCGCGGTGCTGGTCCGAGCCTTCGAGATAGAGGTCGGCCGGGAAGTGCGACTCGGCCGCATGCGAACCGCGCAGCACGGTCTGGTGAGTGACGCCTGAATCGAACCAGACATCCAGCGTGTCCTTGTTCTTCATGTAGTGGGCTGCATCGGCGCCGAGGAGGTCTGCCGGCTCCAGCTTGTGCCAGGCCGCTATGCCTTCCTTCTCGACCAGTTGCGCGACCTTTTCCAGCAGCGCCGGCGTATCCGGATGCAGCTCGCCGGTTTCCTTGTGCACGAAGAAGGCCATCGGCACGCCCCACTGGCGCTGGCGCGACAAGGTCCAGTCCGGACGATTCGCGATCATGCCGTGCAGGCGCGCCTTGCCCCAGCTCGGGAAGAAGCGGGTCGCTTCGACGCCGGCCAGCGCGGTCTCGCGCAGCGAAGGGCCACCGTCTTTCGGCTGGCGATCCATCGATGCAAACCACTGCGAAGTCGCGCGATAAATGATCGGCGTCTTGTGACGCCAGCAGTGCATGTAGCTGTGGTCGAACATCACCAGCTTGAACAGCGAGCCTGCAGCTTCGAGTGCGGCGCAGATCGGCTTCGACGCTTCCCAGATTGTCATGCCACCGAACAGCGGCAGTGTCGATGCGTAATGGCCATCGCCCATCACCGGGTTCAGGATGTCGTCGTCAGCCATGCCATGCGCCTTGCATGACGCATAGTCTTCCACACCATAGGCTGGCGCCGAGTGCACGATACCGGTGCCCGAATCATCAGTCACGTATTCGCCGAGATAAACCGGCGACAGGCGGTCATAGCCTTTGTCTTGCGACGCCAGCGGATGATGGAATTTGATTTCGGACAGCGCCTCGCCCTTGCAGCTTGCGATCACCTTGCCCTCGAGACCATAACGCTGCAGGCAGGATTCGACCAGCTTCTCGGCCAGCAGCAGCAGGACGGGCTCGCCATTGCGCTCGGTCTGCACCAGCGCATAGCTGAACTCGGGATGCATGTTCAGCGCCTGGTTGGACGGGATGGTCCACGGCGTCGTGGTCCAGATCACCACATAGCCCTTGTCCGTGGGCAGCTTGGCCAGACCGAAGGCTTTGGCGAGTTTTTCCGGTTCGGCGAACGCAAAGCCGACATCGATCGCCGGGTCGCGCTTGTCCTGGTATTCGACTTCCGCTTCGGCCAGCGCCGAGCCGCAGTCGAAGCACCAGTTCACCGGCTTCAGGCCGCGGTACACATAGCCCTTGTCGAGGATGGTGCCGAGCGCGCGTATCTCGTCGGCCTCGTTGCGGTAGTTCATCGTCAGGTAAGGATTGTCCCAGTCACCGAGGACGCCCAGGCGGATGAAGTCCTTCTTCTGGCGCGCGACCTGCTCGGTCGCATAAGCACGCGACTTTTCCAGTACCTCGGCAGTCGGCAGGTGCTTGCCGTACTGCTTTTCGATCTGGATCTCGATCGGCATGCCGTGGCAATCCCAGCCCGGCACGTATTGCGCGTCATAGCCGTCGAGCTGGCGCGTCTTGACGATCATGTCCTTCAGTATCTTGTTCACCGCATGGCCGATGTGGATGTCGCCGTTCGCATACGGCGGGCCATCGTGCAGGATGAACTTCGGTCGGCCGGCCGATGCCTTGCGAATGCGCTGGTACAGCTGCTTCTGCTGCCATTGCGCGACCCACTGAGGCTCGCGCTTGGCGAGGTCGCCGCGCATCGGAAAAGCGGTCTCGGTCATGTTGACCGGGTATTTGCTTTCGGGTTTTTTGCTGTTGTCGGACATGGGATCGATCAGGAGTGAATTTCGGTATTCGTAGTCGGATGGGCCGCACGCTGCGCAAAGAAGTCGCGTGCGGCTTTTGCATCAGCGGCGATCGCGCGCGTCAGCGTGTCGAGGTCGTCGTATTTTTCTTCGTCGCGCAGCTTCTTCAGGAATTCAACGCGCACGCGCTTGCCATAGCAGTCGGCCGCAAAGTCGAAGATGTGCACTTCGAGCAGTACGCGGCCATTGTCTTCGACGGTCGGGCGCACGCCCAAGCTGGCGACCGCCGGCAGCGGGTGATCGGCGAGGCCGTGCACCTGCACCACGAAGATGCCGGTCACTGCCGGGCGCTTGTGCGCGATCTTCAGGTTCAGCGTCGGGAAGCCTATCGTGCGGCCGAGCTTGCGGCCGTGCTGCACATGGCCCGAAATCGCATACGGATGGCCGAGCAGTTCCTGCGCATGCGCGAAGTCGCCGCCTTCGAGTGCGGCACGCACTTCGGATGAAGAGATGCGCTTGTCGGCATGTGTGATGGTCGGGAGGCTGACGACCTCGAAACCATGGCGCTTGCCGGCCTCGGCCAGTTGCGCAAAGTCGCCCGCACGTTTGGCGCCAAAGCGGAAGTCATCGCCGACGATCAGCCATTTCACATGCAGGCCATCGACCAGCACGTCGCGGATGAAAGCTTCCGGCGACAGCGATGCGAAGCGCGCATTGAAGTGCTCGACGATCACGCGGTCGACACCGGCCGCTTCCAGTGCGGTCAGTTTGTCGCGCAGGTTGGCGATGCGGCGCGGCGCGCGGCTCTCGTCGCCGGCCAGATGCGCAAAGAATTCTCGCGGGTGAGGCTCGAAGGTCATCACCGCAGTCTCCACGCCCAGACGCGACGCCGCCTCGGCCACGCGCGCGAGCAGTGCGCGATGGCCAAGATGCACGCCATCGAAATTGCCGATCGTGAGCGCGCAAGGGCGGCGCGATTCGGCATTGGGGAGTCCGCGGAAAACCTTCATCGGTAACGGGTTGATAAGGGGTCGGCAGTAGGTCGGCAGTGAGTCAGTCCGGCAGTTGCGGCGATGGCTGCAGCCGTTTTGAGAAAACCCTTGATTATAAAGGCTTTCGGGCTGTTTACCGGGCTGAATTGGCGGCCGCCAGCGGGTCTTGCCGGTACCAGGCGGCCAGCAGGCGGTAGATCTGCGGATAGTCTTCACACAATGGCGCCGGCGCGACGAAGAAGGCTTCCGATGCAACGGCAAAGAATTCGGCCGGATCGTGTGCCGCATAGGGGTCCAGCGGCAGCTCGCTGGCCAGTGCTGCATACAGCTCGGCGTGGTCGTCGCGTTCAGGGTCGAATTCTGGCGGCAGACTGTCTTCCAGCAAGTCGACGCGTTCGCAAAAGTCGTCGTACGCGGCACCGAAGGCCTCCGGCCAGTGGGCCAGTTCGGCACGCACATGCAGGCCGTCGATGAAGGGCGGGAAGCCGTTCGCGGCGCCGCGGCCCATGTCGATCTTGTGCGCGAATTCATGGATCACGAGGTTGTAAGGCATGCCGGGTTCGGTCGGCTGCATCAGGTCCTGCCAGGACAGCACCACCGCGCCCCCCTGATCGACTGCTTCACCGGCCAGTTCCTCGTCCCATTCATGCAGTACGCCGGCCTCGTCCAGGTGTTGCTGGCGCACGCCGAAGGCCTCCGGATGTACGAGGATGGCCGACATATCGTCGTACAGCGACAGGTCGAGATTCAGCACCAGCACACAGGCTTGCGCGGCGATCAAAACGGCGGTGGCGTCATCGACTTCAAAATCACCGATGCCGGCCAGCGGCTTTTTCTGCAACAGTTCCTCGCACAGCGCCTTCAGCCGGCGCCGGTCATCATCATTCAGGTAATCGAGGAAGGGCAGGCGCTGCAGTGTGTCGCCCCACAGCGCATCCGGAATGCTCACGCGCGTTGCGCGTAGCGAAGTCGGCAACAAGGTCGGCAATATCGCCCGCAGCCTGTCCCGCCAGCTTCCGCTCAAAGCGCTCCCCACAGTGCCTGCAGCGCGGCGATTGCGGCCAGGCCGGCGGTCTCGGTGCGCAGCACGCGCGGCCCCATGGCGACGCAGATCGCGCCATGGCGGATCGCTGCCTGTTCTTCATCGTCGGTCAGTCCGCCCTCGGGGCCGATGACCAGCGTGACCGCTTGCGGCGGATGATGCCGGGCCCAGTCTGACAGCGAACTGGTTGCGCGTGGTGACAACAGCAGGCGCTTGTGCATGTCCTGCTGGCTGATCCAGGCGATGTAGGGCATGACCGGCGCCAGAACCGGCAGACGGTTGCGCCCGGATTGCTCGGCGGCGGACACGATCACGGCCTGCCAGTGCGCAGCCTTCTTCGCAGCGCGTTCCGCATCGACACGCACCACCGAGCGCTGCGCGACCAGTGGCTGTATCGCGGTCGCGCCCAGTTCGACCGCCTTCTCGACGATCCAGTCCATCTTGGTGCCTTCGGGGAGTGCCTGCGCAAGCGCGATCGCATGACCGGGCTCAGCCTCGCGTGGCGAAAAGGTTTTGGGTTCGGCCTCGGCGCGGCGGCGCTCCACGGAGGTCAATACGGCGCTGTATTCGCCTCCTTGCCCGTTGAACAGGGTGATGACTTCGCCTTCGCGCAGCCGCAGTACCTGCACATGATGGGCGACGGCCTCAGGCAACGCGATGCGCTGTCCGATCTCGAGCGGCAGGTGGCAGTAGAAGCGGGGCATGCGTGCGCGGCTTTGATATCAATTTCCCTATACTCGGGCATTGTAAGCGGGCAGGTCCGGTCTGGTAAAATTTACGGCTTTTCCTTGCTGGCGTTTGCTGCCGGCAGGCCCCCCCGAAAACCATTCAAGGCTGGCAAGATGACGACCACCACCGAACCCCGCAAGATGGCCAATGCGATACGCGCGTTGGCAATGGACGCCGTGCAGAAGGCCAACTCCGGACACCCGGGTATGCCGATGGGCATGGCGGAGATTGCGGTGGCACTGTGGGGCAAGCACCTGCGTCATAACCCGGCCGCCCCGAAATGGTCCGATCGCGACCGCTTCGTGGTGTCGACTGGCCACGGCTCGATGCTGCTGTATGCGTTGCTGCACCTGACGGGCTATGACCTGTCGATGGACGAGCTGAAGAACTTCCGCCAGCTGCATTCGAAGACCCCCGGTCATCCGGAAGTGGATATCACGCCGGGCGTCGAGACCACCACCGGCCCGCTGGGCCAGGGCATCGCCAATGCCGTCGGTCTGGCACTGTCGGAGTGGCTGCTCGCGTCGCAGTTCAACAAGCCGGGCCATGCAATCGTTGACCACTACACCTACGTGTTCCTCGGCGATGGCTGCCTGATGGAAGGTATCAGCCACGAAGTGTGCTCGCTGGCCGGCACGCTGCGCCTGTCCAAGCTGATCGTGATGTATGACGACAATGGCATCTCGATCGACGGCAAGGTGGATGGCTGGTTCAAGGACAATACGCCGCAGCGCTTCGCTGCCTATGGCTGGAACGTGATCCCGAATGTCGATGGCCATGACGTCGCCGCTGTCGATGCCGCGATTGCCACAGCGAAGAAGTCGGACAAGCCGACCCTGATCTGCTGCAAGACCGTGATCGGCAAGGGCTCGCCCAACATGCAGGGCAGCGACAAGGTGCACGGCGCCGCACTGGGCGATGCCGAGATCGCTGCGACCCGCGCCGCCATTGGCTGGGATGCTGCACCGTTCGAGATTCCGGCCGATGTCTATGCCGCCTGGGATGCGAAGGCACAGGGCGCCGAGTTGCAGTCGGCATGGCAGAAGAAGTTCGACGCATATCGCGCCGCCTTCCCGGCGGAAGCCGCCGAATTCGAGCGCCGTATGAAGGGAGACCTGCCGGCCAACTTCGACGCTGCGGTCGAGAAGATGATCGCCGCTTGCATCGAGAAAAAGGAAACCATCGCGACCCGCAAGGCGAGCCAGAATGCGATCCAGGCGCTGGCACCGGTGCTGCCAGAATTCCTGGGCGGTTCGGCCGACCTGACCGGTTCCAACCTGACCAACTGGAAAGAGTGCGTCGCCGTGCGCTCCGGTCAGCCGGGCAACCACATCAACTACGGTGTGCGCGAATTCGGCATGAGCGCGATCATGAACGGCATTGCGCTGCATGGCGGCTTCATTCCGTTCGGCGCCACTTTCCTGACTTTCTCCGATTACAGCCGCAATGCGCTGCGCATGGCAGCACTGATGAAGCAGCGCTCGCTGTTCGTGTTCACGCATGATTCGATCGGCCTTGGCGAAGACGGACCGACCCATCAATCGGTCGAGCACATTTCCAGCATGCGCCTGATCCCGAACCTCGATAACTGGCGTCCCTGCGACACCGTCGAGTCGGCCGTCGCCTGGGCGGAAGCCGTCAAGCGCCGTCACGGTCCGAGCACACTGATCTTCTCGCGCCAGAACCTGCCCTTCGTCGAGCGTGACAGCCAGCAGGTCGCTGACATCAAGCGCGGCGGCTATGTGCTGCGTGACGCTGCCGGCGCCAGGGCCGTGCTGATCGCGACCGGTTCCGAAATCGAGCTGGCACTGAAATCGGCCGATGCGCTGGCAGCCGAAGGCATCCCCGTGGGCGTGGTGTCGATGCCCAGCACCGATGTATTCGACCGCCAGGACGCTGCGTACAAGGCGGCCGTGCTCGGCAAAGGCCTGCCGCGTGTGGCGATCGAAGCCGGCGTCAGCGATTTCTGGTTCAAGTACGTCGGCCTCGAAGGTGCCGTGATCGGCATTGATACCTTTGGCGAATCCGCGCCGGCCGGTGTCCTGTTCAAGCATTTCGGCTTCACGACTGACAAAGTCGTGGCCGCCGTCAAATCCGTGCTGCACTGAGTCGACACGATTGCTCACGCGGCAGAAGATTTGCATCAAACGATTAACGACAGCCATTCCATCAGGAGATATTCATGACCATCAAAGTTGCCATCAATGGCTACGGCCGTATCGGCCGCAATGTCCTGCGCGCCCACTACGAAGGCGGCAAGAAGCATGACATCCAGATCGTCGCGATCAATGATCTCGGCAATCCGGAGTCGAATGCGCACCTGACTCAATACGACACCGCGCATGGCAAGTTCCCGGGCACCGTGTCGGTCGAGGGCGACTACATGATCGTCAATGGCGACAAGATCCGCGTGTTTGCGCAGCGTGACCCGGCACAGATTCCGTGGGGCGAACTTGGCGTCGACGTCGTGCTCGAGTGCACCGGCTTCTTCACCTCGAAAGAAAAGGCATCGGCCCACCTGAAGGGTGGCGCGAAGAAAGTCGTCATCTCCGCCCCGGGCGGCAAGGATGTGGACGCGACCGTCGTCTACGGCGTGAACCAGTCGGTGCTGAAAGCGGCTGACACCGTGATCTCCAACGCATCCTGCACCACCAACTGCCTGGCGCCGCTGGTCAAGCCGCTGAACGACAAGATCGGCGTGCTGAACGGCCTGATGACCACGGTCCATGCGTACACCAACGACCAGGTGCTGACCGACGTGATGCACGAAGACCTGCGCCGTGCCCGTTCGGCGACGATGTCGATGATCCCGACCAAGACCGGTGCTGCTGCAGCGGTTGGCCTGGTGTTGCCGGAACTGAACGGCAAGCTCGATGGCTATGCGATCCGCGTCCCGACCATCAACGTCTCCGTCGTTGATCTGTCCTTCATCGCCGCTCGTGACACGACGGTCGAAGAAGTCAATGCGATCATGAAAGAAGCCGCTGACGGCGCGCTGAAGGGCATCCTGACCTACAACACCGCACCGCTGGTGTCGATCGACTACAACCACAACCCGGCGTCGTCGAACTTCGATGCGACGCTGACCAAGGTGTCGGGTCGTCTCGTCAAGGTATCGTCTTGGTATGACAACGAGTGGGGCTTCTCAAACCGCATGCTGGATACCACCGTCGCTCTGATGACGGCGAAGTAAGCAGAAACTTGGCCCCACTCGTTGCGGCGAAGACTAACTTGGCGCAGCCAAGTTAAGGCCCGAAGGGCCGGGTCGTAGCCACAACGAATGGGTCGCCGCGCAGCGGCGAAAAAAGAGACCGCATCGCGGTCTCTTTTTGCTTCAGCAACCGCATGCTGGACACGACGGTCGCCCTGATGACGGCGAAATAAGTAGAAGCCATGCCCCATTCATTGCGGCGAAGACTAACTTGGCGTAGCCAAGTTAAGGCCCGAAGGGCCGGGTCGTAGCCACAACGAGTGGGTCGCCGCGCAGCGGCGAAAAAAAGAGACCGCAGTGCGGTCTCTTTTTGCTTTCGCAACCGTATGCTGGATACGACGGTTTGCTTCTGCAACCGCACTCAATTCCCGACCACCTTCTGATACTCCGGTGATCGCGGCCCCGGCAACAAACCTCCGTGCCGTGCATGCAGCAGTCGGTCGCTGGTCAAACGAGCGACGGAGTAACCCTGATCGCCTAGACTGTTGGAGACCTGTTTGATCAATGCGCTGATCAACATGCCGGCCACGCCTGCATTGCCATTGCTACGACCCTCGGCATTCGATGCACTGGCTTTGCCCTGCCAAAGCAGTTGACCACTGCGCGCATCGACGAGGCGGGCGCTGGCCGAGACGATGACCTTGCTGTCAATGAGCGTGTACTTCGCTCCGTATTCGTCCACCGTGATGTACAGCACAGCATCGGTACCAAATACTTCGCTGATTTTCGATAGCGGCGCCTGATGCATCTCGGCAGGCTCGCTCAAGCCGTTTTCGCGGAAAGTCTGGTCGACCAGGGCTACCGGGAAAACATAGTAGCCCGATTCCGCCAGCGGGCGGGTAACCGTCGCCATCACGCTGTAGGATGCGCGCACATCCGGCGACAGGTTGGCTGGCGGAATGACGAGGATTGAGCGCGGCCTGGCTTGTCGAAGCGCGGTGTAATCCGGCGCCTGCACACTGGCGCAGCCGGCGATGCAGGCTGTCGTCATCACGATCAGCCGCCGCCATGTCAGCCACCGGCACAGTCTTGTTGCTCTGGTTTGCATGGCAGGTCCTCAGCGAGAAGTTGTGCGGGCGATCAAGCGATCCATATAGGATCCTGACTCCGGGAAAAGACGGCGCTCGGCGTCGAAGGCAGCCGCTGCCTTGTCTGGCATACCGGACTGGAAGTACAAGTAACCGAGATAAGCGTGATGGCCGGGCGGCAGTGGCTTGTTCGCAGCGCGCGCCCGCTCCGCATCAGCTTCAAGCTTCAGGATCTGATCTTGCGGACTGGACTTCCCCGGGTCTGCGTACATCGCATAGACCTGGTCTTCATAGGTGCCCCATTCGTACAGCCCGTGGTGAGAGGCACATCCGCTGCAGACCACGGCCAGAGCCAGCACCGCAACCTTCAGCGGCCACAATGGATTCTCGATGTGAGGGTCGCGCATCATGCCTCCGGCTTGAATGCGCCACGCTCGATGGCTTCGACCAGGCGGTTCACGGCTTCGCGGATTGCGAGATCGAGCACCTTGCCATTCAGCGTGGAGTCATAGCTTGCCGTGCCGCCGAAGCCGATCACTTCGCGATTGGACAGCGAATATTCACCGGCACCCTGAACCGAGTACACGACCTCGGACGTCAGTGCATTCACGACATTGATGCTGACTTTGGAATACGCTACCTGAGTCTTGCCGCGCCCGAGTATGCCAAACAGCTGATGGTCGCCCGTCTCCTTGCGGCCGAATTCGGTCACATCGCCGGTCAGCACGAAGCCGGCTCCTTTCAGCGCCTGCGCCTTGCCACTGATGAGGGCTTCCTGTTGTATCTCGCCGAGGTTGTCACGGTCGACGACCACGAATCGGTTCGACTGCTGCAAATGCGTGATCAGGATAGTCTTTGCCTGCGATCCGAGTCGATCAACGCCATCCGAAAACAATCCGCGCATGAAAGTCGATCGGTTGTCGAATTTGCCGACTGCAATCGTACTTTTATTTCCGGAATAAGCTGTTCCGGCAGACGTGACCTGTAATGGCGTGACAGTGTGCGAAGCTTCGCTCGCGCAAGCGCCAAGCACGAGCAGCAGAAGCAGCCCTGAAAGCCTGCGTACGGAGCGCAGGTGAAAGAGAGAGAGCGATGTCATGGGATGGGTTCAGCGGACGTTGATGAAAAAAACCGCTGGCCATTCTTATGAATTGCCTCCTCGCTGTGGTTGCAGGTTCGTTACATTTATTGACCGTTACAAGATGACCTGCTGCCAAAGCTGCGTGACGGCATCCACTTCATGTCGAACCAGTCCAGGGTCAACGCGCGCCCGGTCATCGCCGCGCAGCCGAATCTGGTGCTGTAGCTTGCGGAAAGTCCGGTAAGCATCGGCCACCTGCACAGCCAGCGGACCATCGATTAACCCGATCTGCCCGGCCAGCTTCAGCAGCGCGATGTTTCCGATGTCGCCGGTCAGTGCGACATAGTCGCTGGCATGTGCGAGCACCAGAAACTGCACGACGAATTCGATGTCGATCATGCCGCCCGGATCGTGCTTCAGGTCGAACAGGCCTGACCGGTTCGGGTGCGCGTCATGCATGCGCTGCCGCATCGCCAGTACTTCCTTCTTGAGCGATTCATGGTTGCGCTGCTGCCGCAGCATGGCAATGCGCAGTTGCTCGAAGCGCTGGCCGATCTGCTGATCGCCGGCGCAGAAACGTGCGCGCGTCAGCGCCTGGTGCTCCCAGACCCAGGCTGAGCTGCGCTGGTATTTCTCGAATGATGCGAACGACGACACGAGCAAGCCGCTGGCGCCATCCGGCCGTAATGCGATATCGATGTCGAACAGGATGCCGGCTGGCGTATGACTGGTCATCCAGGTGATGAAGCGCTGCGCGAGCTTCGCGTACAGGGCCGGGGCTTCCTGGTCATCATCGTCATACAGGAAGATCACATCGAGGTCGGAGGCATAGCCGAGTTCCTTGCCGCCCAGCTTGCCATAAGCGATCACGGAGAAGGCCGGCGTCTCGCGATGACGGTTCGGAATCGTTTGCCATACTGCCGACAGCGTCGCGCCGACCAGCACATCGGCCAGTGCCGACAAATGGTCGGCAAGTCTTTCGACGGTCAGTAGCCCGCCCAGGTCCTGAGCCAGCAAACGGAACAGCTGTGCATGGTGAAGTTCGCGCAGCACATCCATCTGCCGCTCGGTGTCGCCGGCAAATGCCGCCAGTCTTTGCTGGCACTCATGACCGAAAGCTTTCCAGTCCGGTTCCGCGTTCAGGCTGCCATCATCGAGCAGCTCATCCATCAACCCCGGATGACGGATCAGGTAACGCGCTGCCCAGTCGCTGGCGGCCATCATGCGAACCACCCGAGCCAGTGCCTGCGGGAATTCGGTCAGCAGCGACAGGTAGGCCGAGCGGCGCGCAATGGCCTCGAAGAAATCGACAACGCGACTCAGTGTCTGCGTGCACGAACCTTCTTGTCGTGCGATTTCCTGTAGTGCATGCCGCATCAGCGTATGCAATTGCAACTTGCGTTCCGGCGGCATCGCCTGTATCCGGCTCGAGCGCCAGCTGGTGAGCAGGCGGGTGGCGCAGGTGGCTGCATCGTCATAGCCGAGCGAGTCCAGATAACTAACCAGCGTCGCTTCATCCACTTCTTCCAGCACCGGCGCTGGCGCCGACGACGCATCGCCGCCGACGGCAGCGGCCTTTTCCTCGAAGATCGCATCGAATTGCGCGGCCACCCACGCGCAGCATTCCGTGATCGCCAGCTTCAGCGCATCGGCATCGGCAAACCCGGCCATGCTGGCGATACGTTGCTGATCTTCGTCCGCAGACGGCAGCACATGGCTTTGCGCATCATCGAGGTACTGGATGCGGTGCTCGATATTGCGCAGAAAGGCATACGCATCGAGCAGGCGCTCGACCGTTTCCGGCGCCATCAGCTTCTTTGCGGCGATGGTGTTGAGCGTATTGCGCGTCGAGCGGTCGCGCAGCGACGGATCGCGGCCACCGCGGATCAGCTGGAACACCTGGGTGATGAATTCAACCTCGCGGATACCACCGCGGCCCAGCTTCACGTTCCAGATCCGTCCCGGATGGCGGGTCTCCTGCCGCACGACCTCGGCGCGTATCTGTGCATGCATGCCGCGCAATGCATTGATTGCGCCGTAATCGAGATAGCGGCGGTATACGAAGGGCTGCACCAGTTTGTCGAGGGAGGCGATGTCTTCGGCGTCGCCTGTCATTGCGCGCGCCTTCACCCAGGCGTAGCGCTCCCATTCCCGGCCCTGCACCAGCAGATATTCCTCCAGCATCGCAAAGCTGGCCGCAAGCGGGCCGGAGCCGCCATTCGGGCGCAATGCCATGTCGACCCGGAAGCAATAACCGTCTTCGGTGATCTCGGCCAATTGCGCGATCAGACGCTTGCCCAGCCGAACGAAGAATTCATGGTTCGAGAGCGGGCGCTGGTCGTCGCGCGCGGTGCGCGTCTCACCGCCCTCCGGATACAGGAAGATCAGGTCGATGTCTGACGAAACATTCAGTTCGTATCCGCCCAGCTTGCCCATGCCGACCACGATCATC
>CAZCDW010000021.1:17375-23670 GCA_964497485.1 uncultured Bifidobacterium sp.
GCAGCCTCTCGCTCGGTATTGGCGGCCAGCCAGCGGCTGACGAAACGGGATTGTCGTGCGCCGGTCAGTAAAAGGTTTGTGCTCATGAAAGGGCGTCCGAGTTCGGGGCAGGGTTCCGGGCTTGCGGCTATGATAACGAAATTGCTGAGACCGAAATCTGTGCAGGCAGCCTGGAGCTGGCTCGTCGCTGCGCCGATCCGTACCCATTGCGGCTGATGTCCAACCATCCTACATCCACCGATCATCCTGTCAGGACGAGCCTCGCGCGAGGATGGCGTGCATTACTGGCTGCCTATCAGACAGCCAATCGCGTCACCCATCATGCGCTCGGTTGGCTGATGGCGGCCATGGTGGTCGGCTACTTTGCATTCTGCGCCGTCTTCCTCGGTTTGCGCTATGTGGTGCTGCCCAACATCGACAGTTACAAGCCCGCGGTCGAAAGGATGGCCAGCCATTTCATCCAGCGTCCGGTATCGATACAGTCGATCGAGGCCAACTGGCATGGCTTGAATCCGCGTCTCAAGCTCGCCAACCTGGTGATCCACGACCAGGAAGGCGCGCGCGCGCTGGTGCTGCCGCAAGTGAATGCGACCATCTCGTGGCTGTCGGTACTGGGTCAGTTGCGGCTGCAGTCGCTGGAAGTCGTGAAGCCCGACCTCGAGATCGAGCGCGACGACAGCGGGCACCTGTTTGTTGCCGGCTTGCCGATCGACACCAGCAAGACCGAAGATGGTCACGGCCTCGACTGGCTGCTCGCGCAGCATGAGATCGTGGTGCGCGAGGGCTGGGTGCGCTGGCGCGACCAGCAGCGCAATGCGCCGGACCTGGTGCTGACCAATATCAGCTTTGTGCTGAAGAACCAGTGGCGCACGCACCGCGCAGCATTCACAGCGACACCGCCGCAAGCGATGGCTGCGCCGCTCGATGTGCGCGTCGAATTCACGCGACCGCCATTCTCGGGCCGCGCCTCTGATTTCAGACTGTGGTCGGGCGAGCTGTATCTGGACTGGCGCAGTGCCAGCATCGATGCGTGGAAGCCCTATGTCGACCTGCCCTGGGAGCTGGCCGGCGGCAATGGGGCTGTACGCGCGTGGCTGTCTTTCAACCGTATGAATGTGGCCAACTTTACCGCCGATGTTTCGCTGACGAATTTGTCAGCCCGGCTGGCCGACGGGCTGGAACCCTTGAAGCTGAAAGAAGTCAGCGGCCGTGTATCGGCGGGCGAGTCTCAGCATGACCTGAAGGAAAGGCTGTTGTCATTCGGCGCCCATGGCCATACGCTGACCCTGACTGATTTTTCCCTTCGCACCGAGCAAGGCCTTGCACTGCCGCGTACCACGGCCAGCCATCGCTACACGGCCGCTGCGCCGGGTCGTACCGAACAACATGAACTGAAAATCGGCGAGCTCGATCTCGAACCGGTAGCAGCGCTCGCAGCCCACCTGCCCTTGTCCGCAGAAGAGCGCAAACTGTTCGAGGACTTTGCGCCGCGCGGTGAGCTGCATGATTTTTCCGCCAGCTGGCAAGGTGCGGCACCGGGTGCCGGAAATTACCAATTCAGCGGCCACTTTTCGCGTCTGTCCGTCAAGCCGCAACTAGCGCGCGCCGGTACTGCGAACACGCCGGCGCGCGCTGCAGTGCCCGGCTTTGACGGCTTGTCCGGTGACATCGATGCGAATCAGGATGGCGGGCGTGTGCGCGTCAAGGGCGAGCGTGCGACGCTGTATGTCACCGATTACCTGGTCAGTCCGACCCTGTTCTTCGATGAGCTGGCACTCGATGGCAGCTGGTCACTTCGCAACCACCAGCAACTGGCGATCAAGGTTGGCAGCCTCGATTTCCTGCAGGGCGGCCTGCGCGGCCGGGTCGAAGGCTCGCATGTGATTCCGCTGCCATTCTCGAAAGGCAAGCTGGGCGAGATCGACCTGAAGGCCCATTTCCCCACCGTCGAACTGACGCGCATTGCCGGGTTCCTGCCGCCGGCGGCCGGGCCTGATGTACGCGACTGGCTGGCCAATGGTCTGCTTGAAGGTCGCGCCAGTGATGTGGCGCTGGTGGTCAAGGGCGACCTCGATAAATTCCCCTTCGTCACCCGCAAGGGCGACAAGGCGGACGGCGTGTTCCGCATCACCGGCAAAGTCGCGCAAGCCAAACTGCTGCCGGCGCCGGGCATGGTGGGTGCCGACCGGCGCACACCGCTGTGGCCGCGCATTGACGATATCGACGGTCAGGTAACGCTCGACCGGAGTCGATTGCATATTCATGCCGACAGCGCGCGCACGGCGGGCGTGCCCCTGTCCGGCGTGGATGTGGTGATCCCCGATTTCATGGCCAACAATCCGGTGCTCGATGTGACGGGCAATGCCAGCGGATCGCTGCAAACGATGCTGGCGTACGTGAATACCACGCCGATCGGCGAATGGATCGATGAGGTGACCGACGAGACGCGCACCACAGGCAATGCGCGCGTCGCGCTCAAGATGCAGATACCGCTGGGCGACGGCCAGCCTGTGGTGAGTGGTACGGTAAAGTTTGCGGGCAATGAAGTCCAGTTATGGCGCGCGCTGCCGTCCATGCAGCAGGTCAATGGCGAACTGGGTTTCAATGACAAGGGCATACAGATCAACAATGTGCAGGGCAACCTGCTCGGCGGACCGCTGGTGCTGTCGGGCGGCGTGCAGCGCGACGGCAGCATCCTGGTCAGGCTTGATGGTGCCGTCACCGCCGATGGCATGGCCCGCTTCCTGACCGCGCCCAGCGCCAAGAAGCTGATGCGCAAGGTGGTCGGCACCACGCGCTATACCGGCGTGGTGCGCGTTCGTAATCAGCGCCCCGAGATCACGATCGAGTCTTCGCTGGCCGGTCTGGGCATCGACCTGCCGTCACCTTTGCAGAAGGCCAGCTCCGACACGATGCCGCTGAAGCTGACGCTGACGCCAGTCGGCTTGTATGACCAGCAGAACCTGAGTGAAGAGATCCGTGTGAGTCTTGGTCGGGCCGTGACGGCACGCTACCTGAGACAGCGTCCTGCAGCTTCGAAAACGGCACCTTGGAAGCTGGTACGCGGTGGCATTGGTGTCAATGCGCCGCCGCCCATGCTCGAGAGTGGCGTGTCACTCGCGGTCAGCATGTCCGCGCTGAACCTGGATGCCTGGCGTACGCTGGCCAACAGCCTCAATGAGGGCAGTGGCAGCGCTGACGCGGGCGCTGGCGCCGACTTCGGCGGCTATCTGTCGCCCGATACCGTCAACCTGCGCGCCGCCCAGTTGAATTTTGCGGACCGCGTGATCGAGAATGCACTGATCGGTGCAACGCGCACCAAGGGTGGCTGGCAGTTCAATGTACAGTCCGATGAAGTGATCGGCCATGCGACCTGGGAAGACCCGCAGTCCGAGCGCGGCGCCGGCAAGCTGACCGCGCGGCTGTCATTGCTGCGCATCGAGCAGGGCGCGGCGACACAGGTCGCAGACATCCTGTCCGGCAAGAAGTCTTTCAATGAGTTGCCTGGCCTGGATGTGACGTCCGACAACTTTGAATTACGCGGCATGAAGCTGGGTCGCCTGGAACTGATCGCGACCAACGCGGGACTGGCCGCCGGTCCGGGGCGCGAATGGCGCATCAGCAAGCTGGTCATCGTGAACCCGGATGCCACGATGCGCGCGACCGGCCGCTGGGTGGCCGGCATTGTCGAAGGTCAGACCTTCCTGAACTATGAACTCGACATCAGCGACGCCGGCAAGCTGCTGGACCGCCTCGGCTTCGAGCGCACGCTGAAAGGCGGCAAGGGCAGGATGGAAGGTGAGGTCAGCTGGCGTGGTGCGCCGTCGTCCTTCGATTTCCCGACGCTGGGCGGCCACCTGAGCCTGAAGCTGGCCAGCGGCCAGTTCCTGAAGGCCGACCCCGGCGTCGCCAAACTGCTCGGTGTGCTGAGTCTGCAGGCGCTGCCACGCCGCCTCACGCTCGACTTCCGCGATATCTTCACTGATGGCTTTCAGTTCGATTCGATTGCCAGCACGGCGACGATCACGCGCGGCATCCTGAAGACCGACACTTTCAAGATGCGCGGCGTGAACGCGGTGGTGCTGATGGATGGCACCGTCGACCTGAACGAAGAGACACAGAACCTGAGCGTGGTCGTGATCCCCGAATTGAACACCGGCGGCGCATCAGTGGTATATGGCCTCGCGGTGAACCCCGTGATCGGCCTGGGTTCCTTCCTCGCGCAATTCTTCCTGAAGAACCCGTTGTCGCAGGTGCTGACACAGGAGTATCAGGTGACCGGTCCCTGGAAAGACCCGGTGATCAAGAAGACGGCCAGCAAGCGCAAGACCGCGAATGACGCCGACAAGGATGGCAAGGACAGCAAGGCGGAGGCAGCGCAATGAGCGACCAGTACCAGCACGGCATGACAGCACCTGAGACAGCCGGCAAGTTCCGAGTCGCTGCGGTGCAGACCGTATCGACACCCGAGCCGGCGCAGAACATGCAAAGCGTCGCACGGCTGGTGCGCGATGCCGCACGTGCTGGTGCACAGGTCGTAGTCTTGCCAGAGTACTGGGCCATTCTCGGTCATCGTGACACGGACAAGGTCGTGCATGCGGAAGTGGCGGGGCAGGGGCCGCTGCAGGACTTCATGGCGGCGCTCGCCAAGGAGCACCAGATGTGGCTGCTGGGCGGCACGATACCGCTGCAGTCCAGTGTCGATGGAAAGGTATTGAATACCTTGCTGGCCTATGCACCGGATGGATCGCAGGCGGCGCGTTACGACAAGATCCACCTGTTCGGCTTCACCCGTGGCGAGGAATCCTTCGATGAATCACGCACCATCGTGCCCGGCAATGAGGTCGGCGTGCTGCAGACGCCGTTCGCGCGCATTGGCCTGTCGATCTGCTACGACCTGCGTTTTCCGGAGCTGTATCGATCGATCGGGCAGTGCGACCTGATCGTCGTTCCGTCGGCCTTTACCTACACCACCGGCCGCGCACACTGGGAAGTCCTGCTGCGCGCCCGCGCAATCGAAAACCAATGCTATGTGCTCGCCGCTGCGCAGGGTGGCAGGCATGTGAATGGCCGCCGCACCTGGGGCCACAGCCTGCTGGTCGACCCCTGGGGCGAGGTCAAGGGCTGCCAGGCCGAGGGCGAGGGCATCGTGGTCGGCGATATCGAGCGCGAGCTGATCGATGGCGTGCGCGCCAGTTTGCCTGCGCTGAAACACCGCAAGTTATAAGGGAATACCGGGCGCCCGGCAGCGGGCGAGGGAGCGATCCAGTAAAATCGGGTCTCGCGTCCCGTTCCGGGCGCACTGCCGCAGAGAGCCCTCGCCATGAAGCTGATCGAACCCAATATCGCCATCCAGACCGCCGCCAGCAATGTGCTGCTGAGCCCGAACGGCCTTGACGAGAGCCATTTGCTGAAGACGCTGGGCTCGATCTTCACGCACAAGGTCGATTACGCCGACCTGTACTTCCAGTTCACCAAGAGCGAGAGCTGGAGCCTCGAAGAAGGCATCGTGAAGACCGGCAGCTTCTCGATCGATCAGGGCGTGGGCGTGCGTGCCGTATCCGGCGACAAGACCGCTTTTTCGTATTCCGATGACATTTCCGAGCGGGCGCTGCTGGAAGCTGCCGCTGCGACGCGCACCATTGCGCGCCAGGGTGCCGGACGCACCAAGGTCGCGCAAGGCGTACAGCGTGGCAGCGCGCGTGCGCTGTACCTGCCGCATGACCCGCTGCAGTCGCTGGACGCGACCGCCAAGGTGCAATTGCTGGAAAAGGTCGAGCGCATCGCGCGCGCGAAAGATCCGCGCATCGTGCAGGTGATGGCCGGCCTGGCCGGCGAGTACGACGTGGTGCTGGTGGTGCGCAGCGATGGCGTGATCGCTGCCGACATCCGTCCGCTGGTACGTCTGTCGCTGACCGTGATCGCCGAGCAGAATGGTCGCCGCGAAGTCGGCAGCGCCGGTGGCGGCGGTCGCTATGAATTCAGCTACTTCACCGATGCGCTGCTCGAGAAGTATGCATCCGAGGCCGTCAATGCGGCGCTGGTGAACCTGGAATCGCGCCCGGCACCAGCCGGACCGATGACCGTGGTGCTCGGCCCGGGCTGGCCCGGCGTGCTGCTGCATGAAGCGATCGGCCATGGCCTGGAGGGCGATTTCAATCGCAAGGGCTCGAGCGCATTCTCGGGCCGCATCGGTGAGCGCGTCGCTGCCAAGGGTGTGACCGTGGTCGACGATGGCACGCTGGCCGATCGGCGCGGCTCGCTGAATGTCGATGATGAAGGCAACCCGACCCAG
>CAZCDW010000022.1:0-6204 GCA_964497485.1 uncultured Bifidobacterium sp.
CAAATCAAGGGGAGCGCAGCCGCATGAACGCCAGGCACGACCAACCGGTTTTCAATAACGACGCCGACAAGACCGCTTACTACTCGAAGCAATACAACGCGCGCGCCAGCATTCCGGACCACCCGCAGATCTTCGAGCGCTGGCAGCGTGATTCAGCCCTGGTACGCCGCACGCATGCGGGTGTGCTGGATATTCCGGTCGGCGATGCAGCCAAGGAGAGGCTGGACTTCTATCCGGCGCATCGTCCCGGCGCCCCGCTGCTGGTGTTCATCCATGGCGGCTGGTGGCGCTCGCTGGACAAATCCGACTTCACCTTCATCGTGCCGGCCTACCGTCGCGCCGGCTTCAACGTGGCGCTCACCAATTACACGCTGGCGCCCGAAGCACCGCTGGAAGAGATCGTGCGTCAGCAGCTACGCGCGCTGGCCTGGCTGTACAAGAATGCAGAAGGGCTGGAATTTGACCCTGAGCGCATCGTCGTCGCCGGCCATTCGGCCGGCGGACATCTCGCTGCGATGATGATGGCGGCGCAATGGCCGCTCTGGGACCCGGCGCTGCCAGCCGACCTTGTACGCGGCGGCGTGCTGATGTCCGGCCTGTTCGACCTCGACCCGGTCATTCACACCGATTTCGTCAATGGCGACCTGAAGCTCGACCCGGACCGGTCTCTGAAACTTTCTCCGGCACGCATGCCGCAATCGCATCCTGCGCCTTTCGTGACCGCGGTCGGCGCACTTGAATCCGATGAATTCAAACGGCAGACGATGCTGATCGCATCGCAGTGGACTTCGCAGCATCGCGGCGACGTGGCGCTCGATGGCTACAATCACCTGACCATCTGTGATGCGCTGGGCGACCCGTCGCATGCGCTGTTCCAGGCTACCTGCGAACTGCTGGACTCGGTCTGAGCTCGTCTTGCGCCGTGCGGCGGTCCGGCTTCAGCCCGGCCGCTGCCACTTTGCCTGCTGGTTCATGAACTCCGTGGCCAGCAGGATTTCCCTCAGCAGGTAGATGAAGCTGCCCGTCAGCGACACCATCGCCAGCACGAACATCCCCGCAATCACCGAGGCCAGCTTCAGGTCCAGCGCATCGGTCACGAACAGCATGGCCACCACCATGCAGATCAGCAGTGCGCAAGTCGTCGACAGGAAGATCGCCCGATTGATCTTGCGCGCACGGCGAAACAGCACCTCCAGCTCATCTCGCGCAGCTTGTTCCTTCTCGGTGGCATGTCCGTCGGGCTCTTCCAGCCTTTCTTCCAGCGTGCGCGAGCGATCGATGATGCGCGCCAGCCGGTTGGTCAGCACCAGCATATTGGTCCCCACGCCCGTCAACAGAAAAACAGGCGCAATGGCCAGCTGGATGATGTGACCGATTTCTCCGGGCTGAATGTTCATGTCGTCGTGATGAATACGTGCAAGTGATGGTCGCGTGGTGTGCGGGCGGTAGCTGTCAATCAGCTGCCGCCCGCAAGTCTATCAGCGCGCTTCATTTTCCTCTGCAACCAGAAATATTTCCGCGCGGATATGGATTCATTTCGCCATGGAAATCAAACCGCGTGACAAAGCATAAAAATTCATTACACGGGTAGTTTTTGATCCAAATCATCTAGGTACATCGTTCAAAAGCTGATACATTTAACAAAAATGTTGCCAATTTGTTACTAAGGGGAAAACGTGAACAACGCCGGATTTTTGATGGCCTGCAGGCCGCAGCAAAGGAACTGAGGTGGATCACCTCCGGTTCGAAGGCGCCGCCAGCACGGACAAACGGACATGATCCGCGTCGTGATTGCAGATGACCATGCACTGATGCGAGAAGGCCTGAAGCACATCCTGCGCAAGGCCGAAGACATCGAAGTGGTTGCCGAGGCAAGTGATGGATACGAAGTGATAGCGCTGGTGCGCAAACAGGCATTCGACGTACTGGTGATGGACTTGTCGATGCCGGGAAGGAGCGGAATGGACCTGATCAAACAGATCAAGGAAGAATCGCCGAAGCTGGCCATACTCGTGCTGACCATGCACGACGAAGACCAGTATGCGGCGCGCGCCATTCGTTCCGGCGCACACGGCTACATGACCAAGGAAAGCGCAGGCACCGAGCTGGTGACGGCAATCCGCAAGGTACAGGCAGGTCGTCCCTACATCAGCATGGAAGTGGCCGAGCAGCTCGCGATGGATGCGATGCCGACGCGCCAGGAGCAGCCGCACAAGTCATTGTCGAATCGCGAGTTCGAGGTTTTCAATCACCTCGTGACAGGCAAGACCGTGACCGAGATCGCCGAGCTGCTGCACCTGTCGGCCAAGACCGTCAGTACCCATAAGACCAACATACA
Source organism: uncultured Bifidobacterium sp. (assembly GCA_964497485.1). Taxonomy (GTDB): domain Bacteria; phylum Pseudomonadota; class Gammaproteobacteria; order Burkholderiales; family Burkholderiaceae_D; genus Pernthalerella. The sequence goes on from CAZCDW010000022.1 coordinate 2,339, forward strand.
AATGAAGATGGAAGCGTCATCGCTGGCCGAGCTGGTGCAGTACGCCATGACTCACGGCCTGCTCGGCAAATACAAACCCTGAAGCAAGTGAAAAACAAGGTGTGAACAGAGTGAAAACTGACTGATATCGCGCAATCAGAATGAACCGAACAAGGCTCGGCCCGGCGACAAAAAGCATACAGGCAAGCCCGATAGATTTGAAGAACTTGGATCGTGATACTAGCAACTCGCAATGAGCATGACGTGCAGAAACCGGAGAAGGCGATGCGCCATTGATTCAGCGACATCAGGAACTGCAGCACGATGTGACGACGTCATACCAGGCACGCACCTGGCAGTCCCCGAAGCCTGCAGCGGCTCGGCGATCAAAACCTCGCACATGGTTGGGGCCCGATGTTAATTCGTTCAAGTCCACAATATCAGGAGATGACCATGACCTCGACACCAATTTCCGAACTCCGTGCCGATACTGGAAGTACGAACATTCATGCCAACGCGAGCGAGGCTGGCTGGCAGCGACAGGGAAAGCTATGGTCCAACCTGAAGGAATTGTGCGAATTGCTGCGCATCCCGGCAGCACCATCGGTCAATGATGAAGAATTTCTGTTCCAGCACGTGCAGTTCAAGACCGGGCAACGCATCCACACCATCGGTCAGCCTTTCGATACGCTGTTCATCGTGCACTCCGGTTTCCTGAAGACAGTGCTGATCGATGAGTTCGGCAATGAACAGGTATTGAGCTTCCCGATGAAGGGCGACTTGTTCGGGGTCGATGGCATCCATACCAAGCGTTATGCATCCGAGGCGGTGGCCTTGTCGAATTGCGACCTGATCCTGCTGCCGTTCAAGAAATTCACCGCGCTTGGTCGCTCGTATGTCGAGCTCGAGCATGCGATGTACAGCGTGATGAGCCGCGAGCTTGTGCGCGAGCAGGCCATGGTCAGTATGCTGGGCGCACTGTCGGCAGAAGCACGTGTCGCTCGTTTCCTGGTATCGCTGTCCGAGCGCTTTGCCGAGATGGGCTATTCCAGCAAGCTGTTCAACCTGCGCATGACGCGCCATGAAATCGGCAGCTACCTGGGCCTGACGCTGGAGACGGTCAGCCGTACTTTGTCGGCATTCAACGAGATCGGCCTGATCACCGTTGACCAGCGTTCGATCGGCATCAAGGACATCGAAGCGCTGCGCACCTTGCGTCGGCTGCCACCATCCAGCTCGCGCTCCAAGGCTGCCGGCAAGCGGGCGCGGGAAGCGGCTGCAGCGGCAGGTCTGACAAACCCGGGAAGTCCGGCTGCCGCAACTGTCACTCGGGTACCCGTCACTGGAAGTGCGGAGTTGAACCCGATTCCCGCACTGTAGTGCTTCCGTCGGCAGGCTTTCCTGCCCCCTAAGCGACGGCCCGCTAAAACGCGGGCCGTGTCAATTCAGAACCCCATCCTCATTGCCTCTCCGGATCCTGACACTCTTGTGCTGCGTTACTTGCGGCGATGCTGGCGCCTTGTCGTGCCATGCTCTTTGTGAGCCTGCGACTCATGGTGCACATGTCCGTTGCCGGATACCGCCTCGCTGGCTGCGGTAACAGCATCGCGGGCAAGATTGACAGCGCTCTCCGCGCTGCTGCTGGCGGCCATCATGTTCTGGCTGGCCAGATGACTGGCCTGCTGAAAAGCTTGCTCCCACATCGACATCATGCCGAAGAAGGGGTTAGCCATGCCACCTTCCGGCAAGGCCGCGCGGGCCTCGGCACTGGTGTCGGTCAGGCGCGCATTGGTGAGCTGGGTACATTTTTCCATGCAATCACGCATGGATCGTCCAAACTCGGCCTGGATCTCGACCAGGGCCGACATGATCTCTTGCTGGCAATGGAGGGCCTTCTCCGGACGACCGGACATGGCGACCTGCAAATCCGCGACTTTGGACGGATCACGGATATCGGCGGCGGCACGTACGAATTTCAGCTGCCGGTCGACCGCTTCGTGGGTGACACCCAGCATCGCGCGATCGATTCGCTCGGTGCCGGTGAACACGGCATTGGCAAGCTGTATGGATGCCTCGAGCTGGTACTGCACGATGTCCATCATCGGGTGGTGCTGCTGGCTTCTGCGCATCTTCGAACTCCTTGCGATCGATGAGTGAGGATCAATCGATCTAGTTTGTCATTCGAAGCCCGCAGGACTTTGAGCGTTCACAAAGCCCGGCCAGCGGCTTCGGATAGTTGCGATGCAGGCAGATGGCCGCAGACACATGCAGGCTTTGCGTAGGCAAGACGCGGCCGCAGACACCGGTTTCATGAGGGGGAGACAGGTATAATACCGCCCGGCAAGCGCAGCCTTGCCCCGACGGCAGCCACCAAGGCGCGGTCGGCCGTCACTGACCGGGACCGTATGTCAAAAAGCCAAGCCAGGAAGCCCCTGGAGATCAAGATTTCTACCGTGGTTGCCGTCGCCGCCCTGCTGGGCGACACCGACCAAGCCAGGCTGTCTGCGGCGCTGGCGCAAATCACCGGCGGCACGCCGGATTACTTCGAAGACGAATTCACGCTCATCGATCTGGCCACGCTTCCGCCCGCCGAGGCCGCGAAGATCGCCTGGCCGGAACTGATTGCGCTGTTCAAACAGCACAGGCTCAATCCGGTCGCGGTTCGCAATGCACCGGCGGCGCTGGAAGAGACCATCCGTTCGCATGGCTTGTCGATCGACGGCGTCGAACAGACGAAGCCTTTTGAACTGACACCGCCACCCTCCCCAGTGTCAGAGGCTGCGGCAGTTCCGCCACCGGCTGCACCGGAGCCAGCGGTGGCCGCTGCTGCGGCACCCGTGCAAGCGCCGGCCGCTGTCTCGTCTGCCATCCCGTCGACACCAGCCGCGATGCCGCTGCCGACCATGATCGTCGACATGCCGGTACGCAGCGGTCAACGTATCTATGCCCGCGGCTCCGACCTGGTTGTGACCGCGACGGTGAATCCGGGCGCTGAAGTCATTGCCGACGGCAGTATCCACGTATACGCGCCCTTGCGTGGGCGCGCGCTCGCCGGCGCATCGGGGCAATCGGATGCGCGCATTTTTTCGCTGGCCATGGAAGCTGAGCTGGTATCGATCGCCGGTGTCTATCGCACCTTTGACGAAGGCTGGCAGAAAGAGCTGGCCGGCAAACCGGCGCAAATCAGGCTCAAGGACGACAGGCTGGACATCAAATCCATCCCGGTCAGGTAACTCGTATTCGTTTTCAAAACTCAGACAAGGAGTTTTTCGTGACAAAAATCATCGTCGTAACGTCCGGCAAGGGCGGCGTGGGCAAGACAACGTCGAGCGCGAGCTTCGCATCGGGCCTCGCGTTGCGTGGCCATAAAACCGCTGTGATCGACTTCGACGTCGGCCTGCGCAACCTCGACCTGATCATGGGCTGCGAGCGCCGCGTCGTCTACGACATGATCAACGTGATCAACCGCGAAGCCACGCTGACGCAAGCACTGATCAAGGACAAGCACTGCGACAACCTGTTCGTGCTGCCCGCATCGCAGACCCGCGACAAGGATGCGCTGACCGAAGATGGCGTCGAGCGCATCCTCGACGAACTCAAGGCATCGGGCTTCGAATACATCGTCTGCGACTCACCGGCCGGCATCGAACGCGGCGCGGTGATGGCGCTGACCTTCGCCGACGAAGCCGTGATCGTGACCAACCCGGAAGTGTCGTCGGTGCGCGATTCGGACCGCATCCTCGGCATCATCCAGGCCAAGTCGCGCCGCGCGCAGACCGGCGTCGAGCCAGTGAAGGAGCATCTGCTGATCACCCGCTACTCGCCCAAGCGCGTCGAGGATGGCGAGATGCTGTCCTACGAAGACGTGCAGGAAATCCTGCGCATCC
>CAZCDW010000022.1:6214-23396 GCA_964497485.1 uncultured Bifidobacterium sp.
CCCGAGTCGGAATCGGTACTGCAGGCGTCGAACCAGGGCAACCCGGCCATCCACATTGAGGGCAGCGATGTGTCCGAGGCCTACAAGGATGTGGTCGGTCGCTTCCTCGGCGAAGACCGTCCGCTGCGTTTTGCCGAGTACGAAAAGCCCGGCTTCCTGTCGCGCATCTTCGGAGGCAAGTAAGATGGACCTGTTTTCCTTCCTGTTCGGCGGCAAGCAAAAGACCTCGGCCAATGCCGCCAAGGAGCGCCTGCAGATCATCATCGCGCGCGAGCGCCACATCCTCAACGGCCCGGACTTCATGCCGGCGCTGCACCAGGAACTGATCGCGGTGATCTCGAAGTACGTCAAGGTCAATCCCGAGGACATCAAGATCTCGCTCGACAAGCAGGGCAATCTCGAAGTGCTGGACGTGAACGTCGTGCTGCCGGATGCCGGCGCCTGACAAGCAGCGGTCTACAGCATCCTCTCCCCTGCTGCATGGCGTCGATTTCACCTCGGCGCCGCGCAGCAGGAAAGGCATCACCATCGCGTCCGGCGTATTGGACGGCGACAGCTTCAGGCTGCAGAGCCTGCTCACGCTCACTGATTTCCCTGCCTTCGTAAGCTGGCTGGACCAACCCGGTCCGTGGCTCGGTGGTTTCGATTTTCCTTTCTCGTTGCCGCGCGAGCTGGTCACGCTGCTCGGCTGGCCCACAGACTGGCCGGCGCTGATCCGACACTACGCATCGCTTTCGCGCGCCGAGCTGCGCGACATCTTCAAGGCCGTTTGCGATGCACGCCCGGCAGGCAGCAAGTTCCTGCATCGGGCAACCGATCTGGTCGCCGGATCGTCGTCGTCGATGAAATGGGTCAACCCGCCGGCGGCCTACATGCTGCACGCAGGCGCACCGCTGCTGCTGCAGGCGAACGTGACGATACCGTTGATGTACGCGGGCGATCCCTCACGGATCGCACTCGAGGCCTATCCGGGGCTGGTCGCGCGCAGCATCACGCGCGCGTCGTACAAAAACGATGCGCCGGCAATGCAGACACCGGAGCGGCGCGCGGCGCGGCTGGAAATCATCAAGGCCGTTGAGCGCGGCGACTATCCGCAGCGGGTGAAGCTGGATGCGGGCCGCCATCGCAAGGCGCTGCTCGACGATGGCAGCGGGGATTTGCTGGATGCCGTGCTGTGCGCGCTGCTGGCTGCGTGGGCCTGGCAGCGGCGTGAAGACAACTATGGTTTGCCGCCGCACGATCCGCTGGAAGGCTGGATCGTGGGTGCACTGGATAGCTAGCGTCCGCAACATTTGCGGAGATGGGCCCCAGCTTGCGCTGGGGCGACGATTTGATGCGAGTACCGCTGAATGTCGTCACCCCAGCGTAAGCTGGGGTCCATGCCAGCGTCTTATGCTGCCTTGCGCTTCTCCGCAAACGCCGCATACCACTTCAGCGACTGCGGATTGGCCATCGCATCCGGGTTCGCAATCTTCTCAATCGGCTGCCCGAGCAGCAGCTTCTTGATCGGCAGCTCCATCTTCTTGCCCGTCAGCGTGCGCGGTATCTCGGCCACCTGGATCACGTCATTCGGCACATGACGTGCGGACAGGCGCGTGCGTATCTGCTCGCGTATCCGTTCCTCCAGCGCCGCATCGAGCTGCATGCCCTCACGCAGTACCACGAACAGCGGCATCCAGGATTCGCGACCCAGGTATTCGAGATCGACCACCATACTGTCCAGCACCTCGGGCAAGTCTTCCACCACGCGATAGATCTCGGCCGTACCCATGCGTATGCCATGGCGGTTGATGGTCGCATCGGAACGGCCATAGATCACTGCACCGCCACGCGGCGTGATGCGTATCCAGTCGCCATGCCGCCACAGACCGGTGTAGTGCTCGAAATAGCTTTCGAGATAGCGCTTGTTGCCGGCGTCATTCCAGAAATACAGCGGCATCGATGGCATCGGTTCGGTGACGACCAGCTCCCCGACCTGATCAATCAGCGGATTGCCATTATCGTCGAGCGCATGCACGGCCACGCCCAGCGAACGGCATTGCATCTCGCCTGCATACAGCGGCAGGTTCGGGCAGGCACCGACGAAGGCGGCCGCAATATCGGTACCACCACTGATCGAGGCCAGCAGTACGTCCTGCTTCACTTCGTCATAGATCCAGTGATAGGCCTCGGCCGCCAGCGGCGAACCGGTGGAGCCCACAGAGCGCAACGATGACAAGTCAGCGATCTGCTTTGGCGAGATATTGGCCTTCATGCAGTTCGCATAGAAGGCCGCGCCGACACCGATGAAGGTCAGCTGGTGGTCAGCCGCGAAGCGCCACAGACGGCCCATGTCCGGATAACCGGGGTTGCCGTCATAGATGCAGATCGTCGCACCGACCAGCAGACCGGTGATCTGCGAATTCCACATGATCCAGCCTGTGGTCGAGAACCACAGGAAGCGGTCCTGCTCGCCGAGGTCGAGGTGCAGCGCATGGCCCTTCAATGTCTCCAGCAGGCTGCCGCCATGGCCGTGCACGATGGGCTTGGGCATGCCGGTGGTGCCGGACGAGTACAGGATCCACAGCGGATGATCGAACGGCAGCTGCTCGAACCGAATCGGATTCGCCTGCGCCGCCGGATGCGTGAACAGGTCTTGCCAGCGCAGCACGTCACCGGAACCGTTGCCGGCATCGAGCACCACGTTCGTGTCGAGGTACGGGAACAGCACCGTGTGCTGCAAGGTCTTCAGCTCGGCGCGCATGGTCTGCACGACCTCGATGCGATTGAAGTCCTTGCCGCCATAACGGTAACCATCGACGGCGATCAAGACCTTGGGATCGATCTGGCGGAAGCGATCCAGTACGCTGGAAGTGCCCATGTCTGGCGAGCACGACGACCAGATCGCGCCGATGCTTGCGCAAGCATAGAAGGCGATCGCTGCCTCGGGCGTATTCGGCAGATAGGCGACGACCCGGTCGCCCGGGCCCACGCCCAGCGCGCGCAAGGTATTGGCGACCGAAGTGACTTGTGAGCGCAGTTCGCGCCAGCTGAGGGTGACCGGCGCGCGCGTCTCGGACTCCGCTTCGATCGCGGGCTTGTCGGCGCTCTCTTCGGTGAGGTTGAAACGGAACAGCTGCTCGGCGAAATTCAGCCGGCTGCCGGTGAACCACTGGGCGCCCGGCATCGCATGCGAAGTCAGGATTTCCTGGTAGGGCTGCGAGCTGCGAATGCCGAAGTAATCCCAGATCGACTGCCAGAAATTTTCCAGATCATCGACGGACCAGTCCCACAGGTGCTGGTAATCGTCAAAGCGCAGCTGGTTATGCTGCGCCAGCCAGTTCGTGTAATCGGTCAGCCTGCTGTTGGCGATGCGCTCGGCGCTCGGCGTCCACAGCAGCGGGTATTCCTCCGCCATGCCAGTCTCCGTCTGTTGTTTTTGTTGGGGGCGCAAGCATGATAATCCAAACCGGGGCAGCTGCCGGCACCTTGCTGGTCCGCGAACGTGGTGCACAAAAAAGCGGCAGGCTAGCGCCTGCCGCTTCATTGCCAGCTGCAATCAATGCTCAGTACGTGCTCAGCGCATGCTCAATGCAGCTGATGCTTCAGCTGCGACAGCTCCTGGTGTGCCTGCAAGACCGCCTGCTTGACCTGTTGGTCGACATTGCCGCCCTTCTCGCACGCAGCCTTGGCCTTGTCGCCCAACTCCTCGAGCTCGTCCACGCACTGGATGATGGATTGCTGATCCTGTGTCTGCTGCAACTGCTGCTTTGCCTTCCCCGATTGCTGGTCCAGCTGCTGGATACTGTCCTTCAGATCCATCGGTATGTCACTGCCTGCTTGCTGGCAAGCCTGACTGGCCTGCCTGATGGTCTGCTGGATCTGCGAGAAGCGCTGCCGGACTTCCTCTGCTTGCATCATGTTTCACTCCTGTCGTTGTCGGTGTCATCGGTGCTCATCAGCGCCGGGGGCCGCCCCGGCCATGATTGGATGACATCATCACTATCGAGTTCAATGCAGGATATTGCCGCCGGTCGAACCCGATGTACCCGCAGTACCAGCAGTTCCCGCCGTACCCGGTGCACCTGTCGCGCCACCCTCATGGGTCGGCAAACCGCGCTCGATGAATTGCTTCATGCGACGCAGATCGTCCTCCAGCGCCTGCTGCGGATCGACGCCGGTCAGCATGGCCAGCGCCTTGCCCGCGCTGCTGGCAGGCGGCCGCCACGACATGCGCACGGTCGCGCGTGTGCCGGCGCCCGAGGGCTCCAGCACCACCAGGCCTTCGGTATCGACCTGAGATCCCGGCTCGCTCTGCCATGCCAGACGCGATGGCCGCTCGTCAGCGGTCAGCACCGACGAGAATTCCAACTCGCTGCCACCCGGCCCTTGCACGACCCAATGCGAACGCTTGCCACCGAGATCACGCACCTCGATCACGTGCGACATGAAATGGGGAAAGTTCTCGTAATGGCTCCAGACGTCATACACGGTCTCGGGCGATGCGGCGATCTCGATGGTGCGCTGCGCCTCTATCCCCTCGCCGGCGTCGCCCTCCTGCCCCATTTCGTCGCGCCGCTGCTCCGCACCACCACGCGCCATCAGGCCGAGGCTGGTGGCGGCGGCAATCAGTCCCAGTGGCTGACGGCGTGACAGCGCATACCAGGTGAGCACGCCGGCGCCAAGCGCACCCGCCACCCAGAGACTGCTGCGCCCGCTCATCAGGCCGCCCAGCATGGAGCGCTGCGACTCGGCCATGTGCAGCTCATGACGTACCGATTCGACGCCGGGGATCGCCGCCACGGTATCAATCAGGCGCTGCGCTGACGCTTCCTCGATGTGCCCCGACAGCGTAACGACGCCCTCGTCGGCGCTCACCTCGATGCCATGCAAGCCCGGCATGGCGCGGCCCAGTCGTGAGCGCACGCGTGCCTCCAGCACGTGATTGTCGAGCGGCTTGACGTCGCGCGGCGAGATCACCCGCATCGCCTCGGCCTGCAGCCCTGCAAGCCGATGCCGCGCATCACGCATGGTCTGGTTGACCAGCTTTGACGTGCTGTGCGTTGCACTGCTGACCTTGTCTTGCAACAGCGCACGACGGCGGCGGCCTTGCGAGGGATCGGCGACATACATGGCCAGCGCGCCAATGGCGACACCGCCTAGCAAGTTCATCCAGGGCAAAGCCTGGCGACGTGTCTGGTATTCCACGATGCTCTCCTTGTCAGTGGGAAGGTAGGCGCTCGGCAGCGGTGTTCACCGCCGTCGATGCGACCGCCGTTGCGGATGCAGAGCTTGATGTCCCACGCAAGCGCTGTGCCCGCCCCAGCATGGCGACCGCCTCGCTCATGTCGACCTGGCGAAAATCGGCATACCACTGGCCAACGGCTTCGAAGGTCTCGGGTTGCTGCAGGTAGATCACGGCGTCAACGAGTATGGCGACCTTGTCATGCGCCTCGAGCGACAGCACAGGGACAGCGACCGTGATCTTGCCGACGGCGAGGGCACGCAGCGCAGCGATGGCGGCAAGCATCGTGCTGCCGGTTGCCATGCCGTCATCGACCAATACCACGGGACGCCCTGCCAGCACGTCCAGCGGGACGCTGGTCGGATAACGGTGCTCACGCGCCAGCAATTCACGTGACTCGCTGGCCAGTACAGCTGACACCGATGCCTCGGACAGGCGCAGTCTGCGCACCAGCTCACGGTCGAGCACGCAATGACCGCCGGCGGCCACCGCACCCATGGCGAACTCTGGATACTGTGGCACGCCCAGCTTGCGCACCACCAGTGGTTCGAGCGGCAAGCCCAGCCTTTGCGAGATCTCGAAAGCCAAGGGCACACCGCCGCGCGGCAAGGCCAGCAAGACTGTGTCAGCGCTCAGTTTCCCGGCTAGCTTGTCGGCCAGCAGCCGTCCGGCGTCCGTCCGGTTCTTCAGTAATGCCACCACGCCTCCTCACCACCTGACCCCGAACATTCTTTCGGCGGATGTCTTGCGCGATCACCTCAGGTGATCCCTGCGCGTGATCCCATTTGACAGGGCGGGCTGCGGAAAGCTCAATCCAAGCCGGTAAAATTGCCGCCCAAACATTCGATAACCGGCTAACAAGTGTGATGTTGGCAGGTGATCGCCTGACTTGTCTGAACTTCCAGGGCAAGCCCCATTCTGAATCTGCAAGATCAGTTCGACGAACACGCATGAAAAGATTACTTGCGATCCTGCTGGCAGTGGCCAGCCTCGGCACCTGGCTGGCGGTATCACCCAACAAGGGTTTGCCCGAGGCGTCTGCCCAAACGACGAGCTGCCTGCCCCAGTTCCATGAAAAAACACCGCCCGTGCTGACACGACCGGCGCTGCAAGCCAGCACCGTTGGCCTATGCTATGAAGCCTTTGCGGTGATGTACTCGGGCGTGTCACGCACGCCGCTGTGGTCGGCCGAGCATCTGACGCGCGACAGCCTGGCACGCGCAAAAGAGGTCAAACGCGAAGACAGCTTCCATGCCGAAGAGGCGCTGCCCGACAGCTACCGTGCGCAATTGTCTGACTATGCGCGCTCCGGCTATGACCGTGGGCATATGAGCCCGGCGGCTGACATGCCGACGAAGCAGGCGCAGCATGAGAGTTTTTCGCTCGCGAACATCATTCCGCAAAACCGGCACAACAACCAGGTACTGTGGTCTGCGATCGAAGGCGCGACGCGCCACCTGACGAATGTGCGCGGTGAACTGTATGTCGTGACGGGGCCCATCTTCGAAGGCGACAAGGTGGAGAGGCTGAATGGCCGCGTCTTCATCCCCACCCATGTGTTCAAGGCCGTGCTCGACCCGGCCACGCATGAGGCGGCGGCGTGGATCGCGCCCAACACCGATGGCGATCAATATGAAGTCGTATCCGTCGCGGAGCTGGAGAAGCGTGCGAAGATAGACGTGTTCCCCAAGCTGTCGGCCAGCGCAAAACAATCGGCGATGAACCTGCCGGCTCCGCGCATTCGCGGCCGCCAGTCGCGGGACTGAATCCGGAGGACGCCCATGAGCACACCGCTGCAACCCTTCCAGAACGAGAGCCAGTCGCTGGGCATCGGTGAACTGACGGTGGAGAACCGCGTCGATCAGGTTGAAATATACGGGTCATTGGCGATCACGCGCGACCGGGCCGGCCTGCAACTGGCACGCGAACTGAAGGCCGTGCTGGAAGTGACGCTGGCCGCGCTGGAAGCGGTGCCGGATCTGCCCGAGCGCATCGCCCTGCGTCCCACCGACAGCGTCGACAACCCCTTCAAGTAGCCGGGTCTGCGCGCGGGGTAAGCAAATGACAACTCCGACGCACCCAGCTCATCGCTGGCATACTGTCGACCTTGAACCTGCAAGGCCCCCGTATGTCTGCCGTGTCCGCCGTGTCCGCCGTCCCCCGTCACCTGAAGTCCTTCGCCCCGCACCGTCCGGGTCTCAAACCCGCGCCCTTCCTGCCCATGTCGCGCGCGGAAATGGACAAGCTCGGCTGGGACAGCTGCGACATCATCCTCGTCACCGGCGACGCCTACATCGACCATCCGAGTTTCGGCATGGCGCTGGTCGGGCGGCTGCTGGAATCGCAGGGTTTCCGCGTCGGCATCATCAGCCAGCCTGACTGGCAGTCGGTCGAACCCTTCCGGGCGCTTGGCAAGCCGAACCTGTATTTCGGCGTCACTGCCGGCAACATGGATTCGATGATCAATCGCTACACGGCGGATCGCAAGATACGCTCCGACGATGCGTATACGCCGAATGGCGAGCCGAACAAGCGCCCTGACCGTGCCGTGACCGTTTATGCACAACGCGCACGCGAAGCGTATCCAGGTACGCCGATCATCATCGGCAGCATCGAGGCCAGCCTGCGCCGCATTGCGCATTACGACTACTGGTCGGATACGGTGCGCCGTTCGGTGCTGACGGATTCGAAAGCCGACATTCTGCTGTTCGGCAATGCCGAGCGTGCATTGATCGACCTGTCGCATCGCCTCGCTGCCGGTGAATCGGTGAAGTCCATCCGCGACCTGCGCGGCACCGCTTTCATGGTGCAGCGTGGCTGGAAGCCGGCTGACGACTGGAGCGAAGTCGACTCGACCCGTGTCGACACGCCGGGCCGCATCGATGCGCATCCGAATCCTTACGAGATGAAGGAAAAGGATCCGGAGGCCTGCGGAACCAAAGACAGCGACGGCAACCCGACGACCGAAGCCAAGGTGGTACCCATCAAGCTGATGAGCCGCGAAGAGCGGCTCGCGCAGATGAAGGAAGTACGAGCGCGCAGCGTGGTGCGCCTGCCCGCCTTCGAAGCGGTGAAGGAAGACCCGGTCGCGTATGCGCATGCGTCGCGCGTATTCCACCTCGAGTCCAACCCCGGCAATGCGCGCGCGATGGTGCAGGCGCATGGCGAACGTGACGTGTGGCTGAACCCGCCGCCGCTGCCGCTGGCGATGGACGAGATGGACTATGTGTACGACCTGCCGTATGCGCGCTCGCCACATCCTGCCTATGGCAAGGCACGCATTCCGGCGTGGGAGATGATCCGCTTCTCGGTCAACATCATGCGCGGCTGCTTTGGTGGCTGCACCTTCTGTTCCATCACGGAGCATGAAGGCCGCATCATCCAGAGCCGCTCCGAGCCTTCGATCCTGCGCGAGATCGAACTGATCCGCGACAAGACCAAGGGCTTCACCGGCACCATCTCCGATCTCGGCGGCCCGACAGCGAACATGTACCGGCTGGCGTGCAAGGATAAATCCATCGAAGAGTCCTGCCGTCGTCTGTCGTGCGTGTATCCGAGCATCTGCAGCAACCTGAACACCGACCACGGCAAGCTGATACAGCTGTACCGCAAGGCACGTGCCATTCCCGGCGTGAAGAAGATCCTGATTGGCTCAGGCCTGCGCTATGACCTCGCGGTACGCTCGCCCGAATACGTGAAAGAGCTTGCGACCCATCATGTGGGCGGCCTGCTGAAGATAGCGCCCGAGCATTCGGAAGAAGGCCCGCTGTCCAAGATGATGAAGCCGGGCATGGGCGCGTATTACGACTTCAAGCGGCTGTTCGACAAGTATTCGAAAGAAGCGGGCAAGGAGCAATACCTGATCCCCTACTTCATCGCCGCGCATCCAGGTACCACGGATGACGACATGGTGAACCTTGCGTTGTGGCTGAAGGAGAATGACTTCCGGCTCGACCAGGTACAGACCTTCCTGCCGACACCGATGGCGATGGCGACCACCATGTACCACACACGCAAGAACCCGCTGCGCAAGATCTCGAAGGATTCGGAAACGGTGGAGACCCCGCGCCTCGGCAAGGTGCGCAAGTTCCACAAAGCGCTGCTGCGCTGGCACGATCCCGAGAATTGGGAAGTGCTACGCGAGGGTCTGAAACGCATCGGTCGCAGCGATTTGATTGGTAATGGCCCACAGCATCTGGTGCCGCGCTCGGACATGGCGGCCTCGGCAACTGCGTCCACGCGCCGTCCGCGTCGTGAAGAGACGCCGTCCATCAATCGGATCGCAAAGAAATTCGGCCACAAGACCGTGCGGGCTGGTGCTGCGATACAGCGCAAGCGTAGCGGCTGATGGGTTGAGCAGAGCACTATCGATGTAGTCCTGCCGCAACGATCTGCCAGACATAATCCTTCTCTCCTCCGCGACCCCATGCAGAGGGTGTCCAGGCTTTGGACATTTTTCTTTCACTTTGTTAATCACCCGCTTTGCCTCGTCAGGCAAAGCGCAGAGCGACCTCGCTCGGCGCCTTTCAAACTATAGCATTGGGTGATATAGTGAACAAAGGCAGGATCTTCCGCACACGCTCCTTTACTCGTTGGATGCGCAAGGCCGGAGTCCCGGAAGACGCGCTTCGGATCGCAGTCAGCGAGCTGGCCAGCGGCCTTGTTGAAGCCGACTTGGGCGGCCATCTCTACAAGAAGCGCATTCGCTTGCCAGGTCAGGGAAAGCGTGGCGGAGGGCGGGTCATCGTTGCAAGCCAGTGGCGCGATCGCTGGTTTTTTCTTTACGGATTCGCAAAGAATGAGCGTTCGGATGTGTCGGACGGCGACTTGAAGGCACTGCGAGAACTGGCGCTCAGTTTGCTGGCTTTAAGCGATTCGGGCATACGGCGAGCAAAGGCAGAAGGATTGATCTCGGAGGTGATGAATGAACAGCAAAGCTAAACCGAAAAGCAGAATCCTGGCAGAGGTGCATGAAACTGCCAAAGGAATGCATGACATCGGCCTGATCAGCAAGCGGCGCATGCAGGAGTTCGATGCGCTGTGCGATTTGTCGGTCAAGGAACTGTCGCCCAGACAAATCAAGAAACTACGAGAAGACGCATGCGTCAGTCAGGCAGTATTTGCCGCCATATTGAATACAAGCGTCTCTGCTGTCCAGAAATGGGAGATCGGTGACAAGAAGCCCAGCGGCCCATCATTGAAGCTGCTTTCCCTAATCCAGAGAAAAGGGCTTGAAGTCGTTCTGTAAATGAGTGAAATCCGGAAGCAGGCTGTAGCTGACGAATTGGCCGACTTAAACCGCGACTGATCAGCGCCCGAACAAACAAAAAAGCCAGACCCGAAGGTCTGGCTTTTTATATTTTGGTGGGAAGTGCTGGCTTCGAACCAGCGACCTATCGCGTGTGAGGCGATCGCTCTACCCCTGAGCTAACCTCCCGGGAAGACCGAGATTATGGCACAAAAGGAGCCGGATTTCAATTTCCTACAGTCTCCGAGGACTCGGCCAGCTTACGCCACAGGCATGCGCCCTTCGCTTCCTTGTCGAGCCCGTCGAGCAGCGCCTCGTGCTCGGCCAGCTCTTCGGGAGTCGGGCCGAGCAGGATGATGTCGGCCAGTGCGGCGCCGGCAGCACCGCCGTCGCCATCATCGCCGTCCACATGCAGGTCCATCGACAGGCTGTCCTGCCCGCGCGTCATCGCGATGTAGACCTCGGCCAGCAGTTCAGAGTCGAGCAGTGCGCCGTGCAGCGTACGGTGTGCATTCGATACGCCGTAGCGCTCGCACAAGGCATCGAGCGAGTTGCGTTTGCCCGGATGCAGTTCCTTCGCCTGCGCCAGCGTATCCGTGATCGAAGCGACATGCTCGGCGAATTTCGGCAGACCGAGCCGCTCGAACTCGGCATCGATGAAGCCGACGTCGAAGGCCGCGTTATGGATGATGATCTCGGCGTCGCGCACGAATTCACGGAAGGCATTCGCTATCTCGGCAAACTTGGGCTTGTCGCTCAGGAATTCCGTCGTAAGGCCGTGCACGGCGAGCGCACCCGGATCGGAATCACGCTCGGGGTTGATGTAGTAGTGGAAGTTATTACCAGTCAGCCGACGGTTGACCATTTCCACGCAGCCGATCTCGATGATGCGATCGCCGCTGCGCGCATTCAGGCCGGTGGTTTCGGTATCGAGGACGATTTGTCTCATGCTGTCATCCGTATTTAGTAGGCTTGTGTCTGTCTAAAAATTGTAGCGAGCGGCCCGAGTTCCGTCCGAGAAGGTTCGCCAAGGGTTGCATGGTGCATGCACCGTGCTTGGCGAACGGCGCTGCCCTGCATGGCAGCGCGCGACCTGCAAGGTAAGCGTACGTGAGGTACGACGAGCATCACAGGGCGGAAATCGGGCCGCGCAGTAATTTTTCAGACAGACACTCAGGCGGCGGCGCCGCGCAATGCGAGTTCGACACCGCGGTTGGCCAGTTCATCGGCCTTCTCGTTGCCGGGATGGCCGGCATGGCCTTTCACCCAGCGCCATTCTATCGTGTGCCGCAGGCGCGCCTCATCGAGCGCCACCCACAGGTCGACATTGAGCACCGGCGATTTGTCGGCCTTGCGCCAGCCGCGCTTCTTCCAGCCGACGATCCATTCGCTGATGCCCTTCTGCACATACTGGCTGTCCGTATGCAGCACGACGTCGCTCGGGCGCTTCAGTGCATTCAGCGCTTCGATCACGGCGCGCAATTCCATACGGTTGTTGGTGGTGTTCAGCTCGCCGCCGCACAGTTCTTTCTTGTGCTCGCCGGCGATCAGCCACGCGCCCCAGCCGCCGGGGCCGGGATTGCCCTTGCAGGCGCCATCGGTGAATATTTCTATCTTGCTCATCGTTTCCATCATGTTCGAGGGGCTCTTGCGAGGACATATCAGTCCATCGTGTTTGCCGAGCCGTGTTCCTTCATCCGGTTGGTCGCTGGCACGCCGACTGTCAGGCCGGCCGGCTTGCTCTGCCAGGCCGGTCCTACCAGTCGCATGCCCTTCACACGCTTGATCGCCTGCACGATGTAAAGCGCGCCCAGGTAAGGCCACCAGCGATTGCCCGCCTTTTCGAGGAAGGCAAAGCGTTGCAGCCACTTCACGGTCGCACACGGCGGTGCATAACAACCGAAATGGCCACGGTTGATTTCCATGTTCAGCAGCTTCAGCCAGTCCTTCAGCCGCGGCACGCTGATGAACTCGCCATGCAGCGGCAGGAAGTGCGCACCGGTCAGCCGCCCGGCAGCCTGTCGCGCGCCCCACATGCTCACGGGATTGAAGCCGCAGACGATCACCTGCCCTTCCGGTATCAGTACCCGCTCGACTTCGCGCAGCACCTGATGCGGCTCGGCGGCAAACTCGAGCACATGCGGCAGCACCACCAGGTCCAGACTCTGCGTGGCAAAGGGCAGTTCGGCAAAGTCGTGCACCAGCACCACCTGCCGCTCGCTGCGCTGTTGATGCAGCTGTTCGCCGGGCAGCACCGCATCGGTCACCCAGCGATTCGGCATACGGTTGGCCGCGAGCGCATCGATCTGCGGCAAGCCGACCTGCACCGCATTGAAACCGAAAATATCCGCCGTCAGTTCATCGAGCCGCGCCTGTTCCCACGCGCGCGCATAGGCGCCGGCCGGCGTATCGAACCAGGGAGCGAGCGATATAATCGAGTTTTGGTCTGGTAGGTCGATGCCCATGTCCGTGATACAGCCCTTGCAAGTCACTGCGGTGCCGGCATTCGCCGACAATTACCTGTGGCTGATCCACGACCACCAGCATGCTGCGGTCGTCGACCCCGGCGACGCGGCGCCGATCGAGGCCGCGCTGGCGGCGATGCACCTGAAGCTGGCCGCTATTCTACTCACTCACCATCATGGCGACCATGCAGGCGGCGTTGCCGACTTGCTGCAGCACTGGCAGGTTCCGGTGTTCGGCCCGGCCCGCGAGAAGATCGCGGGGATCACGACCCCGCTGACAGAGGGCGATACGGTCGACCTGCCCGCGCTGGGGCTGCAACTGGCGGTGCTCGATGTGCCAGGCCATACGGCAGGCCACATTGCCTACGTCGCCCATCGGCAGCATTGGCTGTTCTGCGGCGATACGCTCTTTGCGGGCGGTTGCGGCCGTCTGTTCGAGGGCACGCCGGCCCAGATGACAAACTCGCTGGCCAAGTTCGCGACACTGCCCGGTGACACGCTGGTGTATTGCGCGCATGAATACACGGTCTCCAACCTGCGCTTCGCCGTCGCGGCCGAGCCGGGCAATGCCGATGTCGCGCAAAGGCTGGCCGACGCAATGGCTGCGCGTGAGCGCGGCGAAGCCACCGTACCGTCGACCATCGCGCTTGAAAAAGCCACCAATCCCTTCCTGCGCTACCGCGAACCGGGGATCGTGCACACCCTGCAACGCGAGGGTCGGCTGCATGAGGATGGCTCGAAGGCCGACCCGGTGACGGCGTTTGCAGCGCTCCGCGAGTGGAAAAACAGTTATCGATAGCGAATTTGCTTTCATCCAAAGCAAACTCCGCTTAATTTGCATTCATCTGGCGTACTCTCGTGTAATTTTCCTTGACGGGCTTGCACCCCCTCACTACACTTGCGCGAATTCAATTGGAACGGTCGACGCTTGTGTGCGTTCGCCGTGAGCTTTCGAGGCCAATGCAGCAATCCCGAATCGCCCAGCTGGTAGCAATCGCCCTGTCCTCCTGTCTGACGCTGTCCACGGCGCAGGCGATTGACCTGAGCATCCAGCCTGCGCCCACCCCCGCACCTGCCGATCCCACTGTCGACCCGTACAGCGCCGATGCACCGCGTCTGAGCCCGAGCGAATTCGATGCTGCCTTTGCCGATGCCGAGGTTGTACAGTTCGACCTGTGGGAACGCATACGCAAGGGCTTCGCCATACCTGACCTGAACAATCCGCTGGTCGCCAACCACACGACCTGGTACAGCTCGCGCCCGGAATACATTCAGCGCACCACGACGCGCGCATCGCGCTACCTGTTCCATGTGGTGCAGGAACTCGAAAAGCGGCAGATGCCGATGGAACTGGCACTGCTGCCCTTCATCGAATCCGCCTTCAATCCCCAGGCGTATTCGAGCGCGAAGGCCGCCGGCATGTGGCAGTTCATTCCCAGCACCGGCCGCGACTACAACCTGAAGCAGAATGCCTTCCGGGACGAGCGGCGCGACGTGCTGGCCTCGACCAGCGCTGCGCTGACCTATCTGCAGAAACTGTACAACCAGTTCGGCGACTGGCAGCTGGCGCTGGCCGCGTACAACTGGGGCGAAGGCTCGGTGTCACGCGCGATTGCCAAGGCCGAGGCGCGTGGCCTGCCGACCGACTACAACAGCCTGTCGGCGTCCATGCCAAACGAGACGCGCAACTACTACCCGAAGCTGCAGGCGGTGAAGAACATCATCGCCGCACCAGGCCAGTACAACATCAAGCTGCCGACAGTCGAGAACGAACCCTATTTCGTGACGATAAAGAAAACGCGCGACATCGACGTCAAGCTCGCCGCGCAACTGGCCGAGCTGCCGATGGAAGAGTTCAAGGCCCTGAACCCGCAATTCAATCGCCCGGTGATCACCGGCAGCGAGAAGACCCAGATCTTGCTGCCGCAGCTGAATGCGGAAAAGTTCAAGGAAAACCTGTCGAAGTGGACCAAGACCCTGTCCAGCTGGACCGCCCACAAGGTGACCGCGGCACGTGAACGCATCGAGACCATTGCGGCCAAGTTCAAGACCACACCGGAAGTGATCCGCGAGGCCAACGCGATCCCGCCCAACATGCACCCGACCGCAGGGTCGACCGTGCTGGTGCCGAAACCGCCGACGGCGGCCGACAAGGACATCGGCGCCGAAGTCGCCGACAACGCGATGCTGGCGGTCGCGCCCGACGAGCCGCCGCGCAAGAAGATCACGATCAAGGTGGGCAAGCGCGACACGATGGCCAGCATCACCGCGCGCTACAAGGTCACCGCTGACGAAGTGCGCAAGTGGAATGACCTGAAGGGCGACAAACTGTCAGCTGGCCAGAGCCTGAAACTGGAAGTCAAGGCATCGAAAAAGCTGAAGGGCGGGAGCGGCAAGGCAGGCAAGACCGACAAGGCTGACAAGGTCGAGAAGCCGGCCAGGTCCGGCAAGGTCGAGAAGCTGGTGCGCTCGCCCCACGAGAGCAAGAAGGTCGCGCCGGCGCACAAGCGTCGTCACAACGACTGAAAGCGCGGCCAGCGCAATGACAAAAGCCCGCGCATGCCCGGGCTTTTTCTTTCTGGCGCTTCAGGCCACCAGCTTGAAATTGGCCGCGGCCAGCAGCTTTTGCGTATAGGGCTCGCGAGGGTCGTTCAATACCTCGGCCACCGGTCCGCTCTCGACCACCTTCCCGTCCTTCATCACCAGCACACGGTGCGCCATCGCACGGATCACCGCGAGGTCATGGCTGATGAACAGGTAGGCGATGCGATGCTTCTTCTGTAGCGTCGCCAGCAGTTCCAGCACCTGGTACTGCACTGATACATCGAGCGACGAGGTGGGCTCATCAAGCAGGATCAGTTCAGGCTTCAATACCAGCGCGCGCGCAATCGCGATGCGCTGCCGCTGCCCGCCGGAGAATTCATGCGGATAGCGTGCCATCATCGCAGGCGATAAACCGACTTCCTGTAATGCGGCGGCGACCGCCTCGCGCAAGGCCTGCGCCGACAGATGCGGTTGATGCAGCTCCAGCCCTTCGCCGACGATCTGCTCAATGGTACGGCGCGGCGACAGCGACGCGAACGGATCCTGGAATACGACCTGCATCTTTGCGCGTAGCGGCCGCAGCGAGGCGCTGTCCATCCGGCTCACCGGATGGCCACCGAATTGAATGTCGCCCGACGTACGCGCGACCGACAGGCGCAGCAACGCCATGCCCAGCGTCGACTTGCCGGAACCAGACTCGCCGACGATGCCCAGCGTCTCGCCGCGCTGCAGACCGAGGTCCAGCGTGTCTACGGCAACGAACTCGCGCTCGCGGAACCAGCCCTCGCGTATGCCGAAGCTGCAGCGCACGTCCTTCGCTTGCAGCAGCGGCGAACCCTCGGCCACGGTCTCGTCGACCATGCGCTTCGCATGGCTGGCCAGCAGCCGCTGTGTGTAAGCCTCGCGTGGCTGCGCAAACAGGGTCGCCGTATCGGCGGTCTCGACCAGCCGGCCCTGCTGCATCACGCCGACGCGGTCGGCAAAGCTGCGCACCAGGTTCAGGTCGTGCGTAATCATCAGTACCGCCATACCCTCCTCGCGCTGCAACTGGTTCAGCAGTTCGAGGATCTGCACTTGTATCGTTACATCGAGCGCGGTGGTCGGCTCATCGGCGATCAGCAGGCGCGGCTTGCAAGCGAGTGCCATCGCGATCATCGCGCGCTGCCGCTGTCCGCCCGACAGCTGGTGCGGATACGCAAGCGCGCGGCGCGCAGGCTCGGGTATGCCGGTCTTGTCCAGCAATTCGACGGCGCGCAGCGCGGCGGCGCGGGCATTCAGGCCTTCGTGCAGCATCAGCACTTCGGCGATCTGGTTACCAATCGTGAACAGTGGATTGAGCGCCGTCATCGGCTCCTGGAAGATCATCGCGATATCCTTGCCGCGCATCGCGCGCAGCTGCGGCTCGCGCATCGCGAGGATGTCCTGATCCGCGAAACGGATGTGTCCGCTGATGCTCGCCTCCGGCAGCAGGCCCATCATCGCTAATGCGCTGACGGTCTTGCCGGAGCCGGATTCGCCGACCAGCGCGAATTTCTCGCCGGGCGCGATCTGGTAGCTGACGTCGGAAACGACGGCTGCGTCGCCGAAGCGCACGCTGAGATTGCGGATATCGACGAGGCTCACGTCTTCCTCCGAACGTCGAGCGAATTACGCAGCGCATCGCCTATATTGGTCAGCAACAGCAGGGTCACGGTCAGCACC
>CAZCDW010000023.1:0-23044 GCA_964497485.1 uncultured Bifidobacterium sp.
CATGTGACAGGCCAAGCTTCAGTGGGTTAGCGGGCATTCACCTATGCAGGATGCACGGTGCCGGATAGGTGGGTCTGCACCCGTCAATCGCCTGTCCGAGGGACCAGGGACCGGGTGGAGGACACGGAATGCCGCTTGATCTCCATGCAGACGGCGAAAGCCGAAGGCCATGCGCCTCCAGCAACTGTTGGCCGATGCGGCCCAGCTCGGCCATGTTGCGTATCGTCGTCGCCAGCTGCGCGCCGGGAATCGTGCTCCCTCCGCTGAAATGCGGCCCCATCGCTGCTGTCCCCTCTCGCTGATTGTTTTTCTGTTTTTCTGTTTTTTTGCGTGTTCTGCCGCTGGCCCGCGTAAAGATTTCGTCGCCCGTGCCGATAGCGTGACTGATGGGCCCCGAAACGCGCAAGCTGCACGTCCGGTGCCGGACCATGCCACGCTGCCGGATCACCTTAACGATTTGGCAGCATCGACCAGGGGCGACCTGCCATGAAACCAAGAATACTTCTGTCCGTCTTGCTAGCGACTGCGGTCGCGGGCTGCAGCAATACGCGCATGCCGACGATGGACGACCTTGCCTGGAGCGCGACGACATGGGACACCCACCAGCTGTGGGGCTTTGATGCGCACCAGGGGCTGTTCGTGCGCCAGTTGAACCGCGAAGGCCCGAGCGAGTTTACCTTCTCCAACGGCGACAAGCTGACCGGCATCTTCAAAAATGGTTATGTGCTGAGCCCGGCGCGCGTCGACTACGCGGATGGCAAGGTCTATTACGGCAGCTTCCTGAAGAACACCATCTACGGCGTGGGCACCATGACCTACCCGAACGGCGACCGCTACGACGGCTACTTCGTCAAAGGCCGCCGCCACGGTCGGGGCAACTATCGCTTCGCGACTGGCGGCCGCTACACCGGTGATTTCAACAATGACATGCTGACCGGCGCCGGCAGCTTCATCTACGCCAACGGCGACACGTATACCGGGCAGGTCCTCAACGGCGCGCACCACGGCCGTGGCCGGCAGACCTTCGCCAGCGGCCGCGTACCGCTGGAAGGCGTCTGGGAGCACGGTGCCTTCGTGCAGATCGAAAGGCTGAACTGAGTCCTCAAGTCCGGGCGTCCCGCATGACTGGGTGCCCGGCACCTGGCTTTCAGCGCCGCAGGAAGACTTCGGCCAGGTCGTCTTCGGTAAACCAGAACTCGATCATCTTTGCCAGCTTGCGGTCCGGCGTCAGGTAAGCATGCACACCACGCTGCCAGACGAAGATCGGTCCCGGCGCGCCTTCCTTGCGCTCGACCGCATCGGGCTTCCCATACTTCGCCTGCAATACCGCCAGCCTTTGCGGCTTCTCGGGTATCCAGCGTATGCGCACCAGCGCGAGACGGTCTTCCAGCGGACGTGCGAGCGCCTCGCGCTGCTGGCGTATCAGTAGCTGGAGGGACTTCGCTTGCGGATTGTCTGCGTGGTTGACCGTGGAGGGCAGGCTCTTTTGCAGATCGGCCAGCTTTTGCTTGCGCTTCTCGTCGTCATGCTCGAACAACAGCGCGATCAGGCCATCAGCACCTTCGGTATCGAGCATGCAATAGTACTGGTTCTCCTTCAGCCAGGGCGGATGCTCCGCATCGAGCTTCGCATTCGGGAAGCGCAGTCGCACTGACGCCAGCGACTGCAGCGGCTCCAGCCCCAGGAAAGATTCAGCCGCCGCAAAGCCGGGCAGCAGCAGCGCCACCGCCGCGACCAGCGCGACCAGTGTCATCAGCCATTCGCTCGTGTAGCGTTGCGCCGGCCCGCAACGCGATGCGCGCCCCGACTCACGGCGACAGCCCGCCGCTTCAGGCCGCACGCCAGTACGCATAGGCCATATCGTCAATCGGCGCCTTCGCCTTCTTCGCCATCTGCAGCACCCTCTCTTTGGTGGAATCGGCGGCCAGCTCACCGAGCAGCAGCCGCTGGGACTTGATCATGCGCGTGATGCGCAGATGATTATGGTCGTGCGAGCGCAACCAGCCTTTGCTGCGCGCAAGGTAATCGATGAACCATTGCCCCGATTTCTCGAGGTTCATCGTCGCCGGCGAGGACTTGTGGATCAGGTCGATCTCGGCCGGCTCCAGCACCGGGGCGCCCGGGAAGGCGCCACTCGGCTCGGCCAGCGGGAATACCCACTGGATGAAGTCATGGGTGGTCTCGATCTGCTGGTCGCTGAACTTCCAGATGTCCGACAGGTAGCGGCCCTGGTGGTCGGGGCCGACATCCTGCAGAAAGGACAGGAGCTTCATGATCACCTCCGTGGATGAGGGGCATGCCCTCACTCTACCGCAAACATCGCCGCGCCCCTTTGTCACCGATGCCTTGCCGCTGCGCCGGATTTCTGGTGTCATAGCCTGGCTGCCCTGCCGCCCCGAGAGAGGTGTCCGGTCCATGAAGAACCACCATACCCTGCTGCGCTCGTTCCAGCGCCTGCTGTCGGCGATCTATGACGTTCCGGTCAGGGTCGATATCGCGGATTTCGTTATCACCGACCGTGGCCTGCTGCCGGCCTCGCACCGCGACACCCCGACTAACGAGCAAGTACTGGTCGCCAGTGATGGCGAGACCCTCGACATCAGCGTCTACCTGGATGCCGACATGCTGGACAGGCTGGCGCGTGCCGACCCGTTCACCACACTCAATGGCAACAATGTCGCTGATTGCTGGACCGCGCTGGAAGGCGTCAGCCACTTCCTGTACCTCGCGTGGAATGCAGCCCATGATCGTCCTGTCACCCTGTTCGAGCTCGAACTCCAGGCCGAGATCGACAAGTATGTGACCAGCCTGTGGCTGCTGCGCCGCCAGCATCCCGGCCGCTTCCCGGTCGAGCTGCACCACTTGCTGTTCGAGCGCAGCCGTATCGATCCCGTGCTGGCACGCGAGCGCCTCGCCATGTATGAATCTGCCAGCCGCTACGCATCACGTTTTTGCCGTGCCTTGTCACGTCGAATGGACTCCTCCGTGACCCGTGTGCGTGTCGAGACCGTGGCCGAGCTGCGCCGCTTCTACCGGCTCAACCACCAGCGAAAATCCAGGCATATCGAAACCGAGCAGCTAGCCGGCATTGGCTGAGCCATCGCAGGCCCGCTTTCAGCTTTGGCAAGCTTGCGCCATTTCGCAGCGGGAGGTGCAGGTCATGGAATAATCCGGCTGCCGCCTCTGCGGCGACAACGACAACAAGACCCTTCGTACCCATGCCGGATACCTCGCCTTCCCTCGACGCCGCACTCGCGCTGCTGCGCTCCCACCCCGACTACCGTTTGCTGACGCGCATACCCGAGCGCACGCACTATGCCGAAGCCGGCGAGGGTGTCGTGCGCAAAGGCGTGATCCTCGACACCGAGACCACGGGCAAGGTGGCCGGCCGCGACAAGATCATCGAACTGGGCATGGTCGCCTTCGAATATGACGCCGAGACCGGACAGGCCTTCCGCATCCTCGACACCTTCAACCAGCTGGAAGACCCGGGCATGCCGATACCGCCGGAAGCGACAGCGGTCAATGGCATCACCGACGAGATGGTGGCGGGCAAGCGCATCGACGACGATGCCGTTGCTGCCTTCATCAAGGATGCCAGCCTGATCGTGGCGCACAACGCGCGCTTCGACCGCGGCTTCTGCGAGGTGCGGTTCCCGGTGTTCGAGAACTACCCGTGGAGCTGCTCGTTCGAGGAAGTGGCGTGGGACGAGGAAGGACTGGGTTCGGCGAAGCTGGAGTTCATCGCTTACAAGTTCGGCCTGTTCTATGACGCGCACCGCGCCGAATCCGACTGTCGCGCCTTGCTGGAGATACTGCAGCATCCGCTGCCGAACTCGGGCACGCCGGCGCTGAAGTCACTGGCCGGATTCGCGAACCGCAGCACCTGCACGATACGTGCGCTGAATTCGCCATTCAGCACCAAAGATCTGTTGAAGGGACGCGGCTATCGCTGGGACAGCGATATCAAGACCTGGCACACGACGGTGACGACGCGCGCCGCAATGGAAGAAGAGATAGCGTGGCTGAAGGAAAACGTCTATGGCGGCAAGACCGCCACGCTGGAATTCGATGTATCGGATGCGATGAACCGCTACTCAGGCCGGCCTGGCAAGGTGCAGGCCAAACACTACTGAGACCGGTGCTGCGGCCTGAATAACTCAGGCCGACATGCCCCGGCTCATGCGCGTGCGCACGAGACGGCCGGTGCGCATCATGGTCGGGATCTCTCGTCCCTGGTGTTTCTGCTCCAGACCGCGCTTGGTGATCACGACCGCAGCGGCGCGGGTCGACATCGAGGCAAAGGTCGACAAGTCCACTTCCTGCGCAAGGCGCAAGGCCTCGTCACACACGTCAAACTCCATCGCGTGCAGCAGTTTCAGTTCTTCGATCAGTTCAGCGCGACGCATGTTTGTCTCTCTGCAGGTCTGAATGGTTGGTGGAAGCATCCGAAGGGATGAAGGAGCCATTGATCTCGGCAGCGGGATCGATGGCAAGTGTCTCGTAGTACAGGTCGCCCATCACGCGGGCACCGGCAAGCAGCTCGAGCGAATGCGCATGGATGTCGCCGAAGACGACGCCGGCGATGACGGCATTGCGGCAATGCAGGTTGCCGGTCAGGCGCCCACGAGTGCCGATCACGGCCGTGGTCTTGTCGCCGGCTTTGCCCTTGAGTTCGCCATCGAGCGCGCCATCGAGGTAGAAGATGCCATCGAACTCGATGTTGCCGCGTATCGACGTCTCGAAGTCGATGCGCGTGTCGGCCATCTGTCGGCTGCTCAGCAATCGCTTGTCAATGCTTCCCATGTCCATGCCTATGCTGATGAATTGACCATGAATTTCGGTCATACGGCAGAGGGTGTCAATCAATCAATTCGCATCAATTTGGCATCTTTCTACAATCTGCTTGCAGAGTGAGGGCTTAACGTTTGATTTGATTGGCTTAAATGCGCGGGCTCGGTAAACGAGAAATTTGCAGGGTTTTCAGAGACGAAAGTGTAAAGCTTTTCAGTTTCCTAACAGCGCGTCGGCAAACGCTGCAAAAAACGAAACGCCGGTCACAACGGTGCCGGCGTTTCGGGATCCATGCATTCGTTCATGCAGGTACTGATGCTGATGTACCCGCAGGG
The DNA here is from genome assembly GCA_964497485.1 of uncultured Bifidobacterium sp. Classification (GTDB taxonomy): domain Bacteria; phylum Pseudomonadota; class Gammaproteobacteria; order Burkholderiales; family Burkholderiaceae_D; genus Pernthalerella. The sequence continues at coordinate 5,130 of CAZCDW010000023.1, forward strand.
TACGAATTCCGGATTACGTTCCTGTCCTCGCATCATCATCGGACAGCAAGTCACGCACCTGCGGCAGACGTGGCAGTGGCGCCGCAGGCGCGGCATTGTCATCGGCATCGGCAAATTTCTTCGTGATCTGCTTGGTCGGCTTCACGCCAAGCTCCTTCAGCATCTCGGCCTGACGGATCAGGTTGCCCTTGCCGGTCGCCAGTCGCGATGTCGCCTCGTTGTACGAATCCTGCGCCTGACGCAAACGGTCGCCGAGGTCTTCCATGCTCTCTGCAAACAAGGCCAGCTTGTCGTACAGCTCGGCACCGCGCTTGGCGATCTCCTGCGCATTGCGGTTCTGCGATTCCTGCCGCCACAGATGGGCGACGGTACGTACGACGAACAGCAGCGTGGACGGACTGACCAGCAGCACGTTCTTTTCCCATGCGCTCATGAACAAGCCCTTGTCATTCGAGATCGCGGTCATGAAGGCCGGTTCGAGCGGGATGAACATCAGCACGAAATCGAGCGACTGCACGCCCTCATACAGCAGGTGATACTTCTTGTCCGACAGCCCGCCGATATGGCGCTTGATCGAGCCCAGGTGCTCATCGAGCCGCTTCTTCTGCTGGTTGGCATCCTCTTCCGACACCAGCGCCTCATAGGCTGTCAGCGATACCTTGGAATCGATCACCAGCTGCCGATTGCCCGGCAGCTGCACGACCACGTCGGGACGACGATTCGAACCTTCATCATTGTTCGCGCTGCGCTGGACGAAGAACTCATGCCCTTCACGCAGGCCAGAGGCTTCGAGGATAGTCTCCAGCACCAGCTCGCCCCAGTTGCCCTGGGTCTTGCTGTCGCCGACCAGTGCCTTGGTCAGGTTCTTCGCATCGTCGGACAGCGCCTGGTTGAGTTTTGCGAGCTGGCTGACTTGCTCGGCCAGCGCGGTGCGGTCGCGCACGTCCTGCAGACGGCCGGTATCGACCTGCTGCTTGAATTCTTCGAGCTTGGTCTTCAGCGGGCCCAGCAGGTTGGTCAGGTCCTTTTCGCTCTGCTCCGAGAATTTCTTGCTCTTCTCGTCCAGCACCTGCGCAGCGAGTGCCTTGAACTGGTTCGACAGCTCCTCGCGTGCCTGCCCGAGCAATGCGATCTGCTCGGTCGACTTCTGGCGCTCGCCCTTCAGTTCGGTTTCGGCCGACGCCAGCAGCGCCCGCAGCTGGGCCTGATCGTCGCGCAGCTGGGCCAGCTCGCGTTCCAGCGCCTGCGCTTTCTCGGCGCGGGTCTCGGCCGCCGCCAGTTTCGCCGCCGACTCGGCCTGCGCCTGTGCCAGCTCACCATCAGCACGCGCGCGGCCCAGCAGGCGACCAAACCACAGGCCGGCGCCGAAGCCGGCCGACAGCAGGACAAGCAGTGCCACGATCAGCGGAAAACTCAGGTTCATGCAGGAATCTCCTTGCCCCTATGGCAAACAAAGGCGTCAAAAAATGTCCCTATTATCGCCGCACCCTGGCTCAAAACCTGAGCCTGCCGGAAAGCGTGACCAGCGGCTTACAGCTGGTGACACTTTTCCGCTTCCTTACGGCATTGCCGCTCCTTACACTGCTTGCACAGGCTTCAGAAAAAGGAGACCGCCATGAAGACCCGAATCGCCGCCCTGGTCCTGATGACCGCTTGCGCCGGCGCCGCGCAGGCTCACTCCAATGACGTGCTGGTAGGCGTTGCGGCCGGCACCGTGATCGGCAGCGCCATCGCAGGTGGCAGCCCGGGCGTCAGCGTCACCTACGGCTATGGCTACCCGTATCCTGTCTATGCGCCGCCGCCGGTGGTGTATGCACCGCCTCCGCCGCCGGCCGTCGTCTATCCGGCACCGCGCGTGATTTACAGCCCCCAGTATGGCCCGCCGTATGGCAATGCCTGGGGCTACCGCCACCATCATCACCGTGACTGGGATGACCGCAACGGTCGTGGATGGGGCCGCGGCCGCTGGTAACTCACGATCGCGCAAAACGGCCTCGCTGCTGTCCGGGCTGGTAAAGTCCGGCCATGGACAAGCGGCGCATACTTAAGACGCTCACGGAATTGAAGGCATCGCATGCACGGCTCGATGCGCTGGCGGCCGAGACCGCCGATATCGAAGCCCGGATCGCCGCACAGAAGCGTTCGCAGCGCTGGCTGCTGCTGGTGACGCTGCTGCTGATGGCCGGCGCCGCGGGCGGCACCGTGTGGATGGTGCGGACCTTGTTCTGAGGTTTCTTCGAGAATGGATCCCAGCTTTCGCTGGGATGACGATTCATCAGACATCGCTCTGTTCAGGAGACCATGCTCAAAACACCGTCATCCCAGCGAAAGCTGGGATCCAAGCCCCGTCAGTCTGCTTCAGACATGAAGCCCTGATGACCCGCATCAGGGACATAGCCGGATCTTTTATACACCCGGCTGAGCGAGTTCAATAACGAACAGGTGCTTAGCGACGGTCGAACCAGACGGTCTGGATGTTCATGAACTCGTGCACGCCGTAGTCCGACAGCTCGCGTCCATAGCCGCTCTTCTTCACGCCACCGATAGGGATACGCGGATCCGACGCCGAGAAACCGTTGACGAACACACCGCCGGTATCCATGCGACGAGCGAGTTGCTTTGCGAGTTCCTTGTTGCGGGTCCACAGCGCACCGGACAAGCCGAACTCGCTGTCATTGGCCATCGCGATCGCATGCTCGACATCATCGGCCTCGATCAATGCCGCCACCGGGCCGAAGGTCTCCTGCACGAAGGCCGGCATGCCGGGCTTGACGCCGGCCAGAATGGTCGGCTGGTAGTAGCTGCCCGGGCCATCGACCGGCTTGCCGCCCAACAGCAGTCGTGCACCCGCAGCGACCGTCGCTTCGACCTGGCGATGCAGTTCGTCGCGCAAGTCGGCACGCGCCATCGGGCCGATGTAGGTAGACTCATCCAGCGGGTCGCCCAGCTTCAGCGCCTTGACGGCTTCGACGAAACGCTCGGTGAACTCGGCCGCAATCGGCTTCTCGAGAATGATGCGCTTGGCAGCGATACAGATCTGCCCGGTGTTCTGGAAGCGGCCGATCACGGCGGCTTTCACCGCTGCTTCAAGGTCCGCATCGGCGAGCACGATGAAGGGGTCGGCACCGCCCAGCTCGAGCACGGTTTTCTTGACTGCCGCGCCCGCTTGCGCCGCAATCGCCGCACCGGCACGCACGCTGCCCGTCACTGCGACAGCGGCGATACGCGGGTCATTGATGGCCTTCGACACCTGGTCGTTCGACAGGTTGACCGCCTTGAAGGCACCCGCCGGCAGGCCGGCTTCCAGCATCACGCGCTCGGTCAGGTAAGCGCAGCCCATCACGTTCGGCGCATGCTTCAGGTAATAGCCATTGCCACCCAGCAGAATGGGAATGGCACCGCGCATCGACTGCCAGTAAGGGAAATTCCATGGCATCACCGCGAGGATGGTGCCAAGCGGGTGATAAGACACATAGGCATCCGGTCCGATCGACGTCGGGCGGTCGTTCAGAATGGGGGCCCCATTGGCCGCATACCAGTCGCACAGCACTGCGCACTTCTCGACCTCGGCCATTGCCTGCGTGATGGGCTTGCCCATTTCACGCGAAGCCATTTCTCCGAGCTCGCGGATGTCACGGCGCAGCAGTTGCGCGAGGCGCGTGAAGAACGCCAGCCGGTCGGCCACGGGCGTGGCAGCCCATGCGCGCTGGCCTTGTCGCGCAAGATTGAGCGAACGATCCATCGCCGCTTCGTCGTCAAACGGGTAGCGGGCGATCATGTCGCCGTTGGCAGGATTGATGGAAACAACGCCGGGTGCGAAGTCGTTCATGATGCCGAGCCTCGAATTCAGTAAGAAGTAAAAAAAGTCTGGGGCTGATAATGCCGCTGCCTGCAGTATAGGCAGTTCAGGCCGGCGGCGTGCAACCCGTCCGAAGCGGCCTGGTTCAGGCCCTGGTCGCTGCCGCCTGTTGCAGCAGGTTCACCAGTTGCGGCACGAAAGTGTCCGGGCCGGCTTGCGCGATCGCTGCTTCAAACGTCGACTGTACTGCATCGGCGATGCGATGTACCGTGCCGCTGTCTTCGGCCATCGTGGTGAAGTAGCCGAGATCCTTGAAGGCATTGCTCATCGCAAAGCGCAGCGCTCCTGCATCGCCCGACAACAGTTGCGGGCGCAGGCGCTCCAGCGCCGCCCCACCGCCACCGCCCTTGGCCAGCACGTCGATAAACACGTCGGGCTGTATGCCGGCGCTCAGGGCACTGGCGGCAGCTTCGGAGATCAAGGCAATGCAGCCCAGCGATACATAGTTGTGCAGCAGCTTCATGCGGTGGCCGGCACCGATGGCGCCCACATGGCTGATGTTCTCGGCGAAGCATCTCAACACCGGCAGGCCCTGGTCGAATAGCTGCTTGTCGCCGCCCACCAGCAGGTTCAGGCGGCCTTCGGCGGCTTCTTTCGGCGTGCGCGTCATGGGTGCATCGATGAACTCGCCACCGGCCTGCCTGACCAGCGCGGCCAGCTTCTCCGTCGACGACGGGACGGCAGTCGAGCAGTCGACCACGATGGCGCCCTTGCGCAAGCCTTGCAGCACGCCGCCTTCGCCGGTCAGCACCGCTTCGACTTGCGGTGAACCGGTGACGCAGATGATCACCAGTTCAGCCTCGGCGGCAACCTGCTTGGGCGTGGGCGCAGTCTTGGCGCCGGCAGCGAGCAAACTATCCAGCGGCTGGTTGCCCGGGTGCTCGAGCACCGTCAGTTGATGGCCATGCTTGACCAGGTTGGAGGCGATGCCGTGGCCCATCAGGCCGATGCCGATCATTCCGATATTCATGCTGTATTCCTGTACTTTTGTCTTCAACATCCGGGACTGACGATATCCGTGTCCCTGTACCCTCTGCCCACGGACATGGGCGTTTGCTTCGAGATGTCGGATAGTACAGTCGGGCGCAGTGCTTGTGATGCACCGCGCTGTTCTGTATTCCAAAACCCCGGGTTTTCCATCAAGTCGCCGCATAAAGTCGCCTCTTAGCCGGCGCCCGTCTTCAAGAAAAAAAGCCCGCAGACCGTGAGGTCCGCGGGCAATCCACCAGCGAGATACAACAGTAAACTCTTCAGGCGCGCGGACGCTCGCTCGTGCCCAGCATCGTGTGCAGGACCTTTGCCTGCTCCGTGTTGACACCGCCGCTCTCCAGTCCGAGTGCAATGCTCCGGCCGCACATCTCGCGATACAGCTGCTGCAGCGGCGCATCAAGTGCCGACAAAGCATCCAGATGCTTGTCTATCGACACGATATCGCCGCGCGACACGGGGCCCGGCATGCCCTTCGCCAGACCGGCGCTGGCGATCGACGCCAACGTGCCCTGCACCAGTGGCAGCATGGCCTTGACGGCCGCGTCTTCCTGCGCGCCCCAGGACTGCCAGATGATTGACGCTTCGCGCAGGATCACATTGATGAATTGCGACGCATAACCGGCAGCGGCGTGATAACGGCCGCGCATGCCCGGCGGCAGCTGATTGACCGGGCATTCGAGGCGGTCTGCGATCGCGCGTAGCACGTCGTCCAGCGGCGATGCGGCTTCGATGGTCACTGTGCAGCCGGGCAGCGAGCGGCGCGCCGCTTCCGGGTCACCGAAGGTCTGCATCGGATGAAAGCCACCAATCAAAGCCCCATCGCGCGCGGCCTTGTCCAGCGTCGACACTTCGGTCGCACCGCTGCAATGGACCACGCCCGTACCCGCACGCCATTGCAGTGCGCTGGCAGTGGATTCGATCGCGCCATCGACGGTGGTCACGAACACGAGGTCGCACTGATCAGCCACCTGCTGCGGTGTCAGGTTGGCGCAGCCGGGAATCGCGGCAGCCAGCGGTGCCGACTCATCCAGTGTGAGGCTACCGACACCTGTCACCTTCAGTCCGCGATCCATCAGCGCCAGGGCCAGCGCCTTGCCAAGGCGGCCGGTACCGATGAAGCCAATGGACAGCGCGTCGAGGTTCCCGACCGAGGAAGCAGCGATTGCCATCAGGAGAGCATCAGGTAGTCTTCGACCAGCAGCGGATTGATGCTGTCGACAAAATTCGGCAGGTCTGCCAGCAGGGTCTTGCCCTCGGGGCTGGCCAGCGATGCAGCGAGTGCCTCGGCCGAGTCGAACCAAAGTTCGGAGAAGCCGTCGTAACCAAAGGCTTCCGACTGCTCGCGCGAGACCAGATTCACCGAGTAGCGGCGCATGTTCGGCAGTTTTTTGCACAGTTCAGCGTGCACGTTCAGCCAGTGGTGGGTGAATTCTTCATAGCTCAGGTCCTTGCGGCGCTTGACCAGGCCAATGCGTTTGACGGCGTTCGGTTTCATGCTGACTCCTTGATGCGATGTGATGAGAAATGGGTGTATAGGTGTTGTTCGCTGCAGGCGCGCTTGGCAACGGCTAAGCCGAGGTCACCGCGCCTTGCGATGCATCGGTGACCAGGCGTGCGTACTTGGCGAGCACACCGCTGGTATAGCGCGGTGCTGGCGCTGTCCAGCTTGCGAGGCGGTTGCGCAACTCGTCATCGCTGACGGCCACCGCCAGGCTGCGGCGCTCTACGTCGATCTCGATGATGTCGCCATCACGCAGCGCGGCGATCGGGCCGCCGTCAGCCGCCTCGGGCACGATGTGGCCGATGACGAAGCCATGCGACGCGCCGGAGAAACGTCCGTCGGTCATCAACGCGACCGATTCGCCGAGGCCTGCTCCCTGCAAGGCCCCCGTCACCAGCTGCATCTCGCGCATGCCGGGGCCACCGCGCGGACCTTCGTTACGCAGCACCATCACGTCACCGGCCTGGATAACGCCGTTCTTCACGGCGTCGAACGCGGCTTCTTCAGTCTCGAACACACGGGCCGGGCCGCGATGCAGGGATTTCTTTTGTCCGCTGAGCTTGATCACGCAGCCGCCCGGCGCGATGTTCCCGTACAAGATGGCGAGGCCGCCCTGGGGCTTGATCGGGTTGCTGGTCGGGCGAATCACTTCCTGTCCTGCCAGTTCGGCAGCAGCTTTGGACTCTTCACCGATGCTCTTGCCGGTGACGGTCTTTGCATCTGCATGCAGCAGGCCACCCTCCAGCAGACGCCGCGCGACCAGCGGAATACCGCCGGCTTCGTGCATCTCCGGTGCAGTGAAGCGTCCCCACGGACGCATATCGGCCAGTACCGGCGTACGACGCGAGATGCGGTCGAAGTCATGCAGCGATAAATCGACGCCGAATTCGCGCGCAATCGCCAGCAGGTGCAATACGGCATTGGTGGAACCGCCGGTTGCCATCACACCGGCGATCGCATTTTCAAAGCTGTCGCGGTTGACGATCATGCGCGGCGTGATGCCGCCATTGACCAGCGCCATCGCCATCACGCCGCACTGGTAAGCCGCGTCACCCTTGGCCAGGTCGACGGCGGGAATGTCATTGAAGCCTATCGGCGAGATGCCCAGCATCGCGCTCGCCGTGGCCATGGTGTTCGCGGTGAACTGGCCGCCGCAGGCACCGGCGCCCGGGCAGGCGTGGTCTTCGACATCGCGCAGCTCGTCAGCGCTGATGCGGCCCGCGTTGAACGCGCCGACCGCCTCATAAATCTCTTGAATCGTCAGCTTGCGGCCCTCGAACAAGGTCGATGGCTTGGTGCATTTGCCCGACAGGATGGAGCCGCTGTACAGCGACAGGCCGGGCAGGTTCATGCGGCCCATGGCCATCGCCATCGCGGGAATCGTCTTGTCGCAGCCCGAGATCGTGACCAGACCATCGAGCATGTGGCCGCGCGCGACCAGCTCGACCGAGTCGGCGATCACTTCACGGCTGACCAGCGAGGTCTTCATGCCTTCGGTGCCGGTGGTGATGCCGTCATTGATCGCGACGGTATTGATCTCCAGCGGCGTGCCACCGGCAGCACGTATGCCTTCCATCACCCGCTGCGCGAGCTCGCGATGGTTCAGGTTGCACGGCATCGTGCCTATCCAGCAGTGCGCCACACCGATCTGGGGTTTCTTCAGGTCGTCATCGGTGAAGCCGGCGGCCTTCATCATCCCGCGCGCGACCGCGCGATCAGGACCATCGAGCAGTGCGCTGCTCTGGTGCCGGGGATTCGGGACGATCGTGACCGGACTGACTTTCTGTTTGTCGTTCATCTGGGTAAGGCTGATTTTTCGGGTGGATCGGGTCATTCAGGGTGGTTCGGGCTTGTTCGGGTTGATTCGGACCTCTCGTGAGCGCCGAGATCACGTACAAGCCTCGCGTCGGGGGTGGGCGGCTGCAGATTCCGCGGGAATTTCTGTTGACCGCACTCTTTTGCGATGGCACCATCATCACTTGTCCGGTCATCATACCAGTTGAAAGAAAAAAACCACAAGTATTTGCGCCGGAGATCCGCTGACCGTCACCCGACAGGTCAGGCAAACGGCGAGCGACGACCAGACATCCCCCAGAACCAAGGAGACACCCCCATGCAACAACAGGCCGCGATGCCCGAGGCGATCAACCCGTCGGCGCCCGTCCCCGCCGTCAATTCCCCGCTCAAGATCCTGTTCGCGAGCCTGATTGGCACCACCATCGAGTATTTCGACTTCTACATCTTCGGCACGGCAGCAGTGCTGGTCTTCCCGAAGCTGTTCTTCCCGTCGTCGGATGCGACCATGGCCACACTGCAGTCGCTGGCCACGTTTGGTCTTGCCTTTGTGGCGCGCCCGGTGGGCTCGGCCCTCTTCGGCCACTTTGGCGATCGGATAGGACGCAAGGCGACGCTGGTCGCCTCGCTGCTGACGATGGGCTTGTCGACGGTGCTGATTGGTTTGCTGCCCTCGTATGCATCGATCGGATTGATGGCACCGGTGCTGCTGGCCGTGCTGCGCTTCGGCCAGGGGCTGGGGCTGGGTGGTGAATGGGGCGGCGCGATCTTGCTCGCTACCGAGAACGCGCCGCCGGGCAAACGCGCGTGGTACGGCATGTTCCCGCAGCTGGGCGGCCCGGCCGGCTTCTTCCTGTCCGGCAGCGCCTTCCTGATCCTGACCACGCAACTGCCGGAAGCGGAATTCCTCGAATGGGGCTGGCGCATTCCGTTCGTGTCTAGCGCACTGCTGGTCTTCGTCGGCCTCTATGTGCGGCTGAACATCACCGAGACACCCGAGTTCCAGAAGGTGCTCGCCAAGCATGAGCGCGTGAAAGTACCGATGCTGGCCGTCGTCTTCCAGCACACCCGCCCGCTGTTGCTCGGCATGTTCTCGGGGATGGGCCAGTTCGTGCTGTTCTACCTGATCACGGTCTTCACGCTGAGCTGGGCCACCACGTCCCTTGGCTATGCACGGCAGGACTTCCTGGTGCTGCAGCTGGTATCGGTCGTGTTCTTCGCGCTGTTCATTCCGATCGCTGCAAAAATCTCCGATCGCTACGGTCGCACGGCTGCGCTGCGCATGGGCGCAATCGGTATCGCTCTGCTGGGCCTCGTGCTCGGCCCCATGCTGCAAGCGGGCGCGTTCTCGACCGTGCTGGCGCTATCGATCGGCATGGCATTGATGGGCATGTGCTTTGGCCCGCTGGGGACGCTGATGTCGGACCTGTTCCCGGCCGAAGTGCGCTACACCGGCGCGTCATTGGGCTTCAACCTGTCGGCCATCGTCGGCGCATCGTTCGCACCATATATCGCGACCTGGCTGGCGACCCATATCGGCCTGCAGTTCGTCGGCTACTACCTGTCGGCGATGGCAATGGTCAGTGTGATTGCGCTGACGCTGGTCAGGCGGATGAAGGCCTGAGCAAACAAACGAGGCTTAGAAGGCGTCGGCACAAGCAGCGCGTGCGCTGGTCTCGATCGTCGTCGGGACATTGACGGCCGAAATGGCCGAGACGGATTTTGTTCGGACCTTACTGGTGATCCTGGTGGGATTCTTCTTCATCGTCGAGAAGAAGAATTTTCGGGCTTGGGAGAAGATGCGGGAACAGGCAATGGAAGCGACAGCGCTCATGACTCACCCTGCATCGGATGCACGCCGCCGAGCAGTCCCCTGTGGCGCTCTGCAACGAGCCAGGCTTCCCGCACAAAAGGATCTGTCACGTCGTAAATTCCATGACCAGTGCGCATGATCAGATTGGCAGCGATCAGGCGGTCTATCGTGTTCTGCACCTGTGATACGTCGGCAGCAAGGTCCGCTCTGGCTGAATAATCATCCAGTGCTTCAGCGCTGAACATGCCCGACGCCTGACCATTGGCGATACGCGAAAAAATTGCACTTGCCAGCGTTCCCATCTGACTGACTGCGGCAACTTCCACGTCTGCCGCAGCGTATGCACGGGTCTCGCATATCGACACGAACAATTGGTCAGGCGCGATACTTGAACCGCCGTTCGCCTGACGCTGCAACTCAAGCAAGGCCTTGCCGAGTTCTTCAGGGCGATGATTCATTTTATGCAGGCCAATGGTGGCGATATCGGTCGTTGGAAGAATCGCATCTGGCTCTTCAATGCGGATCCTGTCGAGGCACCACGCGACAAAGTCACGATCAAGGGCCTGAAACGACAGCGCCGTCGCCCCTGCAAAAGGATGCGAGCGGCGCGTCGCCATGTCCGCCACCAGTGACTTGTGCGAGCCGGTACCAAGGAAAATGAATTTCCCCAATGCCCGTGGGTCGGCATTGATACGGTCACGCGCAGCCTTCAGTGCGTGCAGCAAATTCATGCCGTCTTCGGTGCCGATGGCATGCTGAACCTCGTCAACCACCATCACGACATGCGTTCTGACGATCTGTACCAGCTCGGCGAATACATCAGCCAGCGTCGGTCCCCCATGGGTATACGGTGTATCAAGCTTGAGACTGAACTTGAATCCACCCAGGCCCATATCGAGGCCATTGATACGGCGAAGATGGTTCAGGATGATCGAGTTTGGCTTCTCCAGTTCTCGGATCGTCTTGCGGACGACATCCGTTACCAGTATCGATGGTGCCCGTAGCCTGTCAGCCCACAGATCAACATAAAGCACCAACGCACCTTGCGCTTCCAGCGCGGGGATCAGGTCTTGTCGCAGAAAGGTGGTCTTCCCCAAGCGCCTGTCACCCGACAAGAACACGCCTGATTGGTAAGCTTGCTTCAGCGGACCGGGATGCAATAGATCGCGAGCAATCTCTTGTGCGTATGCCGGCCGCTTGAACACATCTGACATGAATATCCTCGTTTATCTAATACGGATAATTCCGTACGAGTACTAAACGACAATATGGCACGCAGGTTCTACGATTGTTAGCGTGGGCGCTAATGATCTGAGGCCCAGCGCAACCAACATTCCAGGAATTTTTCTGTGTGAATGCCGCGCAGTACCTGCCTGTTGAATGGCGCACTCAATCAATCCGACTTTACGTGTATGCCATTGAGCGCCTCACGCGCCAGACCCAGCGCTTCGGCCATCTCCGGGTCGGCATGAGCACGGCGCTCGAGCAGCGTGAGCACCGAGCCCAGCGCGGCGATGTACGCCGGCGAGTGTTGCGCCTCAGCGGGTGAGGCGATGTAGCGGGACGCGACCTGGCTGATCATTCGGGTGACAGACTGGACATTCAGCGGGGGCATGGTTTCCTCCTTGGGGTGGTATGCCTTTTTTTATCTACACCTTCGGAGCAAGGCCATGTCAACAGATTTTTTTAACGCGTTCGCGCTCCTTCCTACGGAAGGAGGCACAACTTCAATTCGAAAGATTCGGCTGGTTCTGAGGCCCAGACGGCACCACTAGCCCAAGCGACGAATCTTCATGCTCGCGGCTTCGATGTGATCGGCGAGCTTGCCAATCAATGGTTTGAAACGCTCACTGAAACCCGCGAGCGCTTCAACTCGCGACAAGAATGCACGCGCAAGTTCTACGGCCTTGCGCCATTCGTCATCCGGCACGGCTGCGCTGATCTGCGCAGGTGTCAGATCATTCGGTAGGCCGCCACCACTTCTCGGCGATAGTGCCTTCGGCAGCATGTCGTATGCTGGCGCCATCGCATAAGGCCGCCCCTGGTCGCCCAGGAATGACAGGTTCCCGCCGTGCATATCGGAGTTTCCGATCAAGGTGCCAAAGGCCCATAACACGGCTGCCTGGTATGACGTTTGCACCTGAAGATGGCCTGCATCGACCAGACGACGCACGATCTCCGGCCATGTCCCCGTACCTGCACCGACAAATGCTGCGTCCAGTGCCGCCAAAGAAATCAGGCCGCGCCGCCCATGTACCCCGACTCGATCGAATCTGTCCACCTTGAGGAATCGCTGTGTTCCACTATCGATGATCCGTGTCGTCGTTGCCGATACATCGCCCTCGTTCAAGGCCTGCAACGCCAGATGCTCAGCCAGCAGCAGATCGCGCCATCGCTCTTGCACCAAGCCTTGGTCGGGTTCGCTGAACTTCACGATGACATGGCGTGCCCCTTCGGGTGTCATTGCATATGCGGTGAACTTTGGCTGCTCTCCGCCTGCTGATGAACCGGGTATTTCACCCTGCGCAGCCGCCTTCGCAAGCAGGGCATAGCTTGCGATCTTGTCCGCTTCTGCCACCGGACCCGGCATCGCAGCCTCAAGACCCGCCTCACCGAAGTAGACGAGTCGATCAGCTTCAGCCTGCGCATGGAAGCGGACAAGCCTGCCTTCCTGCGCCGCAAGGTACAGCAGGGGTGGCGTAGTGATTCGCAATGAAAGCAGGCAGCAGCTGCGGCAGTTCATAAAGCTGCTGCCTTGTCGAGCCATCAATATGTGTAGGCGTTTTATTGAAAGCAGATTGACAGCCAAGATGCCGTTTTGTGCAGACCTTGTCTGAGCAAGGTTTCACGGTACTCAAGCTCTGTTTTCATTGGATGGCGCAGAGAGGTTCGATGCCTGTGCATCGCTCCCAGCACGGCCATCGAATCAATATCGATTAATCTGTAAATGAATTCATCGGGGTGTTGGGCACGAATATTGTGCTTGCCGAGACATGTGTCCGGGAAGTCATCCAGATTGAATGTCACAATCGTTTGCGCATTGGACTTGATTGCGGCAGCCAACACATGGCGGTCTGCCGGATCCGGCAAGTTAAGATCAGGAATCAAATCTTCGAAACCAGTTACAAGGCAATCACTGACATGCGCGTCCATTAGCTGCCGGGTACGGTGCAGATCGTAGAGCGACAGATCGGGGCGTTGACGCAGCAGTGCGTTTAACCATTCATAGTGGATCTGATGTGACCACTTCGCCCGAAAGAGATCGCTCATCGCGAGGTGCATCAACAAATCTCGCAGGGGAGCCGGATACAAGACACAAGCATCGTAAACGACCGCCCAATAAGAACTCATTCATAGCCCATGTTCAGCTTCTGAGATAACTCTGCCAGTTCGTCGAGTGCCTTGCGCCGATCTTCATCGATACGCGCCTTGTAAGCGACAACATCGTCATAACGAACTCGGCGATGAGCACCGACCTTATGAAATGGAATGTCGCCTCTTTCCAGCAGCTGCACCAAATAAGGCCTCGAGACATTCAGTAAATCGGCAGCTTCCTGCGTCGTCATTTCCGCATGAATCGGGATGATGCCAACAGCATTTCCGTTCGATAGTTCTGTTAGCACCTGCACTAACATTTTCAGTGCAATGACCGGTATCTGCACCGGATGCGCAGCGCCTCTCTCATCGAGAATTTGTATGTGCTGGATTTTTTTTCGAGACGTGAGATAAGCCGCCAACTCCTGGCTGCTCTGCCTGGCGAAAGCCACTTCCTCGGAACTGGGAAGCATTTGGATGTGGGCAAGATTTCCCATAGCGACCTCGCGCGATGAAGAGGAAACCCATCATATCCGAAATAAACAAAATTCGAAATATTCGAAAGAGTCATGCCTGATTTGGATCAGCTCGACTGAGCACGATGCCACAGGAGGCAAGAGCAGCCGCACTGGCAAATGCAGCGCATGGCGGACGCCGGAACATGTGAGCCGGAAAATACGGGCGGCACTCGCAGCTATGGCGCCCTGCTCAAACTATCACGCTACCCGAATCATGCGAAATTGCAGTCAATGATCGATTGGAACGAAGGACTATCACTGAATCAAAGTCGACGGCAGATCCGGACAGCCACATCCGACCCACTGCCCACCAGTAGGCGCCATGTCTTGAGCAGTCCATTGCCACGTTGATCCCATCGTGCAGCAGCATCATCACGATGGGCGACTTCATCCAGCCGGCATTGCTCGAGCAGCGCACGAAGGCGCTGCAGGTCACTGCGCGCGTCAGCATCGAGCGCGTGCGTCGATGCCCTAAGTGCGCCAGCTGCTGCAGGCTCAAGCAAGGCATCGATCATCGTGACTTGCGCAGCATAGTGATGGTCAACAAAGGTCTCGACCGCCTCTATAGTTGCATAGACTGCGCGCGCACCGAAGCAGGCTGGCAGCGCGCCCGTCAGCCAGCCGGACAAACGCCACAGCGGAAGCAAGCGGCTGCGCCAGTTTGCGGGCAGCACGCCATTGATCAGGTCCAGATGATTCTGCTCGGTCTGCAGATGGTGAAGCGCAAATTCCCGCAAAGCCGGATCGCGCGTCACCGCCAGGATGCCGCGATAGATCATCACCGCGCCCGTCTCGCCGGCATGATCGGACCGTAGCTCACGCATCAGCGCCAATGGATATCGTAATGCCACGCTGCGCTGCGGTCGCCACAGAGGCCGCAAGCGCAGAAACAGCACATAGCCCAGCTCCATCAATGGCGTCATGCCCGGCAGACGCGCCAGCTTGCCCAACCAGCGCCAACGCGGAAGCGCCGACCAGATCTCGGCAAAGGCCGCCGCACCATCCACCAGCGTGCCATCTGGCCGGCGCACATGCAGCCGTGCCAATGCTTTGCTCTTGTCGAGTTGCGTTCCCAGCTCGGCTTCGCCGCAGCTGTTCACATCCACCCAGCGCAGCGCATCGCCGCCCTTGGTACGCTGGTAAGCAGAGATCTCGGCACGACAGAGCGGGCAGCCGCCGTCGAAGTAAACGCACAAAGCGCTGGCAGGCGCTGCCGCGGCAGGTACAAGAGATTCGACCGGCGATACCGCCCCGGACGAAGTTGGGATTGGATTGGCAGACATGGCGAAACATCCGGATCAATGCATTCGATCCGGGCAAGCTAGCATGTTTTTTAAATCGGCGTGAAATGCATGAAACAGGACGATGCGAAAGATAGCAGCTGTATCAGGACTACCTGTCTCCGTATGAACGCAATTCATAACTGGTGCTACGCCCGCTCGCATCGGACCTTTTGAGCACCCCACTCTCCAGCAATTCAGAAATGTCGCGCAAAGCCGTGTCTTGTGAGCACTTCGCCATCGCCGCCCATTTGCTGCTGGTGAGTTTCCCATCCAGACCGTCGAGCAATTTATTGAGCAGCTTGATCTGCCGATCATTCATCGGCGTGCCCGCCCAGTGCTGCCAGAAGCGCGCCTTGGCCAGAACAGAATCGAGTAATACCTCGGCACCTTCAATGGCCCGCAACAAACATTCGAGAAACCAGGTCAGCCAGACGGTGACATCCATGCCGCCTTTCTGGGTAGCCTCAAGATAGTCGTAGTATTCCTTACGCTCGCGCTGAATCTGCGCCGACAGGCTGTAGTAACGATGCGTCGAGCTTTCTGGGCGAGCGAGCGCCATATCACCCACGGCACGCGCGATACGACCATTGCCGTCATCGAACGGATGGATGGTTACGAACCATAGATGCGCCAGCCCTGCTTTGAGCGCTGGGTCATCCTTTGAACTTCCATTGAACCAGTTCAAGAAACGTCCCATCTCGGCATCCAGCACTTCGGCCGGCGGTGCTTCGTAGTGCACCTTCTGCCGATGCACTGGCCCCGACACCACTTGCATCGGGCCTTGCGCGTCATCGTGCCATTGGCCGACGCGAATCTTGCTGAGGCCGCTGAAACCGGTGGGGAACATCGACGCATGCCAGGCGCACAAGCGCTCTGCCGTCAAAGGCATATCGTGCCGCTGGGTCGCATCCAGCACCATGTCCACGACACCTTCGACGTGCCGGTCTGCAGGCGCAAGTGCGCCAATGTCCACGCCCAAGCGGCGCGCGATGGACGAGCGCACTGCATCGGGGTTGAGCTTCTCGCCTTCGATCTCGCTGGTCTTCAGCACATCTTCCGTCAGCACCCGCAGGCTTGCCTGTTCGCGCAGCGACAGACCGAGGTCTTCCATACGGCCCAGCAAGCGGCCCTGCGCAAAATGAGCCCGGGCGAGCAAAGGCTCCAGCCGGCTGTGGTCATAGACCCAGTTCGGCCAGCCAGGCTGCTGCCATATGTAGCGCTTATATCCGCTTTTCATGCGGTGATTATGCATACTATTCACCGCAGGGGCAAGCAAATCTCCGCATATTTTGCGGCGTTAAAGCGTAATATCCGCCGTAAACCCTTGAGCCAGCGAGGTCCGGTTTCATCCACAAACCCGAGGGAGGGTTAGCATCTGGCAATATCGTCCATGCTCAACGTCAGCTTTGCCGATTCGGTGCGCGCGACGACGCAAATGGGGAAGATCAGTTATGTGCCGCTGGTTTGCCTACGCTGGTCCAGAGATCTATCTCAAAGACATCCTCTTCAATCAAGTCCACGCCATCGTTAACCAAAGCCTGGCTGCCCAGGAGTCTGTGTGGACAACTAATGGCGACAGCTTTGGCGTTGCCTGGTATACGCAGCGCACAAAGGCCGGCTTGTTCAAAGATGTGCTCCCGCCCTGGCACGACAGTAATTTACCCTCGCTGGCCGCGCATATACGCACCACACTGTTTTTGCCCATGCCCGCGCCACCACCGGCACCGCCGTCAGCCGATCCAACTGCGATTTCTTCATCTGGAAAAACTGGACCTTCATGCACAACGGCCAGATTGGTAACTCGAATGGCTGCCGCAAACTGTATGAATCGCATATCAGCGAAGAGTTTTACCTCTGCCGTGAAGACACGACGGATACGCCACGAGCGAGAAGGCGTAGATATCAGGGTGTTCACCATTTGAGGGAGACCCCTCGGAAAGTTGGGGGGTGCGCGGTACGGTGGGGTCGCAACGCAGGGGATTTGGTACCCCTACCGGGTGCGTGAGTACATCGTTGCCATCACCAGCTTGAGGCAAGGCCTCCTGCCTCAACAATCGTAAGAAAATCAGAGCGTCCGTTGATGATGAGTCTTAACGCAGCTAGATTGAAGGCAAGCGCTTCACCACATGAGTAGCAAGCGCCCTCACTTTGGGTAAGCTTTTGGGTATGTAGAAATGAAAAACGCGCCGAAAGGCGCGTATTCACTTAGGTCTTGGCGGAGAGGGTGGGATTCGAACCCACGGTACGTTTCCGTACGCCTGATTTCGAGTCAGGTACATTCGACCACTCTGCCACCTCTCCAGGTTCGAAAACATGTGGTCGTTTCCGAAAGACCGCGATTGTAGCAGAGTTCTTGCTGCTTAAGTAAGCCCCCCGCACGCTTGATTTCAGTGTGATTTCAAAACTTTAACGCCGCCCATGTACGGCCACAGCGCTTCCGGCACGCTGATGCTGCCATCGGCTTGCTGATAGTTCTCCAGTATCGCGACCAGCGTGCGGCCGACTGCGAGGCCCGAGCCGTTGAGGGTGTGCAGCAGTTCGGGCTTGCCCTGCGCATTGCGGAAGCGCGCCTGCATGCGGCGGGCCTGGAAGGCTTCGCAGTTCGATACCGACGAAATCTCGCGGTAGGTGTTCTGTGCGGGCAGCCACACTTCGAGGTCGTAGGTCTTCGCAGCGCCGAAGCCCATGTCGCCGGTGCAGAGCGTGATCACGCGGTACGGCAGGCCGAGCTTCTTCAAGATGTTCTCGGCATGGCTGCACATTTCTTCGAGCTGCTGATACGAGTGGTCGGGGTGAACGATCTGCACCATCTCGACCTTGTCGAACTGGTGCTGGCGGATCA
>CAZCDW010000024.1:0-766 GCA_964497485.1 uncultured Bifidobacterium sp.
TTCGCGCATGAGGCCCATGATGTTCTTGTCGGCGTGCTCGGCCATGAAGTCGCGCACGTCGCCAATGGCGACATGGTGACGCTGACCCTGATCCAGGGCGTCGTGAACACCTTCGTGGTGTTCTTCTCGCGCGTGGTGGGCTATGTCGTCGACCGCGCGCTGTCGCGCAATGACCAGGAGTCGACCGGCGGTATCGGCTACACCATCACCGTGATCGTCTGCCAGATCGTGTTCGGTTTGCTGGCGTCGATGATCGTGGCCTGGTTCTCGCGCCAGCGTGAATTCCGTGCCGATGCCGGTGCAGCCCAGCTGCTCGGCAGCCGCCAGCCGATGATCAATGCGCTGGCGCGCCTCGGAAGCATGCATGAATCCGAGCTGCCGCAATCGGTGGCTGCACTGGGCATCAATCACTCGGGCGGTTTCTTCGAGCTGTTCTCGACTCACCCGCCGATCGAGGAGCGTATCGCGGCCCTGCAACAAAGCTGACGCAGCACAGCCTGTCGGTGCAGGCGCTGCGGTAAGATGCCGGGAACGACAGTCTTGCTGACTGTCGTTTTCCTTTTCATGACCCAGTTTTTTCACATCCATCCGGACAATCCGCAACAGCGACTGCTGCGCCAGGCAGCGGACATGATCCATGCCGGCGGCATCGTCGCGCTGCCGACCGATTCCAGCTATGCGTTGGCCTGCCACCTCGATGACAAGGCAGCGGTGGACCGGCTGCGCCGCATCCGCGGCATCGACGACAAGCATCACCTGACCCTGC
>CAZCDW010000024.1:776-13307 GCA_964497485.1 uncultured Bifidobacterium sp.
GACTTGTCGGACCTGGCGAACTATGCGCGCGTCGACAATCGTCAGTACCGCTTGCTGAAGGCGGCGACACCAGGGCCGTACACCTTCATCCTCGAGGCCACGCGCGAAGTGCCGCGCCGGCTGTCGCATCCGTCGCGCAAGACCATCGGCCTGCGCGTGCCCGAGCATGCGATCGCACAGGCGCTGCTGGCCGAACTGGGCCAGCCGCTGCTGGGTACCACGCTGATCCTGCCGGGTGCAGACGAACCGCTGCATGATCCCGAAGAGATCCGCGATGCGTTGCAGAAGCAGGTGCAGCTGGTGATCGACGGTGGCGCGTGCAGCCTGCAGCCGACCACCGTGGTCGACCTGACCGGGGAAGCGCCGGTCGTCTTGCGCGAGGGCAGGGGCGATACCCGTCTGTTTGCCTGAGCGCCGCCGTCCATGCAGATCATGCGGTGCAAGTTGGTTTTCGGAGTCGGCTTTACGGTGTGTCCCCGGTGATGTTCCGTCGCAGACGGCCGAATTCAGGCTTGCCCGTCTGTTAAAATCCCGCTGATGAACGACACCATACAGACGATAGCGGTCTACGCGCTGCCTATCCTCTTCGCGATCACGCTGCACGAAGCAGCACATGCGTACGCGGCGCGCTGGTTTGGCGACCTGACCGCGTACTCGCAGGGTCGCATGAGCCTCAACCCGGTCAAGCACATCGACCCGATCGGCACCATTGCGATTCCGCTGGTACTGGCGCTGCTCAACAGTCCCTTCCTGTTCGGCTACGCGAAGCCGGTGCCGGTTGATTTTTCCCGACTGCGTCATCCGAAGAAAGACATGTTGTGGGTCGCGCTGGCGGGCCCGCTGGCCAACCTGGCGATGGCGCTGGGCTGGATGGTTCTGTTCTTCGTGCTCGACGCCGGCGGCCTCGATGAAGAGTATTTCTTCCGTATGGCCAAGGCCGGCATCGTGACCAATCTCGTGCTGTTCGCCTTCAACATGTTCCCGCTGCCGCCGCTCGATGGCGGCCGCGTCATGACCAGTCTGCTGCCGAACCGCTATGCTTTCCGCTTCGCGCGGCTGGAACCTTATGGCTTCTTTATCGTCCTCGCGCTGATGATGCTGAACCTGCTGCACTTCTGGATGCTGCCGGTGATTGCCGGCGCGAACGCCTTGCTGAACGTCCTGGTATCGCCCCTTAAACTCCTGTTGACCTGAGAACGTCCATGTACCCTGATCGTGTTGTCTCCGGCATGCGCCCCACGGGCGCGATGCACCTTGGCCACTACCACGGCGCGCTGAAGAACTGGGTGAAGCTGCAGTCCGAGCATCCCTGCCTGTTCTTTGTCGCCGATTGGCATGCGCTGACGACGCACTACGATGACCCGTCCATCATCGAGACCAGCACCTGGGACATGGTGATCGACTGGTTGGCAGCCGGTATCGATCCTTCGCAGGCGACCATCTTCATCCAATCCAAGGTGCCCGAGCATGCGGAGCTGCACCTGCTGCTGTCGATGTCGACGCCGCTCGGCTGGCTCGAGCGCGTGCCGACCTACAAGGACCAGCAGGAGAAGCTGGCCGACCGCGACCTCGCAACCTATGGCTTCCTCGGTTATCCGCTGCTGCAGGCGGCTGACGTGCTGATCTACCGCGCCAGCATGGTGCCGGTCGGCGAAGACCAGGTGCCGCACATTGAAATGATGCGCGAGATAGCACGTCGCTTTAACCACCTGTATGGCCGCGAAAAAGATTTCGAAGAAAAGGCGCAGGAAGCCGTGAAGAAGCTGGGCTCCAAGCGCGCGAAGCTGTACAACGAGCTGCGCACCGAGTACCAGCAGCAGGGCAAGGATGATGCACTCGAGCAGGCCAAGGCCATGCTGGATGATGCGCAGAACCTTTCCATGATTGATCGCGAACGCCTGTTCGGTTACCTCGAGGGCAGCCGCAAGCTGATCCTGGTCGAGCCGCAGGCATTGCTGACCGAAGCCTCGCGCCTGCCCGGTCTCGATGGCCAGAAAATGTCCAAGAGCTATGGCAATACCATCGCACTGCGTGACGACCGCGACACCGTGACCAAGAAGGTTCGCACGATGCCGACCGACCCGGCACGCGTGCGTCGTACCGATGCCGGTGATCCGGAAAAGTGCCCGGTGTGGATGTTCCATCAGGTGTACTCGGACCAGGCAACCAAGGACTGGGTGGTGAAGGGCTGCAAGTCGGCTGGCATAGGCTGCATCGAATGCAAGCAACCGGTGATCGATGGCATCCTGAAAGAGCAGGAGCCGATGCGCGAGCGTGCACAGAAATACCTCGACGATCCTTCGCTGGTGCGCGCGATCGTCGCTGATGGCTGCGACCAGGCCCGCAAATATGCGCAGGAAACCATGCGCGATGTGCGCGAGGAAATGGGCTTGTCGTACAACTGAACAATAACGCCCTGCATCCATCATCAACTGACGTGTCGCTCCATCTTCAGCAAGACCAGCCTTCCGCATGGGTGCGGCGCTTTGCGCCGCTGATGCCGCGCGGGCAGGCGCTGGACCTGGCCTGCGGCGGCGGCCGTCATGCACGCTTGCTGGCCAGTCTCGGCCTCGACGTACTGGCCGTGGATCGTGACCCTCAAGCGCTGGTGGCGACTGCGGGCGAACGCATCCAGACCCTTGCCTTCGATCTCGAGCGGCCGGATGTCGTGTCTGATCCTGCTTTCCCGCTGGTGGCAGGGCGCTACACCGGCATCGTCGTCACCAATTACCTGCACCGGCCCTTGCTGCCCCTGCTGCTGTCCGCGCTTGCCGAGGGCGGTGTGCTGGTTTACGAGACCTTTGCACAAGGTAATGGCCAGTTTGGCAAGCCATCCAATCCGGATTTCCTGCTCGCCTCCGGTGAATTGCTGCAAACGGTTGCCGATCATCCTGACCGATCAAGCTTGCGTGTGATCGCTTTCGAAGATGGCTATACGGCGAGCCCGAAACCGGCGATGGTGCAGCGAATCTGCGTGCGTCGCGGCGGCGCTGCGAAAGAAAACGCACTGGGCTGACAGCCGTCTGCGGAAACATCCGGAAACAAGGCTTTCGCAGCCGATTCTGCCCTTGGACAAGGGCGATCCGCTACAATCACGGTTTTGGATTTTTGCGGCGAATCAACCATGATCAAGGGCAGCATTGTTGCGATTGTCACCCCCATGCATGAGGACGGCAGCCTCGACCTGCCCGCGCTCAAGGCCTTGCTGGACTGGCATATTGCCGAGGGCACGGATGGCATCGTCATCGTCGGTACCACCGGCGAGTCGCCGACGGTCTCCGTCGAAGAACACTGCGAACTGATCAAGCTGGCGGTCGACCATGTGGCCGGCCGCATTCCCGTCATCGCCGGCACCGGCGGCAACTCGACCACCGAAGCGATCGAACTGACCGCGTATGCGAAGAAGGTCGGCGCCGATGCATCGCTGCAGGTTGTGCCTTACTACAACCGTCCGACGCAGGAAGGCATGTACCAGCACTTCAAGCGCATCGCCGAAGCGGTCGACCTGCCCGTCATCCTGTACAACGTACCCGGCCGTACCGTGGCCGATATGGCCAATGACACGATCGTGCGGCTGGCATCGGTGCCGGGCGTCATCGGCGTGAAAGATGCGACTGGCAATATCGGCCGCGGCACAGAACTGCTGCGCGCCGTGCCGAAATCCTTCGCTGTTTACTCGGGCGACGATCCGACCGCGATGGCCCTGATGTTCTGCGGAGGTCACGGCAACATCTCCGTGACGGCCAATGTCGCGCCGCGCGCGATGCACGAGCTGTGCGTTGCTGCGATGGAAGGGCGGATCGCCGATGCCGTCGCCATCAACAACAAGCTGATCCCCTTGCATAACAAACTGTTCGTCGAACCCAACCCGGTGCCTGTCAAATGGGCGCTGGCACACATGGGCCGCATGCAGGGCGGCATTCGCCTGCCGCTGGTGCCGCTGGGCGCCGGTGCGCACGACATCGTGCGTCAGGCGCTGCGCGAATCCGGCGTGCTGCAGTAAGCACGCCGACGCAGGACCTGACGACGCCGTAGCATGCTGCGACCAATCACCTTACCCAGGAATCGATTCACGATGAGTTTTGCCCGCAAACCATTCCATGCCTCGCGCCTTCTGTCCAGCCTGATGGCGCTGAGCGTCATCGCCTCCGTCACAGCTTGCAGCTCCGTCAGCGACATGCTCGAGCCCGAGAAGATCGACTACAAGAGTGTCGGCAAGACCACCAAGAACACCAAGCTTGATGTGCCGCCGGACCTGAGCGCACCCAAGGGCGACAGCCGCTACTCGGTGGCCAACGCGAGCGGGACCGCGACCGCATCCGATTACACGGCGAAAAAATCCGCATCGAGCGCGGCGCAAGCAGCGCAGGCAGCACCGGCTGCTGCGGCTCCGGTTGCCGCTGAGGGCGAGGTTGCACCGGCGGCGAACGCCGAGGCGGGCCTGCGTATCGAGCGTGCGGGCAAGCAGCGCTGGCTGGTCGCGAAGCAGGCGCCCGAGGTCCTGTGGCCGAAACTGAAGGCCTTCTGGGAAGAGCAGGGCTTCAAGCTCGCGCTCGAGAAGCCGGAGGCTGGCTTGATGGAGACCGACTGGGCCGAGAACCGGGCGAAGATCCCGCAAGACTTCATCCGCAATGCGATTGGCAAGGTCTTCGACTCGCTGTACTCGACGTCCGAGCGTGACAAGTTCCGCACCCGCCTCGAGCGCACCGCCGATGGCAGCACCGAGATCTACATCAGCCATCGTGGCGCCGAAGAGAAGCTGCAGGGTCAGGCGATGAGCCAGCAGCCGGTCTGGACCAGCCGTCCGTCCGATCCGGACCTCGAGGCCGAGTTCCTGAGCCGCCTGATGGCATCGCTGTCCGGCCGCGACCTCAAGACTGCAAAGGCTGATGTCAAGGCTGCGCCGGCCGTCGCCGAGCGTGCTCGTGTCCTCAAGGAAGGCGGCGCCAGCTTCGTGCAGGTCGATGAAGGCTTTGACCGTGCATGGCGCCGGGTCGGCCTTGCGCTCGACCGCGTCGGCTTCACCGTTGAGGACCGTGACCGCGCACGTGGCCTATACTTCGTTCGCTACATCGACCAGGAGTCGGAAGCGGCAAAGAAGGGCGATGGTTTCTTCTCCAAGCTGTTCAGCTCGAAGGATGAGAACAAAGGTGCGCAACGCTACCGAATCGAAGTCAAGGGTGCGGGTGAGTCCAGCCGCATCAGCGTGCAGGACGACAAGGGCGCACCGTCCCCGACCGACACCGCCGCCCGTATCCTGGCGCTGCTGAACGAGCAACTGAAGTAAGCGGAAAGCCCGCCACGCCGAATCCCGTCATCTCTGCATCACCGATCGCTGTCGAGGCCTGAACATGAAGTTTGCAAGCCTCGGCAGCGGCAGCGAAGGCAATTCGCTGCTGATCTCCGCCGCTTCCGGCATCACACAAACCCACCTGATGCTCGACTGCGGCTTCGGCCTGAAAGAGGCCGAGCGTCGGCTTGCGCGCGCCGGCGTCGCGCCGCAAGACCTGCAGGGTATCCTCGTCACCCATGAGCACTCGGACCATGTGGGAGGCGTGTTCAAGCTCGCGCGTCGTTACAAGCTGCCTGTCTGGATGAGCCATGGCAGTGTCGAAGGATCGCCACGCGATGACATGGCAGGCGTTGATATCCGCATCTGCCGCGACGGCGTCGCTTTCGATGTCGGTGACCTGAAGATCACCCCGTACACCGTCCCGCATGACGCACGCGAGCCGCTGCAATATGTGGCCAGCGATGGCCGCAGCAAACTGGGTGTGCTGACCGATGTCGGGCAGACCACGCCGCATCTGGTGGCCGCACTGGCGGCCTGCGATGCATTGCTGCTCGAGTTCAATCATGACAGCGACATGCTCGCGCAGTCTGCGTATCCGAGCTGGCTGAAAGCGCGCATTGCCGGTCCGCTCGGGCATTTGTCGAATGCGCATTCGGCCGCGCTGCTGGCCTCACTGGATCGCTCCAGGCTCAAGCGACTGGTCGCAGCCCACCTGTCGAAGAGGAACAATACGCCGGCACTGGCCATGGCGGCGATTGCGAGCGTGATCGGCAGTGATGGCGTTGATGTGGTGGTGGCCGCGCAGGATGAGGGTTTCAACTGGCTGCCGTGTGACTAGCCGCGCACTCGGGGAGCGTGTCGCTCTGAAGCGAGCTTCGTTTTAGATGCAGATGCCAACGACGCACGGAGCGGGCGCGAGGGCCTGAGCGTCAAAAATTCAAGGCAACAAAAAAGCCGCCCGAGGGCGGCTTTTTCGCTGAAAAAAAGAGAATTACTTCTTCTCTTCTGCCGGAGCAGCAGCCGGAGCAGCAGCGTCAGCCTTCGGAGCTTCTGCCGGAGCAGCAGCGTCAGCCTTCGGTGCTTCAGCAGCCGGAGCTTCAGCTTTCGGTGCTTCAGCCGGAGCCGGAGCAGCTTCTTCTTTCTTGCCGCAAGCAGCCAGAGCCAGAGCCAGCAGGGAAGCGATCAGCAACGATTTTTTCATGATTATCCTTCGGGTTGAGAATGAAATTTACAACTTGAGTTTGTTAAATAACTACCGGTAGTTATCGCACATTCAGGTCGCCTTTTCGACAAGGCACTGCGATTTGACGCACTGCCACATCGACAAAACTTCCTAACCGGAAATTATACCGGCTCACTTGAAAGGCTTGCAAGCCGTTTTGCGCCAAATTGCAGCGATTTGTGTTCATTTTCCTGAAAGAAAATGTAACGATACCGTCACGTGGGCAAGGGGTGGTCGGCCAGTCAGAGGCTTTTCATTCATGAAACGATTCGTGCCGGTGCCGACGACGCCAAAGACGCGCCAAGCCGCCGTCCTCTGCTGAATGCCCCGGTCAGCCTGGCACGATCCAGCCATCCCCATGCCACTGATGCAGGCTGGCTCGCAGGTCCTCCGATGCCGCCGCCCAGCCCTCGGGGTTCAGGCAGCGATGGTCGGCCAGTGCCTGCAACAGCTTGCGGTCGGCGGCATCGGGCATCACGGATTCGCCATTGATGAAAACGAATTTGCCGCGGTATAGCATGCGTGTCTTGCGGTGCAAGCGGATGCCAGCTCGCGCAGCGGACCTGGCGAACTGTAGTGCGGTCAGCCGGCGTGCAGGCGGATCGAAGTAGACGCTCGGCTTGGGTTCGGACAGGTGCTCGCCGAGGAAGATCACGATGTCTTCACGCGTGCTGCGCAATTTTTCCAGCTTGCCTGCGATGCGTTCGACCATGTCATCGGCGATCTGAGCCGGGCGCCTGGTCGGTTTCAACCCCGGATCGGCATAGCGGCCGTCGAGATCGACATTGTCCGCCATGAAGTTCAGGAAGGATTCGCCAAGCTCTTGCCAGGACGGCGCGCGGAAGCCAATCGAGTAGGTCATGCACTCGCCTATGGCCACGCCCTCGTGCGCATAGTGCGGCGGCAGGTAAAGCATGTCGCCTGGCTCGAGCACGAATTCCTGTTCCGGCATGAAGTCGCGCAAGATTTTCAGCGGCAAGCCTTCTTTCAGCGTCAGGTCTTTCTGCGCGCTGATGCGCCAGCGGCGCTGGCCATGCGCTTGCAGCAGGAACACATCGTACGAATCGAAATGCGCACCGACGCCACCGCCATCGGTCGCATAGCTGATCATCAGGTCATCGAGGCGCGCGTCGGGCACGAAGCGGAACTGATGCAGCAGTCGCTCTGCCTGATCGTCATGCAGGTTCACCCCCTGCACCAGCAGCGTCCACAGCTTCTTTGATACCGGCGGCAAGTCGGGCAGGGGCCCGTGCTCGAGCTTCCATTGCTGGCGGAAATTGGTCAGCAGCCGGGATTCGACATCGTCGCGCGCGGCCATCGCGAACAGCGCGTCGCGTGACAGCAGCGGCATCATGCCGGGGATCGCCTGCCGGATCAGCAGGGGTTGCTTTTGCCAGTATTTGGCCAGGAAGACTTCGGGCGTCACCGCGCCCAGCACAGCATGATTTTTCATAGGGCCATTATATCGGCCGCAGCCTGTCCGCCCGAACGAAAGCGGCCTGTGGCCGAAGGTTATAATGCGCCGACTTTTCGAAAGGATTCATCATGAACATCGCCAAGGATACGGTCGTCACCTTGCACTACAAGCTCTCCGATGCACAAGGCAACCTGATCGAGGAAAGCAGCTCACCCATGGTCTACCTGCACGGCGGGTACGGCAATACGCTGCCCAAGATCGAGGCAGCGCTCGACGGCCAGGCGGTTGGCTTCCAGACCCAGATCCAGGTCGAGCCGGAAGATGCCTTTGGTGAATACGACGCCGAGCTCGTGAGAATAGAGCCGCGCAACATGTTCCCGGCCGAGCTCGAAGTCGGCATGCAGTTCGAGGGTTCGCCGGATGACGAGGCTGATGCCGAGATCCGCGTCTTCACCGTCACCGAAATTGCCGACGGCAAGGTGGTCCTGGACGGCAATCATCCGCTGGCGGGCATGGCGCTGCGCTTCGCGCTGGACGTGGTCGAGGTCCGCAAGGCCAGCGCAGAAGAAGTGTCGCATGGCCATGTACATGGACCGGGTGGCCATCATCACCATGGTCATGACGATGATGAGGATGACGACCAGTTCCGCAGCATCCAGCTTCAGTGAGTCATTAAGTCAGTAAGTCAGTACGACACAAAGCAACGGCCGGGCATCCGCACCGGCCGTTGTCATTTGGGGTGTAGGGATCATTCGTCGGCGTTGGCGAGGCGCTTCAACTGATACAGCGCGTCGAGTGCTTCTCGCGGGCTGAGATTGTCGGGATCGATGTCCTGCAGCGCCTTCAGCGCAGCCGACGCTTCGGCTGCCTGTGTCGAGTGCTCATGGGCCGGCACATCGTCGACCTGCGCTGCGACTGACTCAATCGAGAACAGGTCGAACTGTCCGGACGATGTCGACGACTGCGCTTCCAGCAGCGCCAGGTGCTTGCGTGCCGCGCGTATGACCGGCTGCGGCACGCCGGCCAGCTGCGCGACTTGGAGACCATAGCTCTGCGAGGCCGGGCCTTCCTGTACCGCATGCAGGAACACGATGCTGTCCTTGTGCTCGACCGCCGACAGGTGCACGTTGGCGCAGCCCGGATGTTTCTGTGGCAGTTGGGTCAGTTCGAAATAATGGGTCGCAAACAGCGTGTAGCAGCGGTTCTGCTGCAGCAGGCCGGTGGCGATCGCCCAGGCCAGCGCGAGCCCGTCGAAGGTCGAGGTACCGCGCCCCACTTCATCCATCAGCACCAGCGACTGCGCGGTGGCGCCGTGCAGGATCGCCGCGGATTCCATCATCTCGACCATGAAGGTCGAATAGCCTCCCGCCAGATCATCGGCGGCGCCGATGCGGGTAAAGATCCGGTCCACCGGACCCAGGGTGGCCGAACTTGCCGGCACATAGCTGCCGACATAGGCCAGCAGCGTGATCAGGGCCAGCTGGCGCATGTACGTCGATTTACCGCCCATGTTGGGGCCGGTAATCAGCAGCAGCCGGCGCTCTGGCGTCAGCTTGCAATCATTCGCAATGAAACGCTCGATCGCATTCTCGACCACTGGATGGCGACCCTGCACGATGTCCAGGCCTTCGGTCGCCACCAGCACAGGCTTGCACCACTGGTTGCGCGACGCATGCGAAGCCAGCGCGACGAGCACGTCAAGGCGGGCGACTGCGCTCGCGATGCGTTGCAGCGCATCGATATGCGCGCCCAGCTGCTGCAGCACGGTTTCGTACAGCTGCTTTTCGCGCGCCAGCGCGCGGTCCTGTGCCGACAGTGCCTTGTCTTCAAACGCCTTCAGTTCCGGCGTGATGTAGCGCTCGGCATTCTTCAGCGTCTGCCGGCGACGATAATCCTCCGGCACCTTCGCGGTCTGGCCGTGCGTGACTTCGATGTAGAAGCCGTGCACCTTGTTGTATTCGACGCGCAGGTTCGCGATGCCGGTACGCGCGCGCTCCCGTGTTTCGAGGTCGACCAGGAACTGACCGGCGTTCTCCGACAGGCCGCGCAGCTCGTCGAGCTCGGCGTCATAGCCGCGCGCAATCACGCCGCCGTCGCGGACCATAGCGGCGGGTTCGGGGGCGATGGCCTTTTCCAGCAGCGTCAGGCATTCCACAGGCGTGGCAAGCTCGGACTGCGTAAGCTCCAGCAGCGGTGCTGAAATCAAGCCGGCACCCGCCTGGCCGACGGCCGGTGCCAGCGAGGTGCGCAGCTCGGGCAGCTGCTGCAGGCCAGCGCGTAACGCGGACAAGTCACGCGGGCGCGCCGACAACAATGCGATCCGCGCCGCAATGCGCTCGATGTCCGGTACGGAGGAAAGCAGCGCGTAAACAGGCTCGCACAGCGACGCATCGGTCAGCGCCTCGATCGCGGCATGACGCGATCGTGCGATGTCCTGACTGCGCGGCGCATGGTGCAGCCAGTTGCGCAACAGGCGTGATCCCATCGCGGTACGGCAATGGTCGAGCAGCGAGAACAGCGTCGGTGCCTGTCCCTCGGCACCGCGCAGCGGCTCGGTCAGCTCGAGGTTGCGGCGCGTCGCCGCATCCATGCCGATGAATTCGTCTTCCTTCTCCACCTGCAGCGTTCGCACATGCTGCAGGTTCTTGCCCTGCGTATGGCGCGCATACAGCAGCAGCGCACCGGCCGCGCCCACCGCGGCCGACAAGCCCTCGGCACCAAAGCCGGTCAGGCTGGCCGCGCCCAGTTGTTCCAGCAGCGACTTCTCGGCAGCGGCGACTTCAAAATGCCAGTCGGCGACGGTGGTCACGCGCAGTCCGGTACTTTCCTGCAGCAGATTGGCGGTCGCATAGTCGGCCAGTATCTCGGCCGGCGCGATGCGCTCGAATTCCTGCTTCAGGCGCAGTACGAGTTGAGCCTCTTCGGTGGGTATCTCGGTCACGCGCAGCTGGCCGCTGGCGAGGGACAGCCACGCGAGGCCCAGCGTGACACTCTTGCTGCCTTTGCGCTGGCGCGCGATGTTCAGCGCCAGCAGTGGCCGTTCTGATTTTTCCGGCAGCAGTTCGGCTTCGGTCAGTGTGCCGGGCGTCACGATGCGTTGCACCTTGCGCTCGACCGGGCCCTTGCTGGTTGCCGGGTCGCCGATCTGTTCGCAGATGGCCACCGACTCTCCGAGCTTCACGAGCTTCGCGAGATACTGGTCGACAGAATGGAAGGGCACGCCCGCCATCTTGATCGGGTTGCCGTTGGAACTGCCGCGCTGGGTCAGCGTGATGCCAAGCAGGCGTGCGGCTTTTTCAGCATCGTCGAAGAACAGCTCGTAAAAATCGCCCATCCGGTAAAACAGCAACAGGTCCGGATGCTCGGCCTTGATGCCCAGATATTGGCGCATCATCGGCGTGTGATTCTCGACGCTGATCTTCTCCGGTGAATTCATGGATACAGGCGGCTGGATGATGAACTGCGGGTATGAACGACGGCTACTGGCATCTGCGATCGAGCGCGTTGGCAGCGGAATGTAGCACAGCCGGCGCAGGGCCGGCTGTGTGTCCGTGGGGGAGGCGCTACGCTATCATTCTTCGCCGCTGCGCAGCTTACCCTGCGCATTGGCGGCGGTGCGACTCAGCAATGCGCCACCTTGCTGCGTACGCTGTGCCGGACGCGGCGTGTTCTGGCCGGCCGCTGCTTGCTGGCCCTGCTGCACCGGACGGTTGCCACCCTGGCCCGGACGCGGCTGCGAAGTGCGCGGTTGCGAAACAGGCGGCTGAGATGGACGCGCTTGTCCCGGCCGGGCTTGCGACGGCCGCTGGCCATCACGTGCCGGTGCACGGCCCTGAGCATCGCGCGGAATCGCTGAGCGGTTACCGTCACGATTACCATCGCGATTGCTTTCGCGACTACCTGCACGGTTGCCGTTGCGGTCGCTCCCACGATTTCCACCGCGGTCGCCAGCGCGATTACCACCGCGGTCGCCGCGTGGCTGCCTGTGCTCGGCACTGCGCAACTGGATAGGCTGGGGCTTCGCGCTCAGGTCCGGCTCGAAACCGGTAATGACTTCACGCGGTACTTCGCGCTTGATGAAGCGTTCGATGTCGCGCAGCAGCCCGTGTTCATCGACACAGACCAGCGATACTGCCTCACCGGTGGCGCCGGCGCGGCCGGTACGGCCGATGCGATGCACATAATCTTCCGGCACGTTCGGCAAGTCGTAGTTGACCACATGCGGCAGCTGGTCGATGTCGATGCCGCGCGCGGCGATATCGGTCGCGACCAGCACCTGCAGCTCGGCGCTCTTGAATTCGGACAGCGCGCGCGTGCGTGCCGCCTGGCTCTTGTTGCCATGGATGGCCAGTGCACTGATACCACTCTTGCCCAGCTGTTCCACCAGCTTGTTGGCACCATGCTTGGTACGTGTAAACACCAGTACCTGGAACCAGTTGCGTTCCTTGATCAGGTGCGCGAGCAGCTGGTGCTTCTTGTCGCGGTCGACCGGGTGGATCTTTTGCGCGATCACTTCCACGGTCGAGTTGCGGCGCGCCACCTCGATCATGGCCGGGTTGTTCAGCAGGCGGGCGGCCAGGGCCTTGATGTCATCCGGGA
>CAZCDW010000024.1:13339-19125 GCA_964497485.1 uncultured Bifidobacterium sp.
GTCGGAGAAGGTGGCCGAGAACAGCAGGTTCTGACGCTTGGGTGGCAGTGCAGCGAGTACCTTGCGGATGTCGCGAATAAAGCCCATGTCGAGCATGCGGTCCGCTTCGTCCAGCACCAGGATCTCGACCTCCTTCAGACTGACGGCGTTCTGCTGCATCAGGTCCAGCAGACGGCCAGGGGTCGCGACGAGGATGTCGAGGCCCCGCTCGAGCAGCTTGATCTGCGGGTTGATATTGACGCCACCGAAGATCACCGCCGTAGACAGCTTCAGGTACTTCCCGTAGTTGCGCACGCTCTCTTCGACTTGCGCGGCGAGTTCGCGTGTCGGTGTCAGTACCAGCGCGCGCACGGTCTTCGGCGCGGGCCGTTTACCGCCGGACAGCAGCTGCAGCACGGGCAGGGTGAAGCCGGCGGTCTTGCCGGTGCCGGTCTGGGCGCCGGCCAGCAAGTCGCCGCCTTTGAGTACCGCAGGAATTGCCTGCGCCTGGGTAGGAGTGGGTTGGGTATAGCCGCTTTCCGTGACGGCACGCACGATGGGTTCGGCCAGGCCGAGTTCAGCAAATGACATTAATGAGTTGGAATGATCGAACCGTCGCCGCACTAGGGGCGCCAGTCAGGGGTTCGGGGGGATGAATCGGGAGGGCGGCAAGGGGACTGGAGCAAAAACCGCAACGCGATTATAACAGGTAAGCGTCAGTGCGCTTGAGATGGCGCCAATGTGGCGCCATCCCGATTACCAGGTCAGCCCTGGCCCAGCGATTGACGGCCTTTGTACAGCGGCGTCAACACGTTCAGCATCTGCACGAAGACTTTCGGCGAACCCGCGACGATATCGCCATGGCGCATGTAGTCGCTCTCGCCCTTGAAATCGGACACGATGCCGCCTGCTTCGCTGACCAGCAGCGCGCCGGCCGCGAAATCCCAGGGCTTCAGGCGCAGCTCGAAGAAACCGTCCAGCCGTCCTGCGGCGACATAGGCAAGGTCGAGTGCGGCCGAACCGGGACGGCGCAGGCCGGCTGATTTTTCGGTCATTGCTCGGAACATCGCCAGATATTCGTCCATGTGCGACAGATCGCTGTACGGGAAGCCGGTGCCGATCAGCCCGTTGACGAGCTTGTCGCGCTTGGAAACGCGAATACGCTTGTCATTCAGGAAGGCGCCCGCGCCCTTGGAGGCGGTGAACAGTTCGTTGCGGGTCGGATCGTAGATGACGGCTTGCGTGATCTGTCCGCGCTGTTGCAGCGCGATCGATACCGCGTATTGCGGGAAGCCGTGGATGAAATTGGTGGTGCCGTCCAGCGGGTCAATGATCCACACATTCTCGTTCTCGTCGTGCAGGTTGCTCGACGCGCCCGACTCTTCGGCGAGGATCGCATGGTCGGGATAAGCGGTCTTCAGTACATCGATGATCGCGTCTTCTGCAGCCTTGTCGACCTCGGTGACAAAGTCATTGTGTTCCTTGCGTGTCACGCGGACCTGGTCGAGGTCGAACGATGCACGGTTGATGATGGTGGCGGCACGACGCGCGGCTTTCACCGCGGTATTGATCATGGGATGCATGAGGGTTCCGTTAGAATGGTGGCGGCAATGACAAGGAGCGAGAAGCCCGGCAGGAGCGCCACGTTGTGTGGTCGTCCATTGGCACCGGACCGCAATTGCCCGCTATTTTAAATGAACCCGTCCAACCCGTCTTCCGGCATTGATGCTGCCGGCCATTCTCTTTTCCAACGATTGCGTTTCGTGCTGGTCGAAACCAGCCGGCCCGGCAACATCGGCTCGGCTGCGCGCGCAATGAAAACCATGGGGTTTTCCGAGCTGGTGCTGGTCAATCCGCGCCAAGCGGATCCGCTGAATGACGAGGAGGCGATTGCGCTCGCCAGCGGTGCGACCGATGTGCTGTCCGGAGCCCGCATCGTTGGCTCGCTCGATGAGGCTCTGAGCGGATGCAACTACAGCGTGGCGCTGTCGGCGCGCTTGCGCGAGTTCTCGCCGCCCTTGTACGAACCGCGTGCACTGGCGCACCGACTCGCTGCGGAGATGGCCGCAAACGACAAGTTGCAGGCGGCGCTGGTCTTCGGGAACGAGCGCTTCGGTCTGTCGAATGAGCAGGTCGAGAAATGCGGCGCAATGGTCAGCGTGCCGGCCAATCCCGCCTATTCATCGCTGAACTTGTCGCAAGCGGTGCAGGTGCTGGCTTATGAATGCAGGATGGCGGCGCTGGCTGGCATGCCCGGTACAACCGCGGCACCGTCGACAGGATTCAAGGGCGAGCTGGCGTCGGCCGAGCAGGTAGAAGGCATGTTCCGACACCTTGAGCAGGCCCTCATCGACATTGATTTTCTTGACCCGGACAATCCGCGCAAGCTGATGCCGAGGCTGCGACGCCTGTTTTCTCGTACGCAGCTGGAAACGGAAGAGGTGAATATTCTGCGTGGGATTGCGACGCAGTTGATCGAGAAGCGGCAGAAGATCAGGAAGTAGACATTATCCCCACGCCCGTAGCAGTCCCACGGCCAAGCCTTCCAACGCAAACTCATGCTTGCCCGGCTCGACACGAATCGTCTCGAAGTCCGGGTTCTCGGGCAGCAGCTCGATCACGCCGCCATTGCGGCGGAAACGCTTCACCGTGACATCGTCATCGAGGCGCGCGACAACGATCTGGCCATCACGCGCCGCATCGGCCTTCTTCACCGCCAGCAGATCACCGTCCATGATGCCGGCATCGCGCATCGACATGCCGCGCACCTTCAGCAGATAATCGGGGCGGGCGGTGAACAGCGACGGGTCAACCTGGTAAGTGGCCGAGATGTGTTCTTCCGCGAGTATCGGCGAACCCGCCGCGACGCGGCCCACCAGCGGCAACGCGAATTGCATCAATTCCGGATGAGGCAGTGCCATTTGCGCAGCGCCGAAGCGGCGCGGACGCACGCTGTCACGGCTGCCATGGCTGCCCTCGGGCGGACGGTCCAGCAGGCGAATGCCGCGTGAGGTGCCGGGCGAGATCTCGATCGCGCCCTTGCGCGCCAGTGCCTGCAGGTGTTCTTCGGCAGCGTTGGCAGAACGAAAACCCAGTTCGCCGGCGATCTCGGCCCGGGTCGGCGGAAAGCCCGTGTTTTCAATGGCGTCGCGGATCAGCGCGAGGATTTGCTCTTGCCGGGCGGTCAGCTTGATCATGCGGTTCCCCAACGACCTGTGTGCAGGCCTGTTTATATGAACAGGCTGTATTCTTATACAGTATTTCGGCTCATGCAAGGGTTTTGTTCAGGTTTTTCCTGAGCCCGGCAAGGCTAAGCCACTGACGTGATTGAGAAAACGCCAAATTCGGGCTACAATCGCGGGCTTTCCCTTCCCACACCCGTACTGACGCCGGGGTGGGCATTCAGCAATCCGACCACAAGGAGCAATGATGCGTCACTATGAAATCGTATTTATCGTCCACCCGGACCAGAGCGAGCAAGTGCCCGCGATGATCGAGCGTTACAAGACGCTGGTCACTGGCCGCGGCGGCAAGATCCACCGCGTCGAGGACTGGGGCCGTCGCCAGATGGCTTACATGATCCAGAAGCTCGCGAAGGCTCACTACGTCTGCATGAACATCGAGTGCGACGGCGAGACCCTGGCCGAACTCGAGACCGGCTTCAAGTTCAACGATGCTGTGCTGCGTCACCTGACCGTTCGCATGAAGAAGGCCGAGACCGCGCCTTCGCCGATCATGAAGAGCGTGCAGAAGGAAGACGCCGCCAAGAGCGCACGTGCCGAGGCATCGGCTGCCTGATAGGGCGCCGTGTCATTGAACGAGAGAGGTGAAAACCAGTTTCTGTGCGTAGCGACCCTGGTGGCGCGTGAAGCCTTGCGCTACACGCCGGCCGGCATACCGATCGTCGCAGCGACGCTGCAGCATGAATCGGTGCTGGAAGAAGCAGGGATCAGCAGGCAGGTAGCGTTCGAAATGCAGGCCATCGCCGCAGGACAGATCGCCGCACTGCTGGAGCGCACCGAGATGGGCGTGCAGTATCGGTTTACGGGCTTCATGGCTCGCAAGAACCGCAACAGCAAGGCCCTGGTGTTCCACCTCACGAATATCGAAACAATTTCGCAGATTCAGGAGCCTACAAATGGCATTCGGTAAAAAATTCGACAAGAGCAAAATGAAGGAAAAGCGCAAGCAGCAGAACCCGCTGTTCAAGCGCAAGAAGTTCTGCCGCTTCACCGTCGCCAAGGTGGAACAGGTGGACTACAAGGATGTGGACACCCTGAAGGACTTCGTCCAGGAAAACGGCAAGATCATGCCCGCACGCCTGACCGGCACGCGCGCACACTACCAGCGCCAGGTGGACACCGCGATCAAGCGTGCCCGCTATCTCGCGCTGCTGCCGTACACCGATCTGCACAACGCCTGATCGGTTCGTCCCTTACTACCTGGAGATAACAATGCAAGTCATTCTGTTGGAAAAAGTGGCGAACCTGGGTGACCTGGGCGCCGTCGTCCGCGTGAAAGATGGTTACGCGCGCAACTTCCTGATCCCGCAGCGCATGGCACGCCGTGCGACCGCCGATGCGATCGCCGAGTTCGAGGCACGTCGCGCTGAGCTGGAAAAGGCAGCTGCCGAGAAACTGGCCGCTGCACAGGCACAAGGCGAGAAGCTGGCTGGCATGCGCGTCGAAGTCAGCCAGAAGGCCGGCGTTGACGGTCGACTGTTCGGCTCGGTTACCAACCACGACATCGCTGAAGCGCTGGGCAAGCAGGGCTACAAGGTCGACAAGGCGCAAGTCCGCATGCCGACCGGCCCGCTGAAGACCACCGGCGAGCATCCGCTGGCTGTGTCGCTGCACACTGACGTGGTGGTCGACATCACCATCGTGGTGGTTGGCGAGCAAGCCTGACGCACGGTCGTAATGCTTTGAAAATAGCCGGGCTTGCCCGGCTATTTTTTTGTTCAGATTTTTGTCCAAATCCCGGCGATTCTTGCCAAGGCTGTAATTCGTGACTATGGGTAACAGGTATAATGCCGCCCCATGAACAACCGTGCCGATCCGCAACTCGAATCCCTGCGCATTCCGCCGCACTCCATCGAGGCGGAGCAGTCGGTACTGGGCGGACTGCTGCTGGACAATGCGGCCTACGATCGCATCGCCGACTTCGTCAGTGCCGATGACTTCTATCGCTTCGACCATCGGCTGATCTTCCAGCACATCGTGCGACTGGTCAGCGCAGCCAAACCGGCCGACGTGATCACGGTCTTTGAATCGCTCAATTCGGCCGGCAAGGCGGAAGAAGTGGGCGGCCTGTCTTACCTGAATGCGCTGGCGCAAAACACGCCGTCGGCGGCGAACATCCGTCGCTATGCCGAGATCGTGCGTGACCGTGGTGTGCTGCGCAAGCTGATCACGGTGTCTGACGAGATCTCCGGCAATGCCTTCAATCCGCAGGGCAGGGAAGTCAAGCAGCTGCTCGATGAGGCTGAGTCCAAGATCTTTGCAATTGCGGAAGAAGGCGCTCGCGGCACCCAGGGCTTCGTCGAGATCCAGCCGCTGCTGACGCAGGTGGTCGAGCGCATCGACGAACTCTACAATCGCGACAACCAGAGCGAGATCACCGGCGTACCGACTGGCATGATCGACCTGGACCGCATGACCTCGGGTTTGCAGTCGGGCGACCTGATCATCGTCGCCGGACGTCCGTCGATGGGCAAGACCGCTTTCTCGGTGAACATCGGCGAGAACGTCGCGATCGACAGCGGCCTGCCGGTGGCGATCTTCTCGATGGAAATGGGCGGCACGCAG
>CAZCDW010000024.1:19135-22469 GCA_964497485.1 uncultured Bifidobacterium sp.
ATGCTGGGTTCGGTTGGTCGCCTCGACCAGCACCGCTTGCGCACCGGACGCCTGAATGACGAAGACTGGCCGCGGCTGACGCATGCGATCCAGAAGATGAACGAGGCCCAGATTTTCATCGATGAGACGCCCGCATTGTCGTCGATCGAGTTGCGCGCGCGCTCGCGCCGACTGGCGCGCCAGTGCGGCAAGCTGGGCCTGATCATCGTCGATTACCTGCAGCTGATGTCGGCCAACTCGCCGGGCGAGAACCGGGCGACCGAGATCTCGGAAATCTCGCGCAACCTGAAGGGCCTGGCCAAGGAACTGAATTGCCCGGTCATTGCACTGTCCCAGCTGAACCGTTCGCTGGAACAGAGGCCGAACAAGCGACCTGTGATGTCGGATTTGCGTGAATCAGGCGCCATCGAACAGGATGCCGACCTGATCCTGTTCATCTACCGCGATGAAGTCTACAACCCCGACACGCCGGACAAGGGCACGGCCGAAATCATCATCGGCAAGCAGCGTAACGGTCCCATCGGCAGCGTGCGCACGACCTTCCTCGGTCAGTACACGCGCTTCGAAAATTACACCGGCTCCGGTTCGGTTTACGGCAGCAGCGAATAATCGAATTTTTGCCTGAAGATTTCTGATTGAACACAAGACCCAACGAAGGGTAAGGAGCACCGAGATGTTTGGACGATTGATGCCGACGGAAGGCAAATTTTTCGAATTCTTCATTCAGCATGGCGAGCTGTGCGTGAAGGGCGGCAAGGAGCTGGTCGCGCTGATGACCAACTTCGACGACCTCGAGCATCGCGTGCATGCGATTGAATCCATCGAAAAGCAAGCCGACAAGATCACCTACGGCGCGCTCGACCTGCTGCACAAGACTTTCATCACACCGCTGGACCGTGATGACATCCACAAGCTGATCACGCGCATGGATGACATCCTCGACCTGATGGAAGACGTCGCCCAGACCATTTCGCTGTATGACATCAAGCAGATCACGCCCGAAGCCAAGCGCCTGGCCGAGTTGTGCCAGTCCTGCTGCGAACGTGTGCTGGCGGCCGTCTCGCTGTTGCACAGCATGGACAATGCGCGCGAGATGCTGGCCATCTGTTCCGAGATCGACAAGCTGGAGTCCGACGCCGACCATGTGATGCGCGCTGCGATGTCCAAGCTGTTCCGCGAAGAGCCTGATGTTCGCAACCTGATCAAACTGAAGGCCATCTACGAGCTGCTCGAGACCGTCACCGACCGTTGCGAGGATGTGGCCAACATCGTCGAAGGCATCATCGTCGAGAACGCCTGACCAGGCCCTGAAAAAATAGCCTGACTCATGCAGACTCTACAAATCAGTATTTACACGCTGGCCTTCCTGATCATCCTGGCACTGCTGTTCGATTTCATGAACGGCTTCCATGATGCGGCGAACGCGATCGCGACCGTGGTCTCGACGGGCGTGCTCAAACCGCAGCAAGCGGTGGCGCTGGCGGCCTTCTTCAACTTCATCGCCATTCTGGTGTTCCAGCTGAAGGTGGCCGCTACCGTCGGCAAGGGCACGATCGATCCGCATGTGGTGGACCATTATGTCGTGTTCGGCGCGCTGGTCGGCGCGATCGCCTGGAACTTCCTGACCTGGTACTACGGTATTCCGTCATCGTCGTCGCACGCACTGATCGGTGGCCTCGTTGGTGCCGCCGTGGCGAAGGAAGGCACCGATGCGCTGATCTCCGCCGGTCTGGTCAAGACGATTACCTTCATCGTGCTGTCGCCGACCCTGGGCTTCCTGTTTGGGTCGCTGATGATGCTGATCGTGTCCTGGCTGTTCGTGCGCAGTCACCCGCAGCGCGTGGACAAGTGGTTCCGACGGTTGCAGCTGCTGTCGGCATCCATGTACAGCCTGGGTCATGGTGGTAATGACGCACAAAAAACCATGGGCACGCTGTTCGGCGGCTGGCGCATCGTCAAGACCATGGGCCAGAAGATCACGAAGCTCAAACCCGTGGGCGGCTTCTGCGCGGAGACGGGCGGTGCCATCACGCTGTTCCTGGCGACTTCGCTGGGCATCCCGGTCTCGACCACGCACACGATCACCGGAGCCATCGTCGGCGTAGGCTCGGCGCGCAAGATGTCGGCGGTGCGCTGGGGCGTGGCGGGCAACATCGTATGGGCCTGGATATTCACGATCCCGGCCTCGGCTTTCATGGCGGCGATCGCCTGGTGGGTGGGCAAGCAGATTCTCTGATCGCTTTGGCGGCGCAGGGTGCCCATTCGGGCCATGGCCGATTGCCTGTCAATTAAGCTCAATCGCGTCAGCAGCCCAGTCACACATGGGTCCCCCCTTGCAGGGCGCGCACCGGCAAGTATGCCGGTGCCGTTACGCGGGCAGACCGCATGCGGCCTGAAACCCCCGCTTCACCTTACGCTGGGACGACGGTGTTCAGGGAAACTATCCCCAAAAAGTCATCCCAGCGAAAGCTGGGATCCATGGGCGCTGGTGTCCTTACAGCACGTCGCTCGCGTGGTCGGCCAGCCTTGAACGCTCGCCGCGCGCCAGCGTTACATGCCCGCTGTGCGACCAGCCCTTGAAGCGGTCCACCACATAGGTCAGGCCGCTCGAACCTTCGGTGAGGTAGGGCGTATCAATCTGCGCGATGTTACCGAGGCAGACGATCTTGGTACCGGGACCCGCGCGCGTGACCAGGGTCTTCACCTGTTTCGGTGTCAGGTTCTGCGCCTCGTCGATGATCAGGTACTTGTTGACGAAGGTACGGCCTCGCATGAAGTTCAGCGACTTGATCTTGATGCGGGAGCGGATCAGTTCCTGCGTCGCCGCACGTCCCCATTCACCGGCATCCGAGTCGGACTTGTTCAGTACCTCGAGGTTGTCGTCGAAGGCACCCATCCACGGCGACATTTTCTCTTCCTCGGTGCCGGGCAGGAAGCCGATATCTTCACCTACCGGCACGGTGACGCGGGTAACAATGATCTCGTTGTAGTGCTTGGTCTCCAGTACCTGCGCCAGGCCTGCCGCGAGTGCCAGCAAGGTCTTGCCGGTGCCGGCCTGGCCGAGCAGCGTGATGAAGTCGCACTCGGGATCCATCAGCAGGTTCAGCGCAAAGTTCTGCTCGCGGTTGCGCGACGTGATGCCCCACACATTGTTCTTGTTGTGGCTGTAGTCGCGCAGCGTACGGATAACTGCGGTGCGGCCGTTGATCTGCGTGACCTGGCCATAGAAGGGGGCTTCGCCGGTCTTCGGCTCGGTATAGACAAACTGGTTGACCAGCATCGCCGGCACCAGTGGGCCGGTGACACGGTAGTAGGTGGTGCCCATGCCGTGGCG
>CAZCDW010000025.1:0-22407 GCA_964497485.1 uncultured Bifidobacterium sp.
TGCACCATGTCGCCGCCGACCAGCAGCCGGGCGGTCAGCAGCTCTACCGTGATGTCTGGCCAATTACCAACCCGCGCCTGCGCGCCGGTCAGTCGGTTGAACAAGGTCGATTTGCCGGCGTTAGGCATGCCGAGCAGTGCCACTTGTTTCATGGCGCTGCTCTCAGGGGGTGGCGGTGTTCGGGGAAACGCTGATGAGCGCGGCTTCGGAAGCCCGGAGGATGAGCTCGGTAGTGCCAATCCGCACGTGGAGGGGGCCGCCAAAAGCGGCGCGGCGTATCACTTTTACCGCCTTGCCCACTCGCATGCCCAGCGCGACCAGCCGTTTTTGCAGCTCGTTATCGACGTCCAGACGAACAATGGTGGCGCTTTCGCCGATGGCGAGCTGACGCAGTAGCAGTAGATTCAGGGGCTTCACGCTGGCCGGGATGAGAACAAGTATTGTTTACGCGATTCTACATCGAAATATCCCGGCCGCCGGGACGCTATCTTTCGGCGGGATGCCGGCTGCGTCTTGATGGGGACGCTGGCCGGCATACCGCCGACATTCCGCCGAACCTGCCTCTCAGGCGTTGCCGCTACGACAGGCCGCGATCTCCAGCCTGACCAGGCCGGCGAAGATGGCCGGTCGGCAGCTGAGTTCAAAGTCTTGCCGATATTCCGAGGGCGGGCGCCAGCCGCGCTTGCGCCAGAGGCTTTGCACATCGGAGCGGGCGCGTGTCGTGGCCGAGGCTTCGGGGCTGTCGACATAGGCAAGGGCGGTGCTCATGGTGGGGACTCCTCATCTGGACAGGCGCCCGGGATGGGCGGCCTTGCTTTGAGTAATACTGTATAAATATACAGTAAAAGTCAAGCGCCGCACAATTGCTGAGTACTTTGCGCCGCTGATCCTGTGGTCCTCCGTATGTCGTGGCAGGGCTGGCGAAAACTTTAGCGCCTACAAGAGTAAACGCCGTAAAAAGCTGAAAAAGATGTAAAACGGGCTAAAGTTTTTCGAGTTGCTGTTTTGCTGCGTTAGCCTTCGTGACGTTAGTCACAACGGAGACCGCAATGATCATCGGCAGCAGCGCCAGTCCTTATGCATCCATCGCATCGCTCAGGAGCGCAACAGCCGACGTCGCCAAGGCAACCGAGCGCATCAGCACCACGCTGAGGATCAATCACGCCGGCGATGACCCCGGCGGGCTGGCGATGGCCAATCGGCTGAAAGCCCAGCTCGGCTCGATGGTGAAGGCCGTGGACAATGTGAATGCCGGTATCGCGGTGCAGCAGAGGGTCGACAGCGCACTCACCAGTATCAGCAGCACGCTGCAAAGCATGCGCTCGTTGGCGACCTCGG
The DNA here is from genome assembly GCA_964497485.1 of uncultured Bifidobacterium sp. Classification (GTDB taxonomy): domain Bacteria; phylum Pseudomonadota; class Gammaproteobacteria; order Burkholderiales; family Burkholderiaceae_D; genus Pernthalerella. The sequence goes on from CAZCDW010000025.1 coordinate 1,339, forward strand.
CAGCCAGCGGCACTGCTTCGTCCAGCGATCGTGCTGGCTACCAGCTGGCAATGACCTCGTACATCGATGAGATTGATGCAGTGGCCGCTGCCGCGACCTGGAATGGCTCGTCCTTGCTGGACGGGAGCTCATCGTCGGTGGTGGTGCAGAGCGGGGTCGGTGCAGCCGACAGCACGACGCTGAAGCTGTTTTCCACACTGAGTTCGGCGCTGGGCAGCGGCAACGCACTGACCGTGTCGGCCGGTGGCAGTTCTGTGTCCGGCACTGGTCTGCTGACGGCAATGTCGGTCGGCGACCTGACGATAGGTGGCGTCTCCGTGGGTGCGACCATCTCGACTGACGACAACCTGTCGTATTGGTCCAAAAATGCCAGCGCCATTGCAAAAGTGGCGGCGATCAATCGCAAGACTTCGACCACCAATGTCGCGGCAACCGTAGGCACAACTACGGTATCGGGAAGCTCCATGACCACCGCCGCCAGCGGCACCTCCACCATCACCTTGAATGGCACGGCTATTTCCCTGACACTGAGTTCGTCTGACTCGATCTCGACCAACCGCGCAGCGGTGGTCACGGCGATCAACCTGAACGCGGGCGTGACCGGTGTAACGGCGACCGACAGCGGCGACAGCACGCGCGGCGTGATCCTCACCGCTGCAGACGGCCGCAACATCACCATCGCCTATACGGGGACTTCGGCCGCAGAAACCGGGCTTGGGGAGGCCGGCACCTACTCGGGCAGCTATACCTTGCGCAGCCTGGACGGAAGCTCGGTCACTCTGTCCAGCGTGGTCGGGCAGAACATTGCCAATGCCGGGCTGGTGGCCGGTACCTACACGGCGAATGTCGCTGCGCTGTCCAGCACCGCTCGCTCGGGTTCTGTGGCAGCGCCCACAACGCTGACCAGCGGGGACCTGCTGATCAATGGCTACAGCATTGGGGATGCTTACAGCACGGACGATACGGCATCGCCAGTGACGACCACGTCATCGACGCGTGCGTCGAGCGCGATCGCGATGGCGGCGGCGATCAACCGCAAATCCGCACAGACCAATGTGACTGCCACCGCCAATGCCAATACACTGACCGGCACCGGCTTCAGCGCCGGCGATGTGACCTCGATTTTTCTGAATGGGACAACGATCGCGGTCAACTTCAGCAGCAGCACCTCGCTCAACGATATCGTGACCGCGATCAATCCGTATCAGGGCCAGACCGGGGTCGTGGCCACCAACAATGGCAGCGGCATCACGCTGACTGCCAGCGATGGCCGCAATATCGCGATCGGTGTCTCTGACAGCAGTGGCGCGGTCAGCGGCTCTCGGATCGGGCTCACCGGTCTGGGGCTGAACAGCAACGCTGCGGCTACCACGGCGGGGGCGATGACTTTCATCTCCACGGTGAAGTTGACGTCGGACGCGGTGTTCACGGTCGCGGCGGGCAGCAACGGCGCCACCCGGCTGGCCGCACTGGGTTTCCGGGATGGCACCTACGGCGCCACAGCCGAGGATGTGAAACTCTCGTCGATCGACATCTCCACGCAGACCGGTGGCAGCAATGCGCTGGCCGTGATCGACGATGCGATTGACATGATAGGCGAGTACCAGTCTCTGGTCGGGGCGCAGCAGAACCGGCTTGATTATCGCGCGACCCTTCTGGACAGCGTCTACACGACAACCAGCAGCGCCTATGACAACATCATGAATGCTGACATTGCTGAAGAAACGGCCAACCTGACCGCAGCACAGATCCGGGTGGATGGTTCTACTGCAATGGTCGCGCAGGCGGCGACAATCACCAAGGAGATGGTCGCTTATCTCTTGAAGCAGTTCGACTAACTGGCAAGCGAAGGTTCAGTTCACCCGTATCAGCCGCCAGCCACGATCCATCTTGCGGAACACGAACTTCCAGTCGAGGTTGCGTGATTTGATGTAGTAATAGGACAGCGCACGCAGGCTCTGGGCCTTCGCGAATTCCGAGCAGAAAATGCTCTCGCCCACCTCCAGCGAACTCAAGGCGACGATGCCATTCTGATATTTGATCTTGTCCAGATCTATGCGCTCGATAATCATGGGCGTACCTGTACTCTCTCATCGTGGATATCGGTACAAACGGCGAAAGCTTGAGGGGTGACGGTGATATGCGCGCAAACGCCGGCGTCTGCGGCGGTCATGGCGACCATCGGCATTGCATGGACTTCTCGAATTGAAAACACTGAGCAGGGCACTGCGCATGCCCAACCTACCCACGCGTCAGCGTTTCAGCGCTGTGATTCGCTGCCCATCCTTCAGGCTGGCCGGCGGATAGGCGACCACCATCGCGCCAATGGGAAGCGAGGTGCGTATCCATGCATCGCGGCCATTGCGCGCCACCAGCGCAACTTCAACTTGTCGCGCGCGGCCGCCATCGGCAACGAACAGTGCCGAGCGACTCCCGACCGGGAACACCGCACTGACCGGCACCAGCCAGGCGCTGGCCTCGGTCTGCAGGGGAATCTGCACGTCGACCCGGAACTGGTCGCCGAGCGCGCGCCATTGCCCGGGCGGCGCGATGATGTCCAGCAGCACACGGACCCGTTGCTCCTCGACGCCCAGTGCTGACACCTTGGTGAAGGCCGACGGCTCGACCCGTCGCACCCGTGCGGCCAGCAGGTCATCGCCACCCCAGTGCGACAGCCTTGCCGGCGCCCCCGGCTTCACCTGTGCCGCATCCTCGGTCAGCAAGTCCACCAGCACCTCCATCTGCGTCGGGTCGCCGATCTCCATCAGCGGCGTGCCGGCCGCGACCACGGCCTCGCTTTCCTGTCGCACGCGCAGCACGCGGCCTGCGACCGGCGCGTGGACCGCCCAAGCTTGCCGAGCCAGCGGATCGGCCGGTCCGCCGCCGACATTGCGCCGCAGCGCAATCTTCAGCTGCGCCAGCTGGTGGCGCGCAGCGTGCAGGTCTTGCTGCGCAACGTCGAGTTCGCGTTGGCGCAGCAGGGTGGCGGTACGGGCACTGTCGGCCTGGCTGTTCGACACGAAGCCGCGCGCGGCCAGTGACTCGCTGCGTTGCTGGTCAGACTGTGCCTGCGCCAGCGCTGCCTCGGCGCGCGCTACTGACGCCGAGGCGCGCTGCACATTCGCCTCCATGGTCGCCACCTGTTCGCGCTGCTCCTGCAAACGACGCTCGTCGAGCAGCGCCGGTTCCGCCGGCCACAGTTGCGCGATGACCTGGCCGCGCTCGACGGCATCGCCTTCGCGCAGGCTGACCCGGCCCAGCTTGCCGGCCACCGGCGCCGATACCAGATAGCGGTCACGCAGCCGGGTCTTGCCGTCTTCTTCGACGCTGCGCTCGAAGGGGCCGACGCGAAGCGGTGCCAGTTCGACCTCCAGCGGTCGCGGCGCCAGCACCCAGCCCAGCAGTGCCATGCCCGCGATGCCGGCCGCGATCCACAGCCAGCGCTTGCGGCGCTGCCGAGGCCCGCCATTCGCGCGTGCAGGCCCATGGCTGGGACCGGGTTTTGCGTCCGCCGGCCGGGCAGCGGGCTGTTGCTCGTTCAGGCCCATGTCGTCCGGGTTATCCTTCATGTTCATTCCCTTGTCTTCAATACGCCGACCAGGTCGAGCGCGGCGATCTTGCGGTTCACCACCAGTGCGCTGACGATGCCGGCGACGACGATGCACATCACTGCATAGGCATAGGTCGGCGCGCGTATCACCACCGGGAACACGAACTCGTCGTTCTGGATCATCGCCATCACGCCCCGGGCCAGGGCATTGCCGGCCCCCATGCCGAGCGGGATGGCCAGCGCGATCGCGATTGCCAGCTCGCCCATCAGGAGTCTGGACACTTCATGCCGCATGAAACCCAGCACGCGAAGGCTGGCCAGCTCCCAGGCGCGCTCGGTCAGCGCGATGCGTACCTGGTTGTAGACCACGCCGACCGCGATGATGGTGGCGAATACCGTCAGCACGCCGCTGATGATGCGGATGTTCCGTGCCGTCACCGCCTGCACATTGCGCAGCAGCGCTGCCTTGCTGAAGGCGGCGGCCACCAGCGGCAGTTCACGCAGTCTTTGCAGCAGCGCGGCCTCGCCGCCCTGGTCGACGGCCAGCGTCAGCTCGCTGACCATGTCGCCCTCCTGCAGCAGCCGGTTCAGGCTGCGCCGCTCGATGTAGGCGGACAGGCCCATCATTTCGCTGACGATGGCGGCCAGCGGCAGCATCAGCACCGGGCGTTCGCCTTCCTCCACCTCGACGCGCACGATGTCGCCGGGTTTCAGGTCGAGCTTGCGCGCCAGACGGTCGGTCAGCAGTAGCGCATCGGTCGGCACATTGACCATACGCCGGTCCATGCTGACGATGCGCCGCAGGTTCGCCTGCTGCGGACGGCCCTGCAGCGTGCCACGCCACGCATGGTTGGCATGAACCAGCCGTGCCCGCACGCTGCGCGCGCCCTCGGCGGCGCTTACCTGTGGCAGCTGCTCGAACTCATGCTGGATGCGTGCCGCGCGTGGCTCGACCAGGCCGACCGTCACGTCGCCGCGCAGCGCGAGCCGGAACTGGGTGTCGAGCATCAGGTCGATCGCATCGCCCCAGAAGGTGCCGCAGACCAGCACCGCAATGGCGGCTGCAATGCCGGTGATGGTGACGACCGTGCGAAAGCCATGTCGCTGCATATTCCGCAAGACCATGCGGCTGGCCGGCGACAGCCAGCCTCCAAGGCCCATGGCTTCAATGAAGGCTGGCCGATAGCGTCCCGGTGCACGAGGTCGCATCGCTTCCGCCGGCGCCAGCCTCACGGTCTCGCGTATCGCCTGCCAGGTGGCGAGCAGGGCGGCGCTGCCAGTTACGGCAATCGCCAGCAGTACCAGCTCGGGGCGCACGCGATGCTGCAGCACCGGAAAGCGGAACGCGGTTTCATACAGGATCATCATCTTGCCGCCCAGCCAAGCGCCGGCGAGCAGTCCGATCAGCGTGCCCATGGCGACCACGAGCAGCGCAAACTTCAGGTAATGCAGCGCGATGGCAGGATTGCCGTAGCCGAGCGCTTTCAGTGCCGCGATCTGCTCGCGCTGCACGCTGATCTGCCGACCCAGCACCACATTCAGCAGGAAGGCCGCAATCGCCAGGAAAATACCGGGCAGGACCGTGCCCAGCACGCGCTGCTCCTGGATCTCGGCATTCAGCATCATGTGCGACATCTGCTCAGCTCGTCCGTAGGCCGACAGGCCACCCCAAGGCCGCAAAAGGCGATCGATGCCGGCAATCACCTCGGCCTCGTCGGCCTGCGGCGCCATGCGCGCGGCGACGTGGTTGAAGGCGCCTTGCATGTCATAGGCGCTGCCCAGTGCTTGCTGGTCGACCCAGAACACGCCATAGCCCTTGAGGTCGGGCGCGCCGGTGGCGCCGGCAAAAATGGTGTCGGGCGTCAGCGCGATGCCCACGATCAGCAATTCCTCGCGCTTGCCGTTCATCAGCGCATTGACGGTATCGCCGGGACGCAGCTGACGCGCGATCGCAAATCCTTCGGAGATCAGCGCCTCGAGCTGGCGGCCACTGCGGCCCGCAATCATGCGGCCCGAGCGCAGATACAGGCGATTGACTTGCGGCAGACGGCGCCAGTCGAGGCCGTTCAGGCGGCCGATCACGGGGTCATCGACGCCGGGTATCGTGACCTGTACTTGCTGCGTGATCGATGTCTCGACCTGGGCCACGCCGGGCAGTTCGCGCAGTCGGGTGGCGATGCTGTCCGGGGCGCGCCTGAGGTCGGCGAAAACATCGGCAAAGTTGGCTGACTCGTAATAACGTTGTCGCGACCAGTCGAGTGAATCGTAGGCGCTGTAGGTGGTGATGAAGCCCGCCACTGCTGCGCCGACGACCAGCGCCAGCGTCAGCGCCTGGCTCCACAGCGCGCGCAGGTCGCGCAGCAGTTTGCGGTCGAGCGCCTTGAGGACGCTCACCATGACAGCTCCGACGGCGACAGCTTGTGCGCATTGCGCTCTATTTTCTGGATCCGACCGTCGCCGAGGTGCAGCACTCGGTCGGCCATCGCCGAGATCGCCGCATTGTGGGTAATCACGATGGTGGTGGTGCCCAGCTCGCGGTTGATGCGCTCGATAACGTCCAACACCCGCTTGCCAGTCTGGTAATCGAGGGCGCCGGTGGGCTCGTCACACAGCAGCACATCGGGCCGTTTGACGATGGCGCGCGCGATCGCCACGCGCTGCTGTTCGCCGCCGGACAACTGCGAAGGGAAGTGGTCGAGACGCTCGCCCAGTCCCACCAGCTGCAGCGCTTCTTCAGCCGGCATCGGGTGCGCGACGATATCCGTTACCAGTGCGACGTTTTCACGCACGGTCAGGCTGGGTATCAGGTTATAGAACTGGAAGACGAAGCCGACATGCTGGCGCCGGTATTCAGTCAGCGCCTCGTCGTCGGCTTCGGACAGGTCATGGTCACCGAAGCGCGCGACGCCCTCGCTCGGCCTGTCCAGGCCGCCGAGGATGTTCAGCAGCGTCGACTTGCCGCTGCCCGACGGGCCAAGCAGCACGATGAATTCGCCACGCCGGATGTCGAGGTCGACGTCGCGCAGCGCGACCACTTCGCCGGCGCCGGTCTGGTAAGACTTGCGCAGCCCGCGCGTGATGAAAACGACCTCCTTGGGCGGCTGTTGCGGCTGTTCCTTCCCTGGCCCGGTCGGTGCGGCGGTCTGCATCGCTCAGATGGCGTTCACGAAGGCGAGCAGGGCTTCGCGCTCTTCGCGGCTGAGCCGGGCGAAACGGTCGCGAGCGTCCTGGGCCTCGCCGCCGTGCCACAGGATGGCCTCGGTCACGCTACGTGCCCGGCCGTCATGCAGCAGCAAGTCGGTATAAGGGTGGAAGCGGCGCCCGGCCAGCGCCGGGAAAGGCGCCTGCGCCGAGGTTTGCAGCTCCGGCACATGGCAGGCCATGCAGGCATTGGCGATATAGGTCGGGCCCAGTCCCCACGCGATCATCGAGGGCGGGCGCACCACGTCCCAGTTCGGTATCTGCAACGCGGGGAAGACCACCCACGAGGTCCGGAACATCGCCTCACCGGCGCGGAATGTGGCCAGTTCATCCGTACTCAGGCCTTCGAGCGGCTGCAGATAGACCGCGTTCGGTTCGGGCGCGGCAGGTGGCTTGCCTTCCCCGGCCCGCACCACGCCCAGCGATGTGGCGCTCGCAAGGACCGCCACCAGCGCACAGGCGGCGGCCGTTTTCAGCAAGGGTTGACGGAGGCGTCGCGGGTGTCTGTCTCGGGGCTGCGAGTGGGCGGGCATGGATCCATCCTTGTGGTGGCACCCGGCGCAATATCGCCTGGGCCATAAGGTTGAATCTAGGCAATCGGGCGCCGAATTTACATGACAAGGATCAAAAATCCGCGGATTGCGTCCGGGGCAGGGCAAATACAGGCCCGGTCAGGGCGGGCGCCGGCGCGTGCTGGCAGTGGCCGGCCCACCCGTCCTGATTGCCAGTTCTGGCGATCGGCGGTGCGGGTGTCAGCGGCAGTGGCTGAGGACGATGTCCGGGATCGGTATGGCCTTCACGACCCCGGTCTGCGGGTCGCGGGTGCAGAAGGCGCGCACTTCGCTGCCCTCGCAGATCACATCGTCGCCACGTCGCACCACATGGCGATGTGTAAAGGTCTTGCGCGAGAACTCCGTGATCTCGGTGTGCACGGTCAGCGTTTGCCCGTAGGTCGCTGGCTTGTGGAATTGCGTGCGTATCTCGATCAGCGGCGTGCCGATCATGTTTGCCGGCTCGGTCCATGCGCGCCACGGCGGCAGGCCGCACTGCATGAAGAAATGCAGCGAGGATGCGTCCATCCACTTCAGAAAGTTGGGGAAGAAGACGATGCCGGCGGGGTCGCAATCGCCGAACAGCACATCGACGTCATAAGTGATCAGCTTGCTCATGAGCGCGATCATAACAGCCCGATCTGCGCCGTCTGGTTTTGGCCATGGCTCTACGCCTGTGCATGCGGTGCTTCCTGCGAGCAGTTGGCGCCTGATAGTCGCGGTGATAGTATTTGATTGAAAAAAATCCCGGACAAGCACATCCATGAAACGGCTTTTTGTTTTTTCTGTTCTGCTCTTCTTGCAAAGCACGGCGACTGCGGAATGGGTCAAGATTACCGAGACCAAGCGCGGAAAGACTTTTTTCGTCGAGTCGAACGAGATTTCCGTGAAGGGCGATTCCAGAGTGGTTATCGAGCTGATCGATAACAAAAGACCAGACCGTGATGGCGACAAATCGGTGCGCGTCGTACGCGAGTACGATTGCAAGGGCGTGCGTTACAAGGTGATTACCGCGTCGTATTACAAGAGCCCGATGGCCGAGGGTGAGCCTTCGATGTCAGTTGAGGGCACGATGGGATGGACAGACATCGATGCGAACACGCCGGCACGCTCGGTGCTTGATCACGTGTGCGCGATCAACTAAAACGCGGGGACATCGGATGGGCTAGCCGTCGCCTTTTCGGGCGCACTCCAGGGTTTTGTGCCACAGCTTGAGCCCGGAGCCACCATATTCCTCCGGCAGCATCAACATACTCAGGTGCACCGCCTCCAGGTCTTTCATTCGATGGAAGTTCATTAGTCCGCGGCGAGCCATTTCCTTGTAGGCCTCGCAGTTGGCTTCGATCTCGCCCAAACGCGGATCTTGCGCATGCGCGCATTCATGGAAGTACACGAAATCCCAGATGGCCGGAGAGCCTTTGGCGTTTCTCTTGTGGGCTTCGCCATCGATGATGATGGTCGGCCAGCCTTGATCATCGAGACGCATGACGGCTACCGCGCGACCCAGTTCGGGGTGTCTGTCTTCCGGCTGTCGGTAGGTATTCCAGATTTCGGTGGCGACACCTTGTTTGTCGCCTTGCGCGACATGGCATTGCACTTCATCGCCATTTGACAGGGGAAAAGCATCAGCCCGGCCACACAGCAGTGCGACACACATCATGCACGTCAGCCAGATGTTTTTTCCAATCATGAGTTGATATCAAATGGGTCAACCAACACTGCATCGGTTTTGGCGCAGGCATGTCGGGCGCGCAAAAACAAAAAGAGCCTACCATAAGCGGTAGGCTCTTTCAGAGCGGGAGAAATCAGCGGCTTATTTCTCGAGCTTGAACACCATGATGGTGCCGCCTTGCGGAACCGAGGTGGTTTCCGAATCCAGCGCATCGAGACCCGATTGCATGCGCTGTGCATCGATACCCCAGCCTGCCTGAACAGCGATGTACTGCTCGCCATCGACTTCATACGACGACGGCACGGCAGTCACGCCCGAAGGCATGTTGTACTGCCACAGCACCTTGCCGGTCTTGGCGTCGAACGCACGGAACACCTTGTCGTTCGTGCCGCCGGTGAACAGCAGGTTACCGCCGGTGGTCAGCAACGGCGACCAGATCGGGCGATCGAACTTGTGCACCCATGCCAGCTTGCCGGTGTTCAGATCCCAGGCCTGGAGTTCGCCGATGGAATCCGGCTTCTTGCCATCCTTGTAGCGCAGGCTGCCCAGCACGCCGTCGATCGGATAACCGATGTAGAGGTCACCCTGCTTGTAGGTGATCTGGTCAGCTTTGGGCGGCTCCGAGCACAGGTTGTTGTTGGCCGGGATGTAGAACAGCGTGGTCTTCGGGTTCCACGCCTCGGGTGGCCAGTCCTTGCCACCCCACAGCGACGGGCAGAACGACACGGCCTTGCCCATGCCGGGCGTACGCTCGGGGTTGTAGCTCGGGCGGCCGGTCTTGCTGTCGATCTTGGTGAAGACGTCGTTGTAAACGTAGGGCACGGCATTCACGAAATCGATCTTGCCGCTGTCTTTGCGATCGAGCATCCACAGATAGCCGTTACGGCCGGCGTGGATCGCGCCATTGACCTTGCGGCCCTTGATCTCGGTGTTCACCAGAACCGGTGCGCTGACCTCATCCCAGTCCCACGCATCATTGTGGTGATACTGGTGGTGGCCCTTGATCTCGCCGTTGTCGACGTTCAGAGCGATGACCGAGGTGGAGTACAGGTTGTCGCCCTTGCGGCCTTCGGTCGGCCACGGTGCCGGGTTGCCGGTGCCCCAGTAAGCGATGTTGTTCTTCGCATCATAGGTGCCGGTGATCCACACGCTCGCGCCGCCATGCTTGGCGGTGTCGCCAGGCCAGGTGTCGCCACCCGGTGTGCCCGGCTCAGCGGTGGTGTAGGTACGCCAGGCTTCTTTGCCGCTCTCGGCGTCGAAGGCTGCCACGAAACCACGAACACCGGTCTCGCCGCCCGACGAACCGACCAGGATCTTGCCCTTGGCAGCCAGCGGTGCCAGCGTGATGTAGGACAGTGCCTTCACGTCGCCGACCACTTTGTCCCAGACCACTTTGCCCGACACGGCGTCCAGCGCGATCAGGTGCGAGTCAACGGTCGCCACATAGACCTTGTTGCCGTACAGCGCGACACCACGGTTGGTGTTGTGCAGCATCAGCAGGTCGGCCGGGATTTCCTTCTTGTAGCGCCAGATTTCCTTGCCGGTCTTCGCGTTCAGTGCGATCACTTGCGCGTTCGGCGTGGTGACGTACATGTAGCCATTGTTGACGATAGGCGGGGACTGGTGGCCCTCGGTCACGCCAGTCGCCGACGACCATGCCAGGGTCAGCTTCTTGACGTTTTCGGTGTTGATTTTTTCCAGCGGGCTGTAGCCCCAGCCGCTGTAGTTACCACGGTACATCAGCCAGTTTTTCGGCTCCGGGTTCTGCAGTCTTTCATCGGTCACAGGGGCGTAAGCTCCCAGGCCACCTGCTGCCTGGGCCGTCACGGCTGCCATTCCGAGCATTGCGAGCGTCAACGCTTTTAGTTTTAGATTCATGGGTACGTCTCCTCCATCTTCTGGGTTCTAGGGGTAGGACCGAAATTAATCTCCGGCTTTTGGCGGGAGATTTGCTGCAATTGAGAGAAATTCTCCGGACAGTGCCAACGGAACGGCTCTCAGGGGACCTGACGCGGGGCCGCTGACGACTTTGGCTCCGTCGAAAAGATCAAACTTGGATGCGTGGCAGTAGCAGGCCAGCACATTTTCTTTGGACATCCAGGTCTTCACGTCACAACCCTGGTGCGTGCAGATACTGGAATAGGCGACGACGCCTGCGACGGACCTTGCACGGGTCTCCGGCGTCATTTTTTCTTCCGGCAGTCGAACCACGACAATCTTTTCGAGGCGTGATTCGTTTTTCGGTTTGCCGGCTTTCGCATCAAACGGGAAGACCAGCATCGGTTTGGCGGGTTTCAGGTCGTCCGGGCGCAGCGGCTTGAAATCGGATTCGGCATCGGCCTCGACCAGCAGGTCCGGCGCTGCCGCGGCTGTCGCATCGCGCGCAGTCAGGACCATGGGGCTCACGATGCCGGTGGCCATGATGCTGATCACGCGTCGGCGATGCACGTTGGTTGCTTCGGTTTCGCTCGTGGGCGGGGTGCCAGCTTCGGTAAAAGTGTGTTCGTTCATATCAGCGTTGATGCATTGGTGATGACTTGAGGCTCTGCTGCGGCAACCGGTACGCTGACCGAATTTGCTTAACGCCGTAGCGAACGAATATCATGGTATTCCGAATTCTGAATTCAAGCAAACGGTACGCGCTGACCCCGCACTTTGCTATTTATTAGGGCGACCCTTATAAAAATTTAATGCTCGAGGCGGGCGGTATTCATGGTCTCGACGTGGCGCTTACTGTGGCGGCGACAGGCTTTTCACGCCGAGTGCATGGATGAGGGCTATCGTCGGATTTTTTTACGGGAATGATTCCCTTGAAAATGCGCCGTGCTTGACAATGTGATTTGCCGGGCCTTAGCATGCGCCATCCCCAATTTGAATTCAGAATTCAAATTAACGACATTGCAGCGTCATTTCCACTTCGGAGTGTCCTTTCATGCAGATCATCCGTACTCAGCCATCACTGGTCGACCAGGTGTATGAAGCGATCCTCAGCTGGATCGAGGATGGCAAATATGGCAAAGACGCACGTCTGATTCAGGAAGAGATCGCCGAGACGCTCGGCGTGTCGCGCCAGCCGGTGCAGCAGGCCTTGCTGCTGCTGCGGAACTTGGGGGTGCTGATCAATGCGCCGGGGCGCGGGCTGATGGTGGCGCCGCTCGAAAGGGCCAAGGTGCGCGACATGTACGAGATCCGCGCCAGCCTGGATGCACTGGCCAGCGGCATGGCGGCCGAGCGCGGCGCCGAACGTGCGCGCACGGAGGGCAAGGCGATCATTGATCGAGGCTGGAAGGCCGTCGAATCCAAGGTCATCTCCGAGCTGGTGTCCGCCGACATGGATTTCCACCACTTTATCTATGAGCTGTCGGGTAACCGCATGGTGGCCGAGACCGTGGAGCCGCACTGGGCCTATTTGCGCCGAGTGATGGGCGAGGTGCTGGTCATGGGCGCATCCGCAAACGAGATCTGGGAGCAGCATGCCGCGATCATGCAGGCGATCGCCGATGGCGACGCCGAACGCGCGCAGCAGATCGCGAAAGTACATATCGATCACGCCGGCACCATGATGGTGGAGAGCCTGCAAGGCGACGATGGCGACGACAAGAACATGGCGAAGGCGATGTAAATAGACGTTCCGGACCAGACAAGGCAAGAAGCCTGCGGCCGGAATCATCAGAAGACAAAAGCGATGCGCAGTTAATAACAATTTTTCGCATCGCCATGGGGAGACACCATGGGTAGGAGCAGGAACCTGGCCGAAGCACTGGCCCTCGAAGACGAAACACAGGTTTACCGCAAAGTCGCATGGCGACTGGTGCCTTTCCTGTGCATCTGTTATCTCGCGGCTTATCTGGACCGCGTCAACGTCGGTTTCGCGAAGCTGCAGATGCTGAGCGACCTGTCGTTCAGTAATACGGTGTACGGCCTTGGCGCCGGCATTTTCTTTGTCGGCTATGTGATCTTCGAGGTGCCCAGCAATATCCTGATGCACAAAGTGGGCGCCAAACTCTGGATCGCTCGCATCATGATCAGCTGGGGCCTGATCGGCGCGGCGATGGCTTTTGTGAAGACGCCGACCCAGTTCTACATCCTGCGCTTCCTGCTCGGCGTGGCCGAGGCCGGTTTCATTCCCGGCGTGCTGCTATATCTGACCTACTGGTTCCCTGCAAACTGGCGTGGCCGCATCATCGCGCTGTTCCTCGCGGCGATCCCGATGTCGAACATCATCGGTGGTCCGCTATCAGGCTGGATCCTGTCCACGCTGGATGGCAGCCACGGGCTGCGCGGCTGGCAATGGCTGTTCATCGTCGAGACGGTGCCGTCCATCGTGCTCGGCTTCCTGATCCTGGCCTTTCTGGACAATCGCGTCGATGACGCCAAATGGCTCAGCGATGAAGACAAGGCACAGATCAGGCGCGACCTCGACGCCGAGGCGAAAGACATCGGCGGTCATACCGGCGCGATGGATGCGCTCAAGAGCGCGCGCGTGTGGCTGCTGGGCGTGGCCTATTTCTGCGTGGCGAGCTCGATCTACATCACCAGTTTCTGGATGCCGACCCTGATCAAACAGCTTGGTATCGATAACCCGCTGCAGATCGGCTGGATGACCACCATCCCTTATGCGGTCGCGATCGTCGCCATGATTGTCGTGAACATCAGCGCAGACCAGCGTGCGGAGCGTCGCTGGCATACCGCGATCCCTTGCTTTGCCGCGGCGCTTGGCCTGGCCATCAGTGGAACGCCGGGGTTGAGCATGAGCGTCGCGATGTTGGGATTGGTCCTTGCCGCCGCCGGCGCATCGACCTCGCAGGCATCGTTCTGGAGCCTGCCGCCGATGTTCCTGACCGGCGCCGCTGCCGCAGCAGGTATCGCACTGGTGAATTCACTCGGCAATATCGCCGGCATGGCCAGCACCGCGCTGGTCGGCTGGATGACGGACCTGACCGGCAGCCCGAACAGCGCGATGTACCTGTTCGCAGGCTTCGCGGTGGTCGGTGGACTGATGGTGCTGAGACTGCCGGCGCAGGCGGTCAACCGATAAGCAAAAGCAACGATAAGCAAACGTAACACGCGCATTACCAAGAAGAGAAGCAAGATGGACGCAAGTCACTACGGAACCCTGTACCAGACGCTGCTGAAAACCACGCAGCGCTTCCCCGATCATTCCGCATATTCGGTGCCGCCGATGGCAGGCCGGACGTATCACCCCGATGGCTGGGAAGTGAGCTACCGCGAGACGCTGGCGCAGGTCGAGCAGAAGAAGGCCATCTATGCGGCGGCCGGCTACGGCCTGGGCCATCGCGTGGCCATTCTCTTTGAGCAGCGCCCGGAATTCGTGTTTCACTATTACGCGCTGAATGCGCTCGGCGTATCGGTGGTGCCGATCAACCCGGACTACCGCGTCGAAGAAATTCATTATGTCGTCGAGCATTCCGAATCTAGCCTGATCGTCGGCGTCGACAAGCGTGCTCATGATCTCGCCGAGGTCGTGAAGCTGCTCGGCGGCGCCTGCAGCCAGGTATCCTTCGACCATTTCCCGGCCACGCTGCCGCAGGCACCTTCCCCGGCGCAAGCCGGCACGCCGGCCTATGACACCGAGGCTGCGCTGCTGTACACCTCCGGCACCACCGGCAAGCCCAAGGGCTGCATCCTGACCAATGAATACTTCCACACCTTCGGCGAGTGCTATCTGAAGGTCGGTGGCGCACTGACCATGCAAGAAGGTGTCGAGCGCCTGTTCAACCCGCTCCCGCTCCATCATGCGAACTGCCTGTCGATCTCGATGCCGGCGATGCTGATGTCGGGCGGCTGCCTGATCTTCCCGGACCGCTTCCATGCGAGCACCTGGTGGAAAGACCTGGTCGCGTCGCGCGCCACCGTCGTTCAGTTCCAGGGCGTGATCCCGAACATCCTGTTGAAACTGCCCGAGTGCCCGGAAGAGACGCAGCACACCGCACGCTTCGCGCTGTGCGCCGGCGTCGAACCCAGCCTGCATGCGCTGTTCGAGAAGCGCTTCAAGCTGCCTGTGGTCGAGATGTGGTCGATGACGGAAGCCGGCCGCATCATCACCGACAATGTCGAGCCGCGCGCCGTCCATACCCGCGCGTTCGGCCGCTCGAACCCTTGGGTCGAGGCGTGCGTGATCGATGACGAGGGCAACGAACAGCCGGCCAACGTGCCGGGCGAGCTGGTCGTGCGCCACAGCGCCGCCACGCCGCGCAAGGGCTTCTTCTCCGGTTACCTGAAGAACGACGCCGCCACTGAAGAAGCCTGGCAGGGCGGCTGGTTCCACACCGGGGATGCCGCCGTGCGCGACGAGTCCGGCATGCTGTACTTCATGGACCGCAAGAAGAACATCATCCGCCGCGCCGGCGAAAACATCGCCGCCGCCGAGATCGAGGCCTGCCTGAACGCACATGCCCAATGCAAGCAGGTTGCCGTGCTGGCTGCACCCGATGAGGTGCGTGAAGAAGAAGTGATGGCCTGCGTCGTCGTGCGCGAAGGCGTCGATGTCTCGTCTGCAGGAGCAAGGCAGGCACTCGCTCAGGATCTGTTTGACTGGTGCTACGAGCGCATGGCCTATTTCAAGGCGCCGGGCTGGGTGCTGTTCGTCGACAGCCTGCCGATGGGCACCTCGGCCAAGGTACAGAAGATCCATATTTTCCCGGCCGGTGTTGATCCGCGCGCCCAACCGGGCACGATCGACCTGCGGGCCCAGAAAAAGCAGAAGAAGGCCGTCGCGGCCCACTGAGAAAGAGAATCGTAATGCAACCCCCTGAGCTTCATTCCGACATGGCCGCTGGCGTCATCGCGCGCTTTTTGAAGGCGCGCGGCGTCGATCGCGTGTTCGCGCTGTGCGGCGGCCACATCATGCCGATCTGGATGCGCTGCGATGCCGAAGGTATACGCATCATCGATGTGCGCGACGAGCGCGCCGCCGTCTATATGGCGCATGCGCACAGCGAACTGACCGGCCAGCTGGGCGTAGCTCTCGTTACCGCCGGCCCCGGCATGACCAATGCAATGACCGGTATCGCGAATGCGCACACCTCGCGCGCCTCGGTGCTGGTGTTGTCCGGTGGTCCGCCGCGTCCGCAGGAGAACCGCGGCGCGCTGCAGGATATGCCGCACATCGACATGGTGAAGCCCATCACCCGTTACGCACGCACCGTGCGTGAGCCTTCGCTGGTGCTGCAGGAGCTGGACGAAGCAGTGTCGCGCGCGCTGGGCGAGGGCGGCGACCCGGGTCCGGTCTACATTGATTTTCCGGTCGACACCCAGCGCGGCACGGTGCCCAAGGCGCTGCAGATGACCGAGCATTTCCGTCCCAAGGTCGCACCCGCGACAGTGCCGGATGAGGCAAGCATCTCGGCCGCAGTCGAGCTTTTGTGGAATGCAGAGAGGCCGCTGATCATTACCGGCCGCGGCGCGCGCGGGGCGCAGGGCTCGCTGGTCGATCTGCTCGACAAGACCGGCGCGGTCTACCTTGATACCGGCGAAAGCCGTGGGCTGGTGCCAGATGCTCATCCGTCCGTCGTCGGCGCGATGCGCGGCAGCGTGCTGACGCAGGCCGATGTGGTCGTGACCATCGGTCGCAAGCTGGACTTCCAGCTCGCCTACGGTTCGCCGGCCGTGTTCGGCAATGCGCGTTTCCTGCGCATCTCCGATAGCGCGAGCGAGATCCGCGACAACCGTCGCGGCGATGTCGAATTGCTGGCGCCAACCGCCGCCACGCTGAACGCGATACTGCGCCATGCGAACGGCCGCAAGCCGGCAGTCGATACCGCCTGGGCACAGGGCCTGCGCAAGCAGCATGAAGAGCGCGCGGCCAAATTGAAGGCATCGATGGCTGCGGCGCAATCGGCCACCGAGGGCTGCATCCATCCGAACCGCGTGCTGCATGAACTGCAGCAGCGCATGAGCGCCGATGCCGTGCTGGTCGCCGACGGCGGCGATTTCCTCAGCTTTGCGCGGGTTGGCCTGTCATCCGCCCGTTACCTCGATCCGGGCTCGCTCGGCTGTATCGGCATTGGCACGGCGTTTGCCAATGCAGCCAGCCTCGCTTACCCGGGCCGTCAGGTGGTGCTGGCCACCGGCGATGGCGCGTTCGGCTTCAATGCGATGGAGATCGATACCGCCGTGCGCCATGGCGCCACGCCCCTGATTGTGGTCGCCAACAATGGCGCTTGGCAGATCGAGGTGCATGACCAGCAGGATACGCATGGCAAGGTGGTCGGCACCCGACTGCAAAAGTCGGATTACGCGGCGATGGCGCGCGCCTTTGGCATGCATGGCGAGCGCGTCGAGCGTGCCGAAGATCTGGGTCCCGCCATCGAGCGCGCCATGAAGAACCTGCCGGCGCTGCTGGATGTGCTGGTCGATCCGGCGGCCAAGTCTTCCGACGGCAAGTCGGGCCTGGCCTGGGTGCCAGACCTGCAGCCGCTGGGCGCATGGGAAGAGGCCGAGCGCCAATGGCGCGACAGCGTTGGATGAAGCGCGTCGTCACAGGTAGTGGTACCAGGCAGTAGAAGCACGCAGTAGAAGCACGCAGTAGAAGCACGCAGTAGCTGTAAATCAGCAAGCTTGTGGCGCGGGTAGCCGATTGACCGTGCCAAGTGCGTACAGGCTTGTCGACTTCCGTGTTGGTATTGGCCGGCTCTCCTTCCCCGGGGAGCCGGGTTTTTTCCTGACTGCAGCATGGCATCATGTGGTGGTCGGACCGGATTGACCCAGAATTCATTTTTCATTTCATCGACCCGTCATGGATTTCTCTCTTACCCCCGAGACCGAGGCGCTGCGTGAGCGCACGCGCCAGTTCATCGCCGAGCAGGTGATCCCGCTCGAAAACGATCCGCGGCAGGACAGCCACGGCCCGCATCCCGAGCTGCGGCAAGAGTTGGTGGAGCGCGCGCGCAAGGCCGGCCTGCTGACGCCGCATGCGTCCAGGGAGTTTGGCGGACTCGGCCTGACCCATGTGCAGAAGGCCGTGGTGTTCGAGGAAGCCGGTTATTCCTGGCTGGGCCCGACCGCGATGAACATCCATGCACCGGACGAAGGCAATATCCACCTGATGGAAGAAGTGGCGACGCCCGCACAGAAAGAGCGATGGCTGCGCCCGCAAGTAGAGGGGCACACGCGCTCGTGCTTCTGCATGACCGAGCCCGCGCCCGGCGCCGGCGCCGATCCGTCGATGATGCAGACCACCGCCGTGAAAGAGGGCGATGACTACATCATCAATGGCCGCAAGTGGCTGATCACGGGTGCTGAAGGTTCGTCGTACACCATCATCATGGCGAAAATGGAAGATGGCAGTGCGACCATGTTCCTGTCCGACATGGACCGTGAAGGCATCACGCTGGTGCGCAACCTCGACGCGATGGATGCCTGCTTCTCCGGCGGCCACGGCGTGGTCGACTTCAAGAATGTGCGCGTGCCGGCGTCCGACATCCTCGGTGAACCGGGCAAGGGCTTCCGCTATGCGCAAGTGCGCCTCGCACCCGCGCGCCTGACGCACTGCATGCGCTGGCTGGGCCAGGCACGGCGCGCACATGATGTCGCGCTTGATTATGTGCGCGAGCGCCAGGCTTTCGGCAAGCCACTGGTCGAGCATGAAGGCGTGGGCTTCCAGCTGGCCGACAATGACATGGACCTGATGACCGCGCGCTTGCACATCATGCATACCGCGTGGTTGCTGGACCAGGGTGAGAAAGGCAACTACGAATCCAGCCGCGCGAAGGTCGTCTGTTCGGAAGCGGCGTGGCGCATCGTCGACCGCAGCATCCAGATCCTTGGCGGCCGCGGCGTCACCAACGAGACGCCGGTGATGCGCATCTTCACCGACATGCGCGCCTTCCGCATCTATGACGGCCCGAGCGAAGTGCATCGCTGGAGCATGGCCAAGAAGCTGGCGCAGGGGGCACATCGCAGCTGACTCGGCGGCCCGGTCGGGTCCGCTCTGCGATAATCACGCGCACCGGACAACAAAGCTCGCGACACTGACCGCGGGCGCCTCCCATGCGCAGTCTCCGTTATTGCCTTTTCCTTATCGTCGCGTCGCTGCAGCTTGCAGCCTGGCTGCCGGCTGCGCATGCGCAACCGGCTGACCACGTCATTGCGCGTGCTTATGTCGATGACCCCGATGGCACGTTCGACGTCGACAGCGTGCGCGAGCGCCCGGCCATTCCTTATGAGGGCGTGCTCGCGCGCGGCTTCACGCGCTCCGTCACCTGGCTGAAACTGACCGTGGCGCCGGCGCCTGACGCCGGCCCCGACCACCGGCTGATGCTGCGCATCCGTCCCGGCTATCTCGACCAGATCAGGCTGTTCGATCCTCTCGACGAGTCGGGCCGCCCGCGCATTACCGGCGACCACACCGACTGGCAGAAGGGCGAGCTGAAGTCGCTCAATCACGGCTTCCTGATCCCGGCCGGCGAACAGCCGCGCGTCATCTGGCTGCGCCTGAAGACCAGCAGTTCCAGCCTGATCCACGTCGATGCGCTGACCTTCGACGAGGCGCAGCATGCGGACCGGATGCAGGAGATGTGGTACGGGCTGATGATGGGCATTCTGGTGCTGTTCTTCCTGTGGGCCGTGCTGCAGTGGATGCTGCAGCGGGAGCCGCTGATGGCGGCTTTCCTGTTCAGCCAGCTGGTGGCGGTTGTCTATGCTGCGTCCTATGTTGGCTACACGCGCCTGTTCAGCGCCGGTGTGCTGCCGACCATGTTCATTGAGCGCTTCAACAATGTGATCTTCTGCCTGTATGTTGCGACCGGTATGCTGTTCCACTACCGCTTTTTGGCCGAATACCAGGCCTCGCGCTTCGGTCTGCGGGTATTGGCGCTGATCGGGTCGCTCGCATTCTTCTGCGAAATGGCGCTGCTGGCGGCAGGTTACGTGATGCCGGCGATGCGGATGAACATCACGGTGGTCAGCCTGCTGCCGTTACTGACACTGGGGCTGGCATTTACCTGCCGCGCCTGGACGGCGGTGGACGAGGACGAACGGCCTGCCTTGCCGAAATGGACACTGGTCGCTTTCTATATGCTGCTTGGCAGCATGCTGGTGCTGGGTGCGATGCCGGCGCACGGCCTGGCGGAAGCGCCCGAACTGAACCTGCACATGTACCTGATCCACGGGATCATGACTGGCGTGATCCTGCTGGTACTGCTGCAGGTGCGCGCGATCCGGGTCGAGCACTCGCGCAATCGTGCCCATTTGCGCGCGCACACCGCTGCGCAGCAGGTCGAGGCCGAAAAGCAGAAGGCGCAGCTGCAGGGCCGTTTCATGGAAATGCTCGCGCACGAACTGAAGACTTCGCTGTCGGTGCTGCACATGGTGTTCGGCGCGCCCAAGCCCAACCCGGACATGATGGAGCACGGTCGTCGCACCGTGAACAATATCAACCAGCTGATCGAGCGCTGCCTGCAGGCGGAGAAGTTCGAAGATGACGAAATCATTTCTCATCTGGAGCGCTTCGAGATCGATGCGCTGCTTGATGATGTCATTTCGAAAATTCCTGATGCCGAGCGCATCGTGGTGCACAAAACGAACGGCATTGCCGTACACAGCGACTGGCAGATTTTCAAGTCGGTGGTTTCCAACCTGATCGACAATGCATTAAAGTACTCGGCCCCGGGCAGCATCGTGCTGGTTCATGCGCGGCAGTCCGAGCGAGATGGCAAGGCCGGTTGCGAGATCGCCGTCGAAAACGAAGTCGGTCGCGGACAGGGAGCGGTAGGCTTCCCCGATCGCGACGAGTTATTCAAAAAATACTATCGTGCCGACAGCGCGCGCAAGCATTCCGGTTCGGGCCTCGGGCTTTATCTGGTCGCCAACTTCATGCGGTTGCTGGGTGGCGAGGTCGGGTATGAAGCGCTGGAGAACAGTGTCAGGTTTAAGCTATGGCTTCCAAATTGAACATCACCGTCGTTGAAGATCATGACGCGCTGCGCGCCGTGACGATCGAGGCCCTGCGCCAACAAGGTCATCAAGTGCAGGGCATCGCCTGCGCAGAAGCACTGGATGATGAAGCGGCGGCCTCACCGTCGGACCTGTTCATCATTGACCTCAACCTGCCGGGCGAAGATGGCCTGTCGCTG
>CAZCDW010000026.1:0-20651 GCA_964497485.1 uncultured Bifidobacterium sp.
TCAAGGTTGTCGTTGATCTGCTTGAAATCATCGATATCGATATAGAAGAGTGCACAGCGATCACCCGGCTCGATCACAGGGCGGCGCGCGCGTATGCGCAGGTAGTGCCGGTTGTGCAGGCCAGTCAGGGAATCATGCAATGCGAGATGCTCCATTGCCTGGTCACGCTCCTGGATCAGGCCCATCATTGCGTTGAAGGTCTCACCCAGCTCACCGATCTCGTCATGCGTATGGACATGGGCACGATGGCCATAATCGGCAGTCTCGCTGACGCGTCGCATGCTGGCGACCAGCTGTCGCACCGGATCGAGCATGCGCGCCAGCGCGCGGGATTGCAGGGCCAGTACGACACCGAATACCGCGCCGACGATGCCAAGTATCGCCACCAGCGATGCATACACTCGCGCATAGGTGGGCGCGAGGTCGACCGTCAGCCGCAAGCTGCCCAGCACCTCGCCCTGTGCCAGCACCGGCACTCTGACATCGACACTGCGCTCGCCGATCGACAGCAGCCGCCCGATACCCTCAATGGGGCCAGCCGGCGCCGGGCGTGGCCAGACGTAGCGCGCAAACAATTCATCAGGCGCTATCGAAAGCTCCGCCGTCATGATCTCCGGATGGCTGGACAGCGCGCGCAAGATCTCTGCCGCACCTACTGGATCATTGAACTGAATCGCCGGCGCGGCGTTCTCGGCCAGCACGCGCGCCACCGATTCGGTCGTGCGCACCAGGTCGGCGCGCTGCGTGAACCAGGACCAGCTGCCCAGCAGTACGCAAACCAGTACGCCGGCCACAGCGAGTCCCCCAATGTTCAATAGTCCCAGCTTGCGCTGCAAGCTCTGGCGGCGTTCGGGATGGCGCGCAGTCAGCTGTTTCATCGCGCCCTCACTTCACCGTGCGCGCCAGGCGCAGCAATTTGGAACTGACGTCCAGCCCGGCCTGGCGCACGCGCGCGAGGTTGACCGAGAAGGCCAGACGATTGCCGTCAGCTTCAATGAGAATCATGGCCGCATCGAGGTTGCCCGTATCACTGACAATCAGCACCGGTTGTGACGCCAGTCCGCGCGCCAGCGCAGGCAGGCTGGCACTGCCGGACTCCGGGACAAACAGCACCTGGCAGGCGCGCGCTTCAGCCGCGCTGTCAATGCGCCGCACCTGGACCGGCTTGCCATCGACTTGCTTGCTGCCGAGCGCATCGAAGGCGGTACCGAGATCATCATGGCCGATCGCGCACAAGGTCATCGCGTTCGGCGGCGGTGGGGGCCAGCTGGTGTAGAGCGCAAAGTTGTAGAGGAAGGCGGCCTTCAACGTGGACGCATCGCCAGCTACAGGCGCTCGTCGTGTTTCGGGTGGCGTTTCGGCCTGCGCCAGGGGCAGGATCGACGCACACAGCACGGCCAGCAGGCCGCGAGCGAGCACGGACCTTACGCGCTGCGGCGCGAAGCGAGAGCGTCGCTCAGAAATCATGGCTCAGGGTCGCCTGCAGCGCGCGACGACTCATCGGCATCAGCGGCGCGGCCGCTTCGGCCACCGGGATCTGGACCGGCCGGTCGAAGACATTCACCACCCTCAACTGCAGGTGCATGCGGGGGCCAAGCGCGGTCGAGTTGATCATGGCGTTCATCCACCACTGACGCGACAGCTTCAGGTAGCCAGTGTCGGTCTCGACATCGCGCGGGCCGATGGCGTGCAGCTCAATGGCGCCCAGCCATTGCGGCCCGGCCAGCGGATGAGTGGCGCGCAGCTTGGCCAGCCAGCCGGGACTGTTGGGCACATTCGGCGTCGAATCGCTGTGCGCATGATTGACGGCGACACTGGCGAACACCGAGCCCCGGCCCAGTCGCGGGGCGCGCCAGAACATTTCGGCGCCCTGCACCGTCGTGCGAGGCAGGTTTTCGAAGCGCAGGTTGTTGCCGACCACGGTCTGGTCGATCTGATTGCGGAAGCTGTAGCTGAAGATCGATGCTCCAAGCAACTGCTCGTTGCCGATACGCTGCTCAACGATGGCCTCTGCCGTGCGGACGACCTCGGGTTTCAGCGACGGGTTGGCGAGGTAATAGCCATCTTCATATTTGCGCTCGAAGGTATTGGGCACGCGATAGGCTTCGCCGGCCAGTAGCTTGAAGGTGGTCGCATCGGTCAGCGTGTACACCAGGCCAAGCCGCGGACTGGTATGCGCAAGGTCGATGGAGTAGCGGTCATAGCGGGCACCCGCGCTCAGGCGCCAGCGCGGCGCGATCGACCATTCGTCCTGCAGGAAAACACCGGTACGCCAGGTCTTGTCGCGCACATCAAGAATACTGGCGCCGGTCGTGCTGTCGATGTTGCGCATGGCCAGCCGCATGTCGCGCTGAGCATCGGCGCCGAACACCAGCTTGTGCGCAGCAAGGCCGGTATAGACGAAGCGTGACTCGCCCGACAACCAACCACCGGTCGAGTCGTCGCGCGTGGGAGTATCGGGTGTGGCATAGACATAGTTCGCGCGATAGGCCTGCTCCTGATAAGCGAGCCGTCCGGTGAACTGCAAGTCGTCATCGAGCTTGCGCTCGAGTGTGGCAGCAATACCGTAGCTGCCGTCATGGACGGTATTGCGGCGATCGTTGAATGCCGTGCCGTACAAAGCCATCGCTGGGATGACGTCGCGCTGCGTGGCCCAGGCGCTGGCCTGCAGGCCCGATGCGTGCTGTAGCGCGACATAAGCCCGCGCCACGTGGCCGCCGCCAAGGCCGCGTGCCACACCATCGGCGGACACACTACCGTCAGCTTGTATCGCCGTGCCGCGCGCCGACGGAATCGTCAAGTCTTGCGCTCCCTGATCGGTATAGCTGAATGACGCGAGGAAGCTCGGGCCATCCTTGCCCAGCCGAGTGGATGTGGTGGCACGCAATTCGTGCCAGCCTTTCGAACTCAGGCCGATGCTGCCGGTCGATCCTTGCATCGATGAAGGGTCGCGGGCAATCACATTGATGACGCCGAACAGCGCATTCGAACCGTAGATGGCCGACCCGGGTCCGGAAATGATTTCAATGCGCTCGACCAGTGCCATGTCGAGCGGGAATGGCGTGCCGAATTGCGCCTGCTCATAGATATTGTCGTTCAGGCGCTGGCCATTGAGCAGCAACTGGAAACGCGTACTGTAGTCGCCAGGGGTCAGGAAACCGCGCGCGCCGAGATATTGATAGACACCATCATCCGAAGTGTAGAAGCCCGGCAGGTTACCCAGCGCCTCACCCAACGTGCGCCAACCATACTGACGGATATCTTCTGCCGTGATCACCTGTACCTGTGATGGCGCCTGACGCGCATCCTGCTTGTACTTGGAAGCCGTCGTCACTTCGACTTGCAGCAAATCTTCCAGTGAGAGCTCGGTAAGGTCATTGGCGGGGGCAGCAATGACGGGCATAGCCGTCAGCATGCCGGCAAGCCCCAGCAGCCGGTTCAGGCGTGATCGTCGTAATCGCTTGCTGCGCCCCATGGTGTGTCATCCAACCCACGGCCGGACGTCCATCAATTGTTCTTCTTGTCGATCGACCGGGCTGCCCGGCGATTCCTGCTCTGAATTTTGAGCCTCGATAACAGCGGGCGATCTGAAACCAACTGATCGCATTGTCTGCTTGCCGGATGGTAACACCCGGAAATCGCAAAGTCATTTTGCTCTGAGGAAACGTTTTTCTGGCTCTAACGCTGAAAAAGCGGCGATTTGCGCACTTCCAAACAGCAAATTGACATTCCTCATGCTTGCCCGAAATCAGCATTGCTAACTTTGCAAGGCGCTGGCGACGTTTCGCTGGCTGGGGAGAAGACCATGAAGAAGAACTGGCTGTGGATTGCACCGATGCTGCTGCTGAGCCTGCCGGCCAGTGCGGAATGGACCTATGTGGACGGTGGCGAAGGCTATGAGCGCTACCTGGACCTCGACAGCGTCAGTCGCGAAGGGCGCCGGGTGCGGGTCTGGGAAGTGGACGACAACGAGCAGTCCGACCGGTCAGGCGTGATCTCGCTGCGTTCGCGTACCGAGTATGACTGCCTGACGCGCATGTACCGCATCACCCATCTGTCAGGCCATACCCAGCATATGACGCAAGGGCAAGTCGTGTTTTCCGACGTCGTGGATGGCAACTGGGAGCCCGTATCGCCCGGCACGCTGGGTGAGGCCAGCATGCACATGGTGTGTGCCGCAGACCAGCAGCGCAGCGATCCGGGCAGCCCGCTGGAAGGGGATGTGCACGGCGCACTGCAGGACGAATAAGCCGTCCCGACGCCACCGCCCGGCTGAATGGCCGGGCACGGTGCTTTCTTTGGTAGAGTGACAGGCTGTCGCATCGAAGAAAGCACTTCATGACTGCAAGCGCAAGTCCCGGCATCGTTGGCATCATCGGTGGCAGCGGCATCTATGACATCGATGGTCTCGAAGACCGTCAATGGGTGACAGCCACCTCGTCTTTCGGGGAGCCTTCGGACCAGATCCTGACCGGTACCTTGTACGGGCAACGCATGGCCTTCCTGCCACGCCATGGCCGTGGCCACAAGATCCCGCCGTCGGAGGTCAACTATCGTGCCAATATCGATGCGTTGAAACGCCTCGGTGTCACCGATGTGATCTCGCTGTCGGCGGTCGGCTCGCTGAGAGAGGATCTGCCGCCCGGAAGCTTCGTGATTGTCGACCAGTTCATCGATCGCACCTTCGCGCGCGAAAAATCCTTCTTCGGTCGCGGGTTGGTCGCGCATGTATCGATGGCGCACCCGGTTTGTTCGCGTTTGGGCGACCGCTTGCAACAGGCTGCTGCCGAGGCCGGCATCCTGGCTGTGCGCGGCGGCACGTATCTGGCGATGGAAGGTCCGCAATTCTCCAGCCTCGCCGAGTCGAACCTGTACCGACAATGGGGCTGCGACGTGATCGGCATGACCAATATGCCGGAGGCGAAGCTGGCGCGTGAGGCCGAGCTCTGCTATGCGAGCGTGGCGATGGTGACGGACTTCGATTGCTGGCACCCGAACCATGATGCGGTGACGGTGGATCAGATCGTCGGCGTGTTGCTGGCCAATGCAGACAAAGGGCGCGCACTGGTCAAAACTGCCATCCCGCATCTGCAGGCTGATACGCACGCGACGACCTGCTCATGCCGTACCTCCCTGCAGCATGCGCTGATCACGGCGCCCGATGCGCGCGACCCGGCCATGATCGCCAAATTGTCGGCTGTCGCCGGCCGGCTGCTGAAGGACTGAAGGAATCTGCCATGCATACCTTGCCCATGGCCCCGATACGCGCGCAGATCATCGACGCATGCCGACGCATGGAGGCGTCGGGCCTCAACCGCGGCACATCCGGCAATGTCAGCTGCCGGGATGGCGATCATTTCCTGGTCACGCCATCCGGTGTACCCGTCGAGAAGATGACGCCGGCCAGCATTGTGGCCGTCGGCTTCGATGGTCATGTCATTGGCAATGGCAAGCCCTCGTCGGAATGGCACTTCCATCGCGATATCCTGCAATCGCGCGCCGACGTCAACGCTATCGTGCATACGCACTCACCTCATGCGACGGCGCTGGCCTGCCTGAACGAAGACCTGCCCCCCTTCCATTACATGATCGCGATCGCCGGTGGCGACAC
Source organism: uncultured Bifidobacterium sp. (assembly GCA_964497485.1). Taxonomy (GTDB): domain Bacteria; phylum Pseudomonadota; class Gammaproteobacteria; order Burkholderiales; family Burkholderiaceae_D; genus Pernthalerella. The sequence continues at coordinate 5,612 of CAZCDW010000026.1, forward strand.
GATACGCTGCGCGCCCTATGCATTGTTCGGCACCGAAGCCTTGTCCCGGCATGCCGTCACCGCGCTGCAGGATCGCAAGGCTTGCCTGCTGGCCAACCACGGCCTGATCGCGCTCGGGCGCGACCTCGACGAGGCACTGGCGATTGCAGTCGAGATCGAATCACTGTGCGAGCAATATCTGATCGCGCGCCAGGTCGGCAAGCCGGTATTGCTGTCGGCCGGGCAGATGCAAGACGTGATCGAAAAATTCAAAGGCTATGGCCGCAACGCTCAGGAATCCTGAGCTGGCTCCGACGGCCGCGCGTGCCCATCGCTGACTTGATCGCCCGTTTCATCACCACACTCTCGTTTGCTTCTTTCCCCACATGGATATCCAGTCACTGATTCGTACCATTCCCGATTATCCGAAGCCCGGCATCCAGTTCCGGGATATCACGACGCTGATCAAGGATGCGCAAGGCTTCCGGGCCACGATCGACAGGCTGGTCGAGCGTTACAAGGACCGCCAGATCACGAAAGTGGTCGGCACCGAGGCACGCGGCTTCATTTTTGGCGCACCGCTGGCGTATGCACTGGGTGTCGGCTTCGTACCGGTGCGAAAGAAGGGTAAATTGCCCGGCAAGACCACGGCCCATGAATACGCACTCGAATATGGCCATGACCGCATCGAAATGCATGATGATGCGATTGATGCCTGCGACCAGGTACTGGTGGTCGATGACTTGCTCGCCACCGGTGGCACTGCAGCGGCCACCGTGATGCTGGTACGCGGCATGGGTGGGCATGTGGTCGAATGCGCGTTCGTGATCGACCTGCCCGCGCTCGGCGGTCGCGTCAAGCTCGAGAAGATGGGACTGGCCGTGCATACGCTGGTCGAGTTCGAAGGCGACTGAGCAAGGCCAACCATGAGCGCAACTCACGAAGTCGTCACGCTGCGCTGGCGTGACACGCCCGGCTACGGGCAGCTGGAGATGATCGACCAGACCCGGCTGCCGATGCAGTTCGACTACGTAGCCTATCACTCGGCCGCCGGTGTCGCTGATGGCATACGCACGATGGTCGTGCGCGGCGCACCGGCCATCGGCGTGGCAGCCGCCTACGGCGTGGCGCTGGAGGCGCTGCGACAGCAAGCGGCATCGCGCGCCGTATTCGATGCGGCGATGGACGAAGCTTTTGCGGTGCTGGCCGCGAGCCGGCCGACGGCCGTCAACCTGTTCTGGGCGCTCGAGCGCATGCGAAGCCGCCGAGGCGCCCATGCGCATGCCGAACCGGTTGCTCAGGCAGCCGCCTTGCTGGCCGAGGCGCAAGCCATACACGCGGAAGACATCGCGATCAATGAAGCCATGGGCGCGCATGGCGCTGCACTGCTGCCCGATGATGCGCGCGTGCTCACGCACTGCAATGCCGGTGCGCTGGCCACCGCCGGCCACGGCACGGCACTGGGCGTGATTCGCTCGGCGGTCAGGTCCGGCAAGACCATCAGCGTGATCGCCGATGAGACGCGCCCCTTCCTGCAAGGCGCGCGACTGACGGCCTGGGAAATGGTGCAGGAAGGCATACCGGTGACACTGATCACCGATAACATGGCCGGCCACCTGATGGCCCATGGCGAAATCGATGCCGTCATCGTCGGCACCGACCGCGTCGCCGCCAATGGCGACGTCGCCAACAAGATCGGCACCTACATGGTCGCCGGGCTCGCGGCGCGGCACGAGATCCCGTTCTATGTCGCGTGCCCGTTGTCGACGATAGACCTCAAAGTGCCGACCGGGCGCGACATTCCGATCGAGGAACGTGCCGCAACGGAGGTCACCGGTTTCCGCGACACGCAATGGGCGGCACCGGGCGTGCAGGTGCGGAACCCGTCATTCGACGTGACGCCGGCCGAGCTGGTGACAGCGATCATTACCGAGAGAGGCGTGGTACGTGCACCTTATCCGGCCGCACTGAAAGCGTTGTTCGACGTCTGATACATCGCGCGCAAGGCTTATGCCTGAATTTGACACTGACAGATTGTGGCTGAAAGCCTCAGGCTGACAATCGATAGGCTTCGAAGAATTGCGTCCCGAGCAGCGGGGGAATCTTTTCGGGTGGCATGGGCTTGGAGACCAGGTAGCCCTGAACTTCGTCGCACCCCATGTTCTGCAGCATCTGCAATTGCTCTGCGGTTTCCACACCCTCGGCGACGACCGAAATATTGAGGCTGCGACCGATCGACACCATGGTTTCGCACAAGGCCTGTGCCTGTGGATCGCTGCCAAGCTTGCGTACAAAGGACTGGTCGATCTTGAGCACGTCGATCGCCAGGCTCTGCAGCTTGGACAAGGATGAATAGCCGGTACCGAAATCATCGATCTCTAGCTCGATACCCATCTGCCGCAAGCGCGCCAGCTCTTCCTGCGCAATGCCATCTTCGTCCAGCATGCTGGACTCGGTCAGCTCGATGGCCACCAGTGACGACGGGAGCGCAAAGCGGGCCAGGTTCTCCGCCAGCGTCACGCGCAGGCCATCACCCTTGAGCTGCAGCGCCGACACATTCACCGATACCGGCTTGAGCGGCAAGCCCTGGTCGCGCCAGGACGCCAGCTGACTGCAGACTTTTTTCGCGACCACCTCGCCAATCGGTACGATCAGGCGAGTCTGCTCGGCCACACCGATGAAGTCGGCTGGTGACAACAGGCCGCGATGCGGATGACGCCAGCGTATCAGCGCTTCCAGGCTCGACAGCTGGCCACTGCGCGCGTCGGCACGCGGCTGGTAGTAGATGACGAATTCATCGCGCAGAATCGCCTGCTCGAGTTCGCGCTCGACGCTGATGCGATCACGGATCTGCTGCGCGAAATCCTCGTTGTAGTGACGGTATTGGTTCTTGCCCTGCGACTTGGCCTCGTACAGCGCAATGTCGGCCGCTCGCAGCAGGGTGTCGACATCATTGGCGTCCGTCGGGAAAATGCTGATACCGATCGAGCCTTTCATGCGGAACATGCGCCACGGTGAATCCGGGCCGAGCCGGCCGATGGCGGCGATCAGCTGTTGTGCGACGTCGCTGGCATCATCCTCGGCGCCAAGGTCCTCGACAATGACGGTGAACTCGTCGCCGCCAATGCGTGCAAGGTGGTCACGCTGGCGCAGTACATGGCGCAGATTGGCCGCCACCGATGCCAGCAACTCGTCGCCGGTGCGATGGCCCAGCGAGTCATTGACGTCCTTGAAATTATCGAGGTCGATGTACAGCAAGGCCAGGCGCTGGCCACTGGCGCGCGCGCGCTCCAGTGCGCCCGGCAGATAATCATTCAGCCAGTGCCGGTTCGGCAGCCCCGTCAGCGCGTCGGTGCGCGCCATTGCCGCCAGCGTATCGGCCTGCTGGTGGGCCTCGGATACATCGCGCACCGTGACAGCGATACCTGTGCCCGAGCGCACGCCGCGCCGCTGGAACCAGCCAGCCAGATGCTTGCGACCGTGCGGCACATGGAAATCATCTTCGCCAAAACCATCGCTGACGATCTGGCTGAAAAATGCAAAGAAAGGCGCATAGAGCTCGCCCTCATACAGGCTGTTGATGGTGCGTCCGATCAGTTCGCCACGCGGAAAACCCGACATCTCGGCCGCGCGCTCATTGCAGTCCTCGATCACGAGATCCTGCAGCTTGCCGTCTGCATCGTAGATAGGGCGCATCATGTAGAACGCTTCGCGCGCACCATCCACGGCCAGCCGGAACGTGGCCTGCACCTGCGCATCATGGCGACGTTGCGCGGACTGCCGTATCTGGGACCAGGCACCGAAGCCACCCAGAGCGAACAGCAACAGGCTGGATATCACGGCCATCGTGATGTAAATCTTGCGCGTGCGCGCATACGGCGCCAGCACATCGACCATGCTGGAGCCGGCAACGGACACCAGCGGGTAGCCCTCGACCCGGGTCCAGCTGACGATACGCTCCTCGTCATCAAGGAACAGCGCGCCGCTGTCGATGCGAGTACCGTGCGCGGTGCCGAATGTCGGGTCCTTGCGGTAGAACGAGCCGGCCATACCACTGCCACCACGGGCGGCCAGCAACTGGCCATCGTCGAATCGCACGGAAATGAAATCGCCGGGCGCAAGGCTGGCGACATCATGGTAACTGGCCAGATAGCTCTGCTCGACAGCGATCATCACCACACCATCGAAGCGCCCGTCCGTCCGATACAGCCCGCGAGAAAAACGAACGATGGTCTTGCCGGCGAAACCACCGCGCCCCACCGTCGGCCGGTTCACGAGCAGACCGCGGGTATCGCTGTCACGCACTCGGGTAAAAAATGGCAGGTCGCCCATATAAGTGCCGCGCGCGAGGTTGCGCGTGCTGCTCGCCGCATAACCTTCGGCATTGATCAGCACCGGGAACAGCTGCCCCTGGTAGACGCCATGGCGGAATTGCTCCTCCAGGTCGAGCGGGCCGGACTTACGCTCCCATTGATATTTGATCGACAGCGACAACTGGTCGATCTGCGACAACGTGCGCAGCAACTGCTCGGCGTAAGCGCGCGAGCGTCCAGCGGTTTCGGCCTCGGCTTTCTCGATCAGGTGTTCGCGATCGGCTTGCAGAATCAGCAGCAGGCCGGCCCACACCAGGCCGATCAGCAGCGCGCAGCCGACACCCCACGCGATTCCCAGCCGGACATTGGCGCGCTTGACCGCTTGTTCAGACTGCCGCAACCAGGACTGCATGCGCTTGCTCGATGAAAAGATGAATTTCCATTATGCAAGACAAGCGGTGATTCTCATAATTCCCTCACAGCAACATTTGATACGCTTGCTGATTCAGGTAGCCGGCTTTTACAGCAACAAAGGAGAGATTTTTGCAGGGCGCCAATGGCGAGCTGCCGCAGCCATTGCCGCGGCAGCTTGAGGCTTTACAAAAAACGGAATGAAGGCCTGAAGTCAGAATCCGGCACCGGGCGCAGAGCGTGCGCGCTGGCGACGGTTGGCTTCCTGAGTCTCACGATAGATGGGCAGAAAAACGAAGGCCAGCGTACCGCGTCCATCTTCGCGGCTGTACTCGAGCTCGACATAGACCTGTTCATCGGTACCGCCGCCCCAGATGCGAGTCTCGGTGAAGCGCTGCCCTGCCCTGCCCTCACCCCACAGCGCATCGCCATGGGCCAGCAGCGCATCGAAAGCTTCGATACCGGCGAACTCCATCTGGACGAAATAGAAGCGGTCCCCGGCGAAACACATCCGCAGATTGCTGACCGGCGTCTTGCCAACCGTGCTGTTACCTTCGCCACTGCGGTAGCACGCATACAACGCCGTCTCGGCCAGCTTGCGTGCGTCAGGCAGTTTCGCGACCGGTGCTTCCCAGCTCAGCTCGCCGAAACCGGCCGGCAGGCTGCCGGCCGACGCCGGTGCCTGCCAGGCCAGCACGGATGCCATCAGCATCAATGCCAGCCGCGCGAGCTGGCGACCAAGCGCCACCGCTGGCTTTGCGATAGGAAGCGTCGCCATCATTTCCACAGCGCGCACTTGGTCTCGGCCTTGGTCATGTAGGCCTGCTCACCAGGGATGGTCTGCACGACCTTGTAGTAGTCCCAGTCATACTTGGACTCGGCCGGTGACTTGACCTGCATCAGCGTCATGTCATGCACCATGCGCCCATCCGGACGAACGACGCCATTCTTGGTGAAGAAGTCATTGATCTTCGTTGACTTCAGCTTGGCCATGATCTTGTCGCCGTCATCGGTACCGGTCGCCTTCACCGCATTCAGGTAGAAGGTAGTCGCCGAATAGTCGGCGGCATGCAGCATCGAGGGTGCCTTCTTGTTGCGGGCCATGAATTTCTTGGCCCATGCACGCGTCTCGTCATTGGTGTCCCAGTACCAGCCATCGGTCAGGTACATGCCCTGCGTGATGTTCAGGCCGACCGCATGGACGTCGTTGACGAACATCAGCAGCGCCGCCAGCTTCATCTTCTTGTTGACGCCGAACTCGGCAGCGGCCTTGATCGAGTTCACCGTATCACCACCGGCATTGGCCAGGCCCAGCACTTGCGCCTTGGAGTTCTGCGCCTGCAGCAGGAAGGAAGAGAAGTCCGACGCCGCCAGCGGATGGCGCACCGAACCCAGCACCTTGCCACCGGTGGCCTTGACCACGTCAGACGCATCTTTTTCCAGCGACATGCCGAACACGTAGTCGGCGGTCAGGAAGAACCAGTCCTTGTTGCCCTGCTTGGTCAACGCAGCCGCCGTGCCGCGCGACATGGCGGCCGTGTCGTAGGCGTAGTGCACAGTGTAGGGCGTGCATTCTTCATTGGTCAGGCGCGAGGTGCCGGCGCCAATGGCGATGAAGGGCTTTTTCTTTTCGGCCGCGACCTTGGCCATCGCGAGGTTGGTCGCCGAATTGGTGCCACCGATCAGCATGTCCACGCCTTGCTGGTCGAACCACTCGCGCGCCTTGCTGGCGGCGATATCGGCCTTGTTCTGGTGGTCAGCTGTCACCAATTCGATCTTCTTGCCGTTCACATTGCCGCCGAAGTCGGCGATCGCCATCTTGATCGCATCGGCGCCGGCCGGTCCATCGACGTCGGCATAAACGCCGGACATATCGGTAATGAAGCCGATCTTGATGGTGTCATTCGACACCTGCGCCGACGCGGGCAATGCGGAAAAGGCCAGTGCGGAGGCGACGGCCATGGACAGAGCTTGCTTCTTCAATTCGGTCTCCCTTGGTGTTGTGGGTTTTATTGTGTTCCGGGTTTCGGACGCCGGGCCGGTCAAGCCTGTTGGGCCCGTGTGTCCGGGAATCTTAGCACGCTGTCATCAACGCTCTTTCGGCGTCCGCACCGGCTCGCCGGCGACTTGCATCGAGACCAGCCCAGCTTGCCAGCCGGATGCGGACGCGCATGGGCATCGCGCAAGCCTGCGCCCAAAATTCCCTGCGCTGCGCGTAAATTTTTCACCCCACGCGACGCAGGCACGGCCGACCCTGCAAAGCGAGCGTGGCATGGCCCTTGCCTGAAGCTCCCTCCGTCAGGCGGATGTCGTGCAGACCGGCCACCGGCAAGACGGTCGGTTGAATGCGGCGTTGACTTTGCCATCGATCAAAACCACTCAGGAGGCAATGATGGATCCGGAAATCCAGACAGGCAGTACCGATACCGGCAGCCGCCGTCACGACTACCAGTCGCAGCAGACATCGGCCGGCAAGACGACGCGGATACGCGAAGACCTCGCCAATCTCAAGAATGACCTCGATGCGCTGATGTCGCATGCATCGACGCTGTCGGAAAACGAATTACATGAGGCACGCGATCGCATCCTCGCTCGCTTTTCGACGGTGCGCTACTCTGCGCGTGGCTTTGCCGAGCAAGCCGGGCGCCAGTTCAATCAGGGACGTGACCTCACGGTCGACTATGTGCGAGACAAGCCGCTGCAATCGGTGGCGATCGCCACCGGCATCGGCTTGCTGATCGGCGCCATGATGCGACGCGACTGAAACCAGGAGCGACAGGTGCTCGAGGTCCTGAAGAAATCACGGCAGCTGGCTGCCATCGCGCTCGATCGCGTCGGCGATTATCTCGCGCTGCTGCGCATCGAGATGAAGCTGCAGGGGCGGGAGATCGGCGTGCAAGTCGCCGGCTATCTCGCGGCAGCAGTGTTCGCGCTGTTCGCGCTGCTGTTCATCGGCATCGCCATCATCATCAGCTTCTGGGACAGTAATTTCCGTGCGCTCGCCGCCTGGGTCGTGGTGGTGCTGTACGCGGGCGGTGCAGCCGCGGGCATTGCGCTGGCGCGCCGCCATGCAGGTCGCGAGGCACCGCTGCAGGCGCTGCGCGACGAGATGCGGCGCGATATCGCGCTGGTACGTGAAAGTCTGTGATGACCGGGGAACGACAATGATGAAGGATCAGGGATGAGTGTGTCACTGGAAGACCAGCGGCGCGCGTTGCTGGAGCAGATCGAGGCCAGCCGTGCTGCTTACCGACGCATGCTGGCTGGCGAGAGTGCAGCCGACGTTATGCCCATCAGTGTTGCGGGCAGGTCAGTACCCCAAAACTCGAGCGTAAGCTTCGGCGGCAGCGGTGTGACCCGCGCGCGCATACATGCTGCAAGGACAGCTTCCGGCGGACGCAGCCAGGCAGTGCAATGGGCGATGGAGCATCCCTTGTGGGTGGCGGGTGGTGTCGCCTTGCTGGTGCTGCTGTTGCCGCGGATCGCCGATGCGAGGCGCCATCGCTCGCGTGAACAGCGACGCAGGGACAGCGATCGTGATCAGGCGATGCAGCAAGTCCGGGGCTCGGGAGCGGCACGCGCGCTGCTCACGGCGGGGCTGCTGCTGATGCGTGACCCCGGCCGCCTGCAAGCCGCTGGAAGACTGCTCGGCACAGGCTGGCGCTGGCTGCAGCGCTGGCGCGGACGCCCTGTGCGGGAGGGCGGAGCATCGCCGGCCACATCCCGCTGGCTGCACTGAGCGCCGTCACCGCTGAATGCCGTTATCGATCAATCGGCGCCGTCAGGCGAGTCATGTCTACTGATACCGAGCCAGCGCCCAGGCCTTCGCGGTCGCGCAGCACACTGCGATAGAAGCTCACCATCTGCATCGCGACGCCAGCCGCGCCGGATCATTCGGCGGCACCAGGAAACCGGTCTTGTGGTCCAGTACCGTGCTGCGCCAGGTCGCCCGCCGGGCTATGGCGGTCGATGTGGAGACCATCCGTGGGGCGACAATGTAATTGACCAGCCGGTCGACAGCGTACAGGACCAGCAATTCGATTGTGTCCTGTTTCAGGACGATGACCAGTATCTTGACGACCAGTACCGCTACCTGAGCAATGCGCAGCGCAAGCTGCCTCGCATCTACATCGAGCATGACCCGCCGCGCTCGCATCCGACCGACACGCGCCACATCGTCGATGATCCGAACGTATTACTGGTACAGGTGACGCACTTCAATGTATTGATGTGGGATGCGGTCCGGACTCTGCAGATCGTGATCACGCATGGGGTGATGGATCACGGACAACGCTGGCGTGGCGAGATGGCGCGAGGCATCACGGTGATCAATCATCTTGGGCAACATGGACGTCGCCTCGGTGCAGAAGCACGACGACAAGCGCTCGAACATCTTGCGATAGCCCGCTTTGTCGCCGACTGGAATCGCGTGCTGAGCCGTGTCGTTGGCTGAGGTCGTCCAGGCATCACGAATAGGTGTAATACACCAGTCGTACCAAAGAGGAGTCGAAGTAGAGGGCCTGCCAGGGAATCACCACATTGGCCTTGCCCTGCTGCGGTGAGACGACCACAAAGCGCAGCTGACGGCTGCGCACATCCACCAGTACCGAGCGCACGCGCCCCATGGGCTGTCCGGTGGCGGTCACCACCGGACAAGAACGCAGCAGCTCGGTCGCCGATGACTGCCCTGCACTCATGCAGGCAAAGCGCCGGCGTGCACTCTTGCCGGCAACGGGTCCTCCCTCGAAGGTCTTCAACATGGTGGCGCGCTTTCAACGCAAGACACGATCGTGCACTTCAGACCACTGACCTGCGGCCGTAGTTCATCACCCGGCGCACCTCAAGCACGCGATCTGCAGGCTGCAGACATCGCCCGGTGTACGGGGCGAGCTGCAGGGGCAGCTGCAAGCCGGGCTTCAGCTGCGGCCAAGGTCGGCGCGGGCTGCGCCTGCCTCTGCCTCACCGGACTCGCCCCAGGTCGTACGCTTGGCACCCATCGCGCCGAGCGCGCCTCCGATCAGGCTCAGAATCAGCGACAGCGCCACCGCACCGAACACGGTCCACGCCGCCGTACTGGCGCCCTTGATCGCGCGGTCAGCCGCTGCGCGCCCTTGTGGCGATGCCTGCTCCGGCGAACCCGACAGAATCAGCGCCTGGTCCACCATGGTTGCCGCGCGGTCTCGCTGCACGCCCATGCTGCTGCTCATATAATCGATCGCCTGGTCACGCCGACCTGCGGCGATGTGGCCTTGCAGGGTGCGCATATTGTCGGGACTGATATTGGTGCCGAGCTGGCGGTTCAGCATCGCGGTCACACCGCCGGCGCCGCCACCGGTACCCTGTGCGACCGAGCTTGCGCCCTGACTGATACCGGAGAACAGGCCCGACAACAAGGATCCGCCGGCCGAGGTGGCCAGTACGACGAAAAGCAAGGTGGTGACTGCCCAGGATACGGCGCCGTGCAGCACGCCATCGGTCTTGCGCTTGAGCCCCGACATGCGGCCGGCGACATAGGCGCCCACCAGTGCCGAGATCAGCATGGAAATGCCGGCCCATACCAGCGCGCCCGTGCCCGGTGCTTCGGCGGCCTGCACGCTGGTCATCGACAGGCCACTGGCGATGCCGAGCAAGGTAAGCACCAGTTGCACCGAGATGCCAACAGCGACACCGGCCAGCACCGCGCCCCAGCGTATCGATGAAAACAAGGGCCGGCGCATGACGTTTTCCTGGGAAATCAGGGTGCCGCCGGAATACGCAGCACCCGTATCGAGATGAATCGTGGCCATTGGCAAATCTCCTTGCGTGTTGGTGTCAGATCCTTGGAGTACGCCGCGCGGGAAAGCTCCCGCCAGTTTGGTTCTGATCAAACCGCGCGATCAGTACAGCAGCCGGATCAGGCAGAGCCTGTCGCAACGCGTTTCCTGAAGTGCGTCCCGAAGCAGTTTCATGAAACAGCTTCATTACAGCGGCGACAGCACACCATTGGTGATCGTCACGCGATCGCCCTGCTTCACGGTCGGTGCCGCATCCTGCGCGAAGGATTGCGTGGTGCCGTCATCCATCTTGATCGTTACCTTGTAAATCTGGTCGCCACTACTGCGTCGTTGCTCGATTTCATGGCCGACATAGGCGCCCCCGGCCGCGCCTGCAGCTGTCGCGACTGTCCTGCCGGTGCCACCACCGACCTGATTGCCGACAATGCCGCCGACAGCGGCACCCGCCAGTGTGCCCAGTCCCAGGCCCTGCTTGCGTGGTACCACTTCCACTGACTGTATGGTGCCGGTGCCATTCACATTGCTGGCAATCGGTTTCACTTGCTCGGATGACCCGCCAAGGTTCATGTTTTCGCAGCCACTGCTGCCCATGCCCGCTGTGAGCGCTGCAGCCAGCGCGATCGCAGGGGCCGTCCATGTTTTCATCGTCATGCTGTTCTCCTGCAAATCCCCCGCTCGGGGAATCGGTTCCAATGAATCCTGACCAATGCATGCCGTCAAAGCAAAGGCATCGCAGGCCCATGGCTGTCGTCAGGAATCTTGATCGCACTGATCCCGACACTTCCACCCGAAGGATTAGCAGCAAACATGCCACGCAGGAGACACGATGGAACACTCAGCGATTTCTCTGGCAGGACAGGCGGCACTGGTCACTGGCGGCGCCAGCGGGCTGGGCAGCGCGCTGTGCAAACGGCTTGCGGCGCGCGGAGCACGCGTGATGCTGGCGGACCTGAAAGCCAACCGCGCGGAGCAGATCGCACGTGAACTGGCTGCCGATGGCGTACAGGCGGAGGCCGTGGGCTGCGATGTCGGCGACACGGCGCAAGCCGAGCACGCAGTGCTGCACACGATCGATCGCTTCGGTCGCATGGACGTACTGATCAACAATGCAGGCACGGATGTGACTTGCAGCCTCGGCGAGCTCGAAGTGTCGCAATGGGATCGCGTGCTGCGCACCAACCTGCATGGCCCTTTCGTGCTGGCACGTGCGGCGGCCCGCTACATGATGGGACGCGGCCATGGGCAGATCGTGAACATCACGTCGACCGCCGCCAAGCGAGCATGGCCCAATGCGACCGCCTATCACGCGAGCAAGACAGGACTGCTGGCGCTGTCACATGCCTTGCATGCGGAATTGCGTCCGGCCGGCATCAAGGTCACGGCCGTCATTGCCGGCGGTATGGCCACACCCTTTCTTCTGGAGCGATTCCCGGATATCGACCGAACTGCGCTGCAAGACCCGGACAGTGTGGCCATGGCAATCTGCGACATCTTGCAGCTGCCAGCCGGCACGGTCGTTCCTGAAATCACGATCCTGCCGATGCGCGAGACCTCGTGGCCATGAGCCCCTGTGGCAGGCCAGCAGTCTTCCTCGACAAAGACGGCACACTGATCGACAACCTGCCCTACAACACCGACCCGGCACGCATCAGACTCAGCATCGGCGCTGGCGAAGCACTGTACGCGCTGTGCCAGCTGGGCTTTGCGCTGGTAGTGGTCAGCAACCAGCATGGCATTGCACTGGGCCGTCTCTGTGACAGCGACCTTTGCGCAGCGCGTGATCGTATCGCGCTGCTGCTGGCCGCGCATCATGTGAGACTGGATGGGTTCTACTGGTGCCCGCACTGGCCCTGGAGCTGCTATGGCAGGCTGGCCTTTGCCTGCACTTGCCGCAAGCCGGCGCCGGGGATGCTGCTGCGCGCAGCAGCTGATCATGCGCTGGACCTGAGGTCGAGCTGGATGGTGGGCGACATCCTTGATGATGTCGAGGCAGGCCGGCGCGCCGGCTGCCGCACGGTATTGATCGACAATGGCAATGAGACCGAATGGCAGTGCGGTCCGCTGCGCCACCCGCATCGGCTGGCTCCGGATTTGCGGGCAGTGGCGAACCTGATCGCGGCCGCAATACGACCAGCGCTGGCATGAAGTGGTGACCTTGCTGGGACAACGCATGAACTTGCCGATCGTGATCGCCGGCGGTCCCGACGAGATCGCAATTGCCGCAAGTCTCTGTACGCTGGCACCGCGCTGCATCGATGTCAGCGGCAAGACCGACTTCGGCATGCTGGCGGCCCTGATTGCGCGCGCATGTGTTCTTGTCGCATGCAACAGCGCGCCGGCCCATATCGCTGCCGCCACCGGCACTCCCGTGGTTGACTTGTATGCGCTGACCAACCTGCAGCATATGCCATGGCAAGTCGCCCGGCGGGTGCTTTACGAAAAAGTCTCCTGCGCCGGTTGCCTGCAAAGCACCTGTCCGCAGCCTGACCATCCCTGCCTTGCACAAGTGAGTCCCGAGCGCGTGCTTCGGGTCGTGCAGGAATTACACGCCAGCCGGTAAATTTTGTTGAGGCGATGGGTCAACTTCATCAGCCATGGCTCGATGCTGCAGCAGATCCATCACGCATGATGACGCTGAAATTGCCGTCAGGCTCGAGATAAACCGCTTTCACTTCATCCAGACGCTGCACCCCATGCTGACGTAACTGCACCCACAGCTCTTCTTCGGTAATGAATTCCTTGCGCATGTTTTTCGGCAGCAGACGACCATTCAATACCAGCAGCAAGGAGGCCGGTTCGGCAAAGCGGCGTATGCCGCGAAAATGGAAGGCCAGCCAGTCCAGCAGCAGGTTCCAGCCAATCAGGGTCGCAATCAGGATCAGGCCGTCACTGACGGAAGTGTATTCGCCAGCCATCGCATTCTGCGATGCGTCCGCCACCAGAACGATGATGAGCACATCGGCCAGACCGACTGCACCGACGTCGCGCCGGATCACGAAGCGGAAAACAATGAACAAGAACCAGTAGACCACCGAGCCACGCAGGATGATCTCGAAAAAAGGCGTCGACAAGCCGAACAATTCAGCCAGGTCGACGCCTGCAGACAAGGTCACCGCACTTGCGATATCAGGTTCAAGGTCAGGTCATGCGCGGGTTCATGACCGGCTCGATGCCCACATCAGCTGCCTTCCTTCATTGCCAATACGGCGTCTGGTTGTAATACGCGTACACCTGGGACGCCCAGGACGGATCGGCCATGGCCGGCCAGTGGTCTTTGTCAAAGCCCGGCGCCTGCTGCAGCCTGTCCTTCGGCACATCAAGCACGAAGCATTTGCGATCGGCATCGAGCGTCAGCGCGCCCCAGGGAATGGCGAACAACTTGTCGCCCATGCCGAGGATGCCGCCAAAGGACAGCACCGCATAGGCCACCTTGCCGCTACTGACATCAAGCATGATGTCCTCGATGCTGCCCAGCTTCTCGCCCTGGTGATTGATGACATCGTCTCCCTGCAGGGATTCTGCAGCCATCACATCCGGCCCGGGCCCGCTGTGATCATCGGCATGGCGCTGCACGATACGTGCGCCCTGCTGCTGGCTTCCCTGTGGAGGATTGGTAGATAGGCTCATGCTGTCTCCTTTCTCATTGAAAAACTGTCGCACGCGATCAGCGCCTGCACGCCGGCGTGTCGATGTTCGACTACGGCTGCATGTCTTAATTCAGCAAGCCGACATGCGTCGCACCGATGGACCCACCTGCGAGGTCCGTCTTCCCATTCACCGCTGAATTGACTGCGACACTCACCGCCGCATTCAGCGCCACGGCAGCGTCGGGAACCTCCGCATTGATATCGGCATTGACTGCCGCACCGAATCCGCCGAGTGCCAGCGCGCGATCCTGATTGCCGTATTCCTCGAGCCGGTTGTACAGCGTCTTCAGACTGATGCCGAGCAAGTCGGCAGCATGCTTCTTGACCCCGCCGCACAAGTCCAGCGTCGCGAAGATCAGGCGGCGATCGACATCGGCCAGCGAGGTACCGACCGGGATGGCGAGTGTCAATGCGGTCGCCGTGCATTGCGCTGGCCCCGGGTCCAGCGCATGCGCCTCGATCTGCTGGTCCGACAGGATGTAGGCGCGCTGCATGAAATTGCGCAATTCGCGCACATTGCCCGGCCAGTGGTAGCCGGCCAGCACGGACAGCGCACGTGGCGACAAGACCTTGCAGGTGTCATGCGTACGATTGAATTCATCAAGAAAATGCCGGGCGAGCAGCGCGATATCCTCGCCGCGTTCGCGCAGTGCCGGTATTTTCAGCGGGAAGACATTCAGCCGGTGATACAGGTCCAGCCTCAGCTTGCCGGCGGCGATCGCCGTCTCCGGGTCGCGGTTGGTGGCGGCGACAATGCGTACATCCGTATGCAGTTCCTGATTGCTGCCGATACGCATGAAGCTGCCGGTCTCCAGCACGCGCAGCAACTTGACCTGCAGCTCGATCGGCATTTCCACCACTTCATCGAGAAACAGCGTGCCACCTGACGCACGCTCGAAATAGCCCTTGTGCTGTC
>CAZCDW010000026.1:20661-21968 GCA_964497485.1 uncultured Bifidobacterium sp.
GTCGGTCGGCACCGGTGAAGCTGCCTTTTTCGTGGCCGAATATTTCGCTCTCGATCAGTTGCGGCGAGATTGCGCCACAGTTCACCGGCAGGAATGGCTGGCGCTGCCGCGCGCTCTGCGCATGGATATTCTGGGCCACGAGTTCCTTGCCGGTACCGCTCTCGCCCAGCAACAGCACGCTGGCCTCGGTCGGCGCAACGCGCGCGACATGCTCGCGCAAAACGCACATGGCCGGGGAGTCACCGAGCAAGGACGGCGCTTGGAAGCTGCTCGTCGCACGCGCTGCGTCCTGCTTTCCCCCGCTCGCGCGTGATGCGAGCAGCGCCTTCAGGCGCCGCAGGTCGGGCGGTCGTTCGAGGTAATCCACGGCCCCGGCGCGGAACGCGGCGAGCACTGCGGCCAGTGTCGGCTGGGCGCTGAGCAGGACGATGGCCGTGTGCGCATCGCTGCCGAGATCGCGCTCCGCCAGCAAGGCCATGCCACTGCCATCTGGCAGCCGGTCGGCAACGATCGCCCAATCGGGTGCCTGCAGCGACAATTGCAGCAGCCCCTGCCGCAGGCTGGGCACCAGCATGCAGCGATGACCTTCGGCGATCAGCAGATCGCGCAAGGCCGGTGCGCCGGCATCGTCATCAATGATCAATACATGGGACATGAATCGGATGCTTGATGTCGCAGCCAGTCACGCCTGGGTGCGGTGAATGCGATACGGGGACTGATACGAGCCGACTGTCACGAGCCGACCGTCGCCCGGCTTGGCTCATGGTCGTGTCGCCACCATGGCCGTACCCGGCGATCACGTTCAGCGCGATGGCGATTGCGATGATGACTTCTCGCTCTTTGATTCGCTGCCAGACTTGCCCGGCTGCTCGCTACGCGATGACGACTTGCCACCGCCGGATTGCATGCTGCCACCGCTGCTGGCGCCTGATGATCCGCCCGCGTCCTCACCGCTGCGCTGGCAGGCCGCAAGGGATGCGACAAACACGGGCACGGCGAGCAATGCAAGCCAACGCTGGTAATGCCTGGTCTTCATGGTCATGTCCTTTGCGATAGGTAGAGGCTTGCCGGATCGCGATCCGGCCGTTGGCGATGCATCGTGATGCATCATTTGGCGGAGCCCGACGAACTGCTACCGCCGGTCGCGCTGCCACCGGTACTGCTGCTGCCCGGAGGCGTGCCGCTGTCACTGCCGGAGGTACCCGAGGTTCCTGATGTACCGGAAGTTCCTGATGTGCCTGATGTGCCTGATGCACCCGACGGGCTGCCCGGGCTCATCGAACTGCTCGATGTTCCACCCGTGCCGC
>CAZCDW010000027.1:0-21214 GCA_964497485.1 uncultured Bifidobacterium sp.
GCCGTGGCTGGCGCTCGGGCGCACTGATCGAAAAGCGCGAGATCCCGATGTACTACGTGCGCATCACCGACTACGCCGAGGAATTGCTCGATTGCGTCGAGCACCAGCTGCCCGGCTGGCCCGAGCGCGTGCGCATCATGCAGGCGAACTGGATCGGCAAGTCGACCGGCGTGCGCTTCGCGTTCCCGCACCAGATCAAGGGCCCGGACGGCAAGGCCATCCAGGATGGCAAGCTGTGGGTGTTCACCACCCGCGCCGACACCATCATGGGCGTGACCTTCTGCGCAGTCGCCGCGGAGCACCCGCTGGCCACGCACGCCGCACAGAACAACCCGGAACTGGCCGCCTTCATCGCCGAATGCAAGAAAGGCTCGGTGATCGAGGCCGATATGGCGACGATGGAAAAGAAGGGTATGCCGACCGGCCTGTTCGTCACCCATCCCCTCACCGGCAAGCAGGTCGAAGTCTGGGTCGGCAACTATGTGCTGATCACCTATGGTGACGGCGCCGTGATGGGCGTACCGGCGCATGACGAGCGCGATTTCGCGTTCGCGAAAAAATACGACCTGCCCATTCAACAGGTCATCGCGGTCGGTGACAATAGTTTTTCGACCGACGCCTGGCAGGAGTGGTATGCGGACAAGGACCATGGCCGCTGCATCCACTCCGGCAAGTACGATGGCCTTGGTTATCAGGCCGCGGTCGATGCGGTCGCTGCCGACCTCGCTGCCAAAGGCGATGGTGAGAAGAAGATCACCTATCGTCTGCGCGACTGGGGCATATCCCGCCAGCGCTACTGGGGTACGCCGATCCCGATGATTCACTGCGCGTCCTGCGGAGTCGTGCCGGTGCCCGAGAAAGACCTGCCGGTGGTGCTGCCCGAGGATTGCGTGCCGGATGGCAGCGGCAACCCGCTGAACAAGCATGAGCAATTCCTGAAGGTCGATTGCCCGAAATGCGGCAAGCCTGCGCGCCGCGAGACGGACACGATGGATACCTTCGTCGATTCGTCCTGGTACACCATGCGCTATTGCTCGCCAGGCTCGAACGATGCGATGGTCGATGCGCGCAATGATTACTGGATGCCGATGGACCAGTACATCGGTGGCATCGAGCATGCTGTGCTCCACCTGCTGTATGCGCGCTTCTGGACCAAGGTGATGCGGGACTTCGGCCTGGTGAAGTTCGACGAGCCCTTCGTGAACCTGCTGACGCAGGGCATGGTGCTCAACGAAACCTATTATCGCGAAGATGCGGCCGGCAAGAAGACTTGGTTCAACCCGGAAGATGTGGAACTGCAGTTCGACGACAAGGGCCGTCCGGCGTCGGCGACGCTGAAGAGCGATGGCCAGCCGGTACAGATAGGCGGTACCGAGAAGATGTCGAAGTCGAAGAACAACGGCATCGACCCGCAGGCCATCATCGACCAGTACGGCGCCGATACCGCGCGTCTGTTCACGATGTTCGCGTCGCCGCCGGAACAGACGCTGGAATGGTCGGGCTCGGGCGTCGAGGGGGCGAGCCGCTTCCTGCGTCGCGTGTGGAATTTCAGCTATGCAAACGCTTCCACACTGTCCCCGGTGATCACCCCGACTGCTTCCGACAATGCCGGCATCAAGGCCTTGCGCCGCGAGGTGCACAAGGTGCTGCAGCAGGCCGACCATGACTATGGCCGCATCCAGTACAACACCGTGGTGTCAGCCTGCATGAAGCTGCTGAACCTGCTGGAAGGCGCGAAGCTCGACGGCAGCGCCGACGCGAATGCGGCGCTCGGCGAATGCCTGGGCATCTTCCTGCGTGTGCTTTACCCGGTCGCGCCGCACATCACACACGAGTTATGGCAGGCGCTCGGCTATGCGAACGCTCATGGCGACATCCTCGATGCGCCGTGGCCACAGGTTGATGCGGCTGCGCTCGAGCAGGCCGAGATCGAGATGATCGTCCAAGTGAATGGCAAGCTGCGCGGCAGCATCACCGTGGCCAAGGACGCGGACAAGGCCACCATCGAAGCCACGGCCCTTGCAAATGAACAGATCAGCAAATTCCTCGAAAGCGCGCCAAAGAAGGTGATCGTCGTGCCGGGCAAGCTGGTCAACATCGTCGCGTAATTCAAGGACACAGGGAGAACCGCCGTGAACAAGCAACGTCGACGCCTGCTGGCTGCTACCACGGCATTGGCCATCACGACCTCGCTGGCCGGCTGCGGTTTCCACTTGCGCGGCTCAACGCCGGACTCGCGGCTGCAGTTCGATTCGGTCTACCTTGCTGCCAGCAAGGGCACGCCGCTGGAGCGCGAGCTGCGCGGCGCCATCCTCGCACAAGGCGCGACGCTGGCCACCGACCCGAAAGAAGCGGCGGTCACGCTACGCATCGTGTCCGAAGCGCAGGAAAAAAAGATCTTGACCCTCAACGCGCAAGGCCAGGTACGTGAATTCAGCCTCACCTACCGCCTGCGCTTCGAGGTGGCCGACAAGGACAACCGCAAGCTGCTGGTACCGGAAGAGATCGCATTGCAGTCCTACCTGTCCTATTCGGAATCGCAGGCACTGGCGAAGGAAACCGAAGAGCGCATGACCTTCATCGACTTGCGTCGCGATGCCGTCAACCAGGTCATGCGCCAGCTCGCGCGCGTAAAGCCTGAATCAGCTGCGCAATCCGGGACAACGACAGGCGCAACCAGCACGGCCAAAGCGGATGATCTGCCGGTGCAGCCACCGAGCTGCGCTGTCGCCAAGCCCGAGGACTGCAAGTAAGCATCATGCAACTGCGTGCCGACGCGCTGGACGCGCATCTCGCGAAGACACTGGCGCCGCTGTACGTCATCACCAGCGACGAGCATCTGCTTGCCATTGAAGCGGCAGACCGCGTGCGCGCGAAGGCGCGCGCGTCCGGCTTCACCGAACGTGAAGTCCTCGTCGCCGACCGTTATTTCAAATGGGGCGAGCTGCTGGCAGTGAACCAGAGCATGTCGCTGTTTGGCGACCGCAAGCTGATCGAGCTGCGCATCCCGACCGGCAAGCCGGGCAAGGATGGCAGCGCAGCCTTGCAGGACTATGCGCGCGCCTGTGCGCAAGCGCCGGAAGCTGCCGATACGCTGACCCTGGTCACGCTGCCCAAGCTGGATTGGCAAGCGCAAAAGAGCGGCTGGGTAACCGCGCTGCAGCAGTCAGCCGTCTTTATCGATATCCCGCTGGTCGAACGCCACCAACTGGCCAACTGGATAGGCCAGCGACTGGCTGGCCAGGGCCAGAGTGCCGACAAGCAGGCGCTGGACTTCATGGTCGAGCGCGTCGAGGGCAACCTGCTGGCAGCGCACCAGGAAATTCGCAAGCTGGCCCTGCTGTATCCTGAAGGACGCTTGTCGTTCGAGCAGGTGCAGGATGCCGTGCTGAACGTGGCACGCTACGATGTGTTCAAGCTGTCGGAAGCGATGCTGGCCGGCGACCCGGCGCGGCTGGTGCGCATGCTCGACGGCCTGAAGGGCGAAGGCGAAGCGCTGCCACTGGTGCTGTGGGCCGTCGCTGAAGAGATACGCGTGCTGCTGAAGCTGAAGATCGGCACCAGTGACGGGCGGCCTTTGCCGATGCTGCTCAAGGAATACAGGATCTGGGGGCCGCGTGAACGGCTGATGGGCCCCGCATTGAGCCGATTGAACATGGCCACACTGGAGGCGGCCGTCGCGCAAGCGGCGCAGGTCGATCGCATGATCAAGGGCCTGCGCACGCAGACTTTCGCGGGCGACCCGTGGGATGCGCTGCTGCGGCTGGCGCTGAAGATTGCCAGGGGCGATAAATACTGATTCGCTGCTTCGCTGATTCGCCTCGCGCGGCGCAGCCCGTGCATGCGACCGACAAACCCGATCGACACAGACTTACATCGTCAGGAAATACAGACCATGGACATCCAACAATACATGACCGATATCGGCCACGCTGCCCGCAAGGCCTCGCGCGCGATGGCCAGGGCCGATACGTCGGCGAAGAATCGTGCGCTCGAGCTGATCGCCGCTGCGATACGTCGCGATGCCGCGCTGCTGACGGCCGCCAACCAGAAAGACCTCGATGCCGCGCGCGCGAATGGCCTCGCGGCCGCGATGGTCGACCGGCTGACCTTGTCTGAAAAAGCGATCGCCACGATGGCCGAAGGTCTGGAGCAGATCGCGTCGCTGCCCGACCCGATCGGCGAGATCAGCAACATGAAATACCGACCGACCGGCATACAGGTCGGCCAGATGCGCGTGCCGCTGGGCGTGATCGGCATCATCTATGAAGCCCGACCGAACGTCACCGTGGACGCGGCCGGCCTGTGCATCAAGAGCGGCAACGCGACTATCTTGCGGGGCGGCTCGGAAGCGATCCACTGCAACCAGGCGCTGGCGAAGATCGTGAAAGAAGGTCTGGCCGGCGCGGGCCTGCCGGCCGAAGCGGTACAGATCGTCGAGACCACCGATCGCGCCGCGGTCGGCGCGCTGATCACGATGCCGGAGTTCGTCGATGTGATCGTGCCACGCGGTGGCAAAGGCCTGATCGAGCGACTGATGAAGGAATCCAAGGTGCCGATGATCAAGCACCTCGATGGCATCTGCCATGTGTACATCGACGACAAGGCCGATATCGCAAAAGCGCTGCCGGTGGCCTTCAATGCGAAGTGCCATCGCTACGGCACCTGCAACACGATGGAGACCCTGCTGGTCGCGCGCGCGATTGCGCCGGCTGTGCTGCCCGAACTGGCCAAACTCTACGCGGAAAAGCAGGTCGAGCTGCGCTGCGATCCCGAGGCCATGGCCATCCTCGCCGGCTATCCGCACCTGAAGGCGGCGGTCGACGAAGACTGGCGCACCGAATATCTGGACGCGATCCTGTCGGTGAAAATCGTGTCCGGTGTCGATGAAGCAATCGACCACATCAACACCTATTCGTCGCAGCACACGGATTCGATCATTACCGAAGACTACAGCCGCGCGATGCAGTTCCTGCGCGAGGTGGATTCGGCATCGGTCATGGTGAACGCTTCGACGCGCTTTGCGGACGGCTTTGAATACGGCCTCGGCGCCGAGATCGGCATCTCGAATGACAAGCTGCACGCGCGTGGACCGGTCGGCCTCGAGGGCCTGACCTCGCTGAAGTACCTGGTGCTGGGCCACGGCGAAGTGCGAGTGTAAGGACGATTCCACCATGCTGTCACCCGAACTCTACCCGTGGATCAAGGCCTTCCACATCGTCTTCATCGCCAGCTGGTTTGCCGGCCTGTTTTACCTGCCGCGCATCTATGTGAACCTGGCGATGGAGACCGAGCCGGCTGCCAGCGCGCGCTTGCTGCTGATGGCACAGAAGCTGTATCGCTTCATGAATATCCTGATGATACCGGCGCTGGCCCTCGGCCTGTGGCTGTGGCTGGGCTATGGTATCGGCCAGGGTAGCATCTGGATGCATGCGAAGCTCTTGCTGGTGCTGCTGCTGATTGGCTATCACCATATGTGCAAGAGCCTGCTGAAGAAATTCGAGCGTGGCGAGAACACGAAGTCGCATGTCTGGTACCGCTGGTTCAATGAAATGCCGGTACTGGGCATGTTCGCCGTCGTCATCCTGGTGGTCGTGAAGCCCTTCCAATAAAAAATCAACGAGGAGTCCTCTGTGAGCAAGACCGTCGAATACTTCCTGGCACCACAATCGCCCTGGGCCTACATCGGCCATCCGCACTTCATGGAAGTCGTGAAGAAAACCGGCGCCACCGTGCTGCTGAAGCCGGCGGACGTGGTCAAGATCTTCGCAGCCTCGGGCGGCGTGCCGGTCGGTCAGCGTCCGCCGCAGCGACAGGCCTATCGGCTTGACGAACTGCGCCGCTGGAGCGCACACCTGAAGCGTCCGCTGAACCTGCACCCGAAGTTCTTCCCGGTGCCGGGTGACACCGCTGCAAAGCTGATGATCGCTGCGCTTCATGTCGGCGGCACCGACAAGGCGCTGGCACTGGCCGGCGCACTCGGCAGCGCAGTCTGGGCAGAAGAAAAAGACATCGCGGACGCAGATACGCTGATCGCGATTGCCAACAGCGTCGGACTCGATGGCGCAGCCGTGCTGAAACTGACTGACAGTGATGCCGTTGCCGCCGACTATGCGCGCAATACCGAAGAGGCGATCGAAGCCAAGGTATTCGGCGTACCCTGGTACCGCGTCGATGGCGAAGGCTTCTGGGGACAGGACCGGCTCGACTTCGTCGAGCGGCTGCTGTCGGCCTGAAGTCATTGTATTGAATTGAATAATTCCGGCCGGCGGCGCCCTCGGGCTGCCGGCCACTACGGATAAAGGGTCCACCATGAATCTCTCGTATTTCTGCCCCTGCCCGCGCGGGCTGGAGACAGCACTGGCCGAAGAACTGGCCGAGATTGCGCAAGGCTCGCGCACGCTGAAGGTACATAACACCGTGCCCGGCGGCGTGCACTGCTCCGGCTTGCTGACCGATGCGATGCGCATCAACCTGCATTCACGGATCGCGTCGCGCGTGCTGCTGCGCATTGCGCACGGCAGCTACGTGAACGAAAACGACATCTACGATCTGACGCTGGCGTCGCGCTGGGAAGACTGGTTCGGCCTCGAACACACGATCCGCGTCGACGTTACGGCGATCAGGTCGCCGCTGAAAAGTCTCGAGTTCATCACCCTGAAGATCAAGGATGCCGTCTGCGACCGCTTCCGTGACCAGACCGGCAAGCGTCCGTCGGTGAACACGCGTACGCCGGATATGCGCATCTCCGGCTTCCTCGACGCACGCAGCTTCACGCTTTACCTCGACACCTCCGGCGAGCCGCTGTTCAAGCGCGGCTGGCGGCAGGAGACCGGCGACGCACCGCTGCGCGAGAACCTCGCTGCCGGCTTGCTGCGCACTGCTGGCTGGAAGCCCGGCACGCCGCTGCTGGATCCGATGTGCGGTTCCGGCACGCTGCTGGTCGAAGCTGCCCAGATGCTGGCCGGGATACCGCCGGGCATGCAGCGTCCATTCGCATTCGAGAAATTCAGGGCATTCAAGTCAGCCGACTGGACGGCAGTCAAAAATGAAGTCAAGGCGCCCTCTGTACCTGCCGAGACCAGCATCTTCGGCTCCGACATTTCCGGCGACATGCTGGTCATGGCGCGCAACAACCTGCAGCGTGCAGGCATCACCTTTGATGTGCCGCTGAAGCAAATCGAAGCCCAGGAAGTGAAGCCGCCGACCGAGCACCCCGGGCTACTGATCGCGAACCCGCCGTATGGCGAGCGTATCGACGTACGCGGCGACCGCAGTCAGGAACCCGATGCACTGGCCGTTGCCTTTTTCAATGCATTCGGCAGCACCCTGAAGAACCGTTTCGCTGGCTGGACGGTCTGCATGTTCACGGCCGACCTGAGCCTGCCGAAGATGCTGAGACTGAAGGAATCGAAAAAGACACCGTTCTTCAACGGTGCCATCGAATGCCGATTGTTTCGCTTCGAAATGGTGGCGGGTTCGAACCGGCGCGACAAGCCGCAGGCATGAAAAAAACGCCGTCATTCGACGGCGTTCATTGAACGCATGGCGTGTGCCGGCTGATCAGATCAATTGCCATCCACTCGCCTGCACTCTGGGGTTGGCGATATGCCATTCACCATCGGTTGCCACGGTGATACGCGTGCTGATCGTCAGTTCAGCACCTGCGCTGACCTCATAGGTTTTGTGTTCCTGACTTCCCGCTATCCTCGCCGACATCTTGCCAATCGAGCTTGGTGAAGCCTTGCAGACGTAGTCAAGGATGACCTTGTCCTCGTGATCTTTCGATATCTTGTATTCCGCCTTGAACCTGGCCAGCGGTACAAGCGGCGTCGTATCCGACAAGCATAATGCTGACGCATGTTTTCCTTGCTTGTCGCATCGTTCGAACAACACGTGCTTCAAGAACAGGGTGAGATTCTGCGTTGCGATATGACTGACAATCTTTGTGACATGCGGATTTGACTCGCCGCCTAGCCGCTCGATGAAGTCATCCAGGGTAGTCAGCTTCATGGATTCGCCACCCTCTGTCTGAAATAAATAAGTCGAATTTTCGAAATCGCGCATGAAAGTCGCCTTCAGATAAGGGCCATATTTTTCCTGGTCGGTAACGTCCATACAGCTGGTGACATTTTCTTTTTCCCAAGTATTCATGAAACTCTGGCGCACCGCGTCTTCGAAAAATTCCTGAAATTCGATATCACTTAAATCCACATGCGCATCGATGTCCATGGCTTCCGCAAATTTGACTCGGGGAGAGTTACTGCCTGATGCAGGCCGGCTCTGTGTGCGACTATCCCTGACAGCTTTGCGATCGTTATGCGGAATTTTTTTCAGCGCCTCTGAAATTTTCTCTGCCATTTTTTTAGCCTCGCGCCTGAGTTTTCGTGAACCCGAAGTATCTTCGCGCGGCACGTCTCTCCCTCGGGGCGTCGTGGACGGCGATGACTCGGCAGAAGAAGCGGCGGACGAGGTGGCAGACGAGTTGGCAGACGAGACCGATGTGACGGAAAGCGTTGATGCAGCCAACTGGCGCGGACTCGGTGTCGGGCTGGGTGTCGGGCTCGAGCTCCGGCTGTGCCGAGAGCCGGATCTGTTGATCGCATCTTTCAACCCGCGGCTGCGCGGGCTCGGGCTGCCACTGCTGCCCATCTTGCCTGAGCGACCGCTGTCGCCGAGCGCCAGCGGTGCAACTTTCGGCGGAAAACCAGCCTTGTCATTGACGGTGCACAGGCATGCGTCTTGTCCAACGGGCTCAGCGGAAATACTGCTTGTCTTCGGGCTCAGCACCAGCGTGGGCTCCGATGACGCGATGCTCGCGGGGATGTCTTTCAGGCATGGCAAGGGAGTTTGCGTGAAAAATCCAGGTACCAACCGGGGCTTGGGGGCATCAGGCAAGATCCCGATATCCGTCCGGGAAGCTCTGTCCTTTCCCGGCGTATTCAGTTGCTCATAGAATGCCTGATCGATCGTGGGCTTGGCCGATGAGGCAGATGTTTTTGGATGCATAAGCGTATCTCCGAGTGCAGAATGAAACGAAGATGTCGGTGGCAGACCGGCGGGGATGGTTCATTCGGGTACGATGCTATCTTGTGTAACCGCTCAGTGAGTGATTGCCCCGCATGATGCGTCAAGCTGTTCCACTCTTCGTTCCACAGTTCGTCGCCGACACCGGCGGCACTACCGCCTGAGACCTTCGTCGATGCACAGAGTCCATTCCAGCAGTACCCTCGCGATCCTGCTGGCAGCACTGGCAATGCTGGGTCCGTTCTCGGTTGACACCTACCTGCCGGCCTTCCCGGCCATCGAGGCTTCGCTCGATGCCAGCGCCATTCAGGTACAGCAGACACTGACAGCCTACATGGCGGCCTTCGCGGTGATGATCCTGTGGCATGGCGCGCTGTCGGATGCCTTCGGCCGGCGCAGCATCATCCTGATCTCGCTGGCCGTGTATGCAGTCGCCTCACTGGGCTGCGCGGCTGCGCACAGCATTGAATACCTTTGGGTCTTCCGTATCCTGCAAGGCGTATCAGCCGGGGCTGGCGTCGTGATTGGCCGCGCGATTACGCGTGATCTGTACAGCGGTGCCGAGGCTGAGCGCATGCTGTCACTGGTGACGATGATCTTCTCGATCTCGCCCGCGATTGCCCCCATCGTCGGCGGCTGGATTGTCACTTACGCCAGCTGGCGCACGATCTTTCAGCTGTTGTTCGTGTTCGCATTGTTCATGCTGTGGCTGTGCTGGCGCCGGCTACCGGAATCGCTGGCGCCAGAGAAGCGCCAGACCTTCCATCCGGGTTCCCTGTGGCGCAATTACCGGCAGATCTTCGTATCGCGGCTGTTCCAGTTGAAGGCCGCCGCGATTGCATTCAATTTTTCTGGACTTTTCCTGTATGTCTCATCAGCGCCGTACATCGTGACGCGCCACCTCGGCCTGGGCTCGCATCAGTTCGCCTGGCTTTTCGTACCGGCTGTGGCCGGCATCTTCTTTGGCGCGCTGGCTGCCAACCGTATGGCCGGCAAGGTGGACAAACCACGCCAGATCGCGATCGGCTATGGGCTGCTGCTGAGTTCAGGTGCGATAAGCACTGCCTATCACCTGCTTTTCCCGCCGGCCCTGCCCTGGACAGTCGCGCCACTGTTCCTGTACACAATGGGCATGTCCATCGTCGCGCCTGGGCTCACGCTGCTGGTACTGGACCTGTTCCCGCATATCCGGGGCACGGTCGCCTCCTGCCAGTCCTTCACCATGACCATGCTGTCGGCATTGGTCGCGGGACTGGTGTCACCGCTGTTGAATCACTCGATGGTGCTGCTGGCGGCAGGGCAATTCGGTTTCGTTCTGGTCAGCGTTTCACTTTGGCTCATGGCCAAGCGCAGCAGTAAAAGCGAGCCTGCTGCCGCCACGGGGCATTGAACGCTGACCTGGTGCAATAAGGCGCGCCGCAACGCGGCGAGCGCCAAACTGCTATGCTTTCCTTGCAGTAACTAAGCCCTGTCGGTTCGGGCTCACAGTCATCACAAAAACCATCGCAGCCAAGCCGCTGCGACCACCTGCCAAGGAGACATGATGAAAACAATCAAAACACGCGCCAGTGCAGTTGCCATCCTGAGTACTGTCCTGCTGTTGTCCGGCTGCTCGACGCTGACTTCCGCCTACGATTCGACCGTCAGTACCGTTTCGGGCTGGTTCGGCAAAGACGACAAGAAGGCGGACTGACATGCGAGCCACACCATTTGTCATGGGCGTCTTTGTCCTGATGATGTCGATGGTGCTGACTGCGTCGGCGCAGGCGGAGAGCTGGATTGAGATCTCTGCCGGTGCCGACGGCAAGTTCAGGCAATACCTGGATGTGGACAGCATCGAGCGCAATCTGGGCAATGTCGAGTTATGGGAGGTGATTGATTACGCAAATGAGGTGCCAAAGGTGAACGGCAAATCCGCCGCCTCACAGCGCATCCAGCTGGAGTTCGATTGTCCTGCGCGCGCGATGCGGCAACGCTATGTGGGCTGGCACGCGGCGGGCATGGGCAAGGGTCAACTGTTGAAGGAAGAGGCAGATGCAGAGTGGCAGATCGATAGCTTCGATGCGTTGACGCTGCCTTTGTGGCAGATTGCCTGTGAGGGTTTGAGCCCGCCCCGTCAAACACCAAAGCGGCAATCGTGATTCAAGGAAAACGCGGTCTCGTGCATTTTTCGTTTTTCAATGTCGTCCGATAAAATGCCGACATCGCGGGTGTAGTTCAATGGCAGAACGGCAGCTTCCCAAGCTGCATACGAGGGTTCGATTCCCTTCACCCGCTCCACACCCGCAAGCTCTTTCACGCACCGGCCTCTACCGG
This sequence comes from uncultured Bifidobacterium sp., assembly GCA_964497485.1. Lineage (GTDB taxonomy): Bacteria > Pseudomonadota > Gammaproteobacteria > Burkholderiales > Burkholderiaceae_D > Pernthalerella. The sequence continues at coordinate 11,344 of CAZCDW010000027.1, forward strand.
CACTCGATCAGCTACCCTCGGTCGGTTTTGTAGCCGGCTCGGCCGTGGTGTCCGGCTCGACTTCTTTTTTCATTTCCGAAGTCGACAATTCGATCGGCACTCGCGCCTCGACCTTGTCTTCAAGTATTACGTTGTTGGTGGGGTTTGCGCCTTTGGGCGCATTGCCAAAATGCGTCGCGTCAAAGACTTTGCCGTGAGCTTTCAGCATGCCGGCTGCATATCCAGGCGACCGGCCTCTTTGACGACGTCCACAACAAACTTCAAACCTTGCGCGCTGACGGCCAAATCACGGCCAGTCGGCATCGCATGTATTCAACAATTAATTATATTTTTAATATTTATATTTTCACGAATTGCCCAGAGAATCCTCCCGATTCGTCGCCTTACAGTTCCCGCGGTTTACATAGATATTTCACGCTGAAAAAGAGATTTCAACTACATTTAAAACGTATTTCAGGCGCCAATTATTTTGATATAAGAGACATATCGGTTTAAAATTTGAACCGGAAGTATCAATTGTTTTCAATTGATTACTTTTGATCGTGCGACGCTCGCGCCATCCTAGGCAGCGGTGACATCGTACGAATTTCCGATCATCTCAACCATTTGTATTGGCCCCTCAAATGAAAACAACGACGACAGCAGCACTTCTTGCCTCCGCATTACTTCTCTCAGCATGCTCGACCACGACAGTCAACACCAATCGGACAACTGATGTGCCGACACCCACGATTGCCTCGACCAACTCTATCGCCACGGTTGAGGTGGGCGAAGAAGTATCCGGCGCCGGCTGCGCGAAGGAATTTCTGGTCTTGTTCAAATCGGGGGACACCAAGTTTCTCGAGGTGCACGGCACGTCTGGCTCCAGCGCTGAAGATCGCGCAAAAGCCGCTGCAACCTACAAGGCACTGGCTGGCGCAAAAGGGTTGACCACGGACATCATCGTGCACCCGGTATGGGAGATCACGCGCGACAAGACTTTCTTCGGCCTCATCTCGGATGATGTCTGCGCCAAGGTCAAAGGTTATCGCGGCGTGATCAAGGGCTTCAAGCCCTCGGACACACTGACCCAGCCTGCCGGTGTCTCGAACGGCGGCACAGGAACGAAAATTTTTAATTTCTGGCCATTCAATTAAGACGTAGCGGGCCACCATCACGTGGCCCGACCTGCCTGTGGGGATAACTTGACTTCCCTTCAGCTGAATGCATCGAGCAGCTTCCACGTACCCGGAGTATCCATGCACAGCTTCAAAAAATCGCTTGCAGCCCCTGCACTGATCACGCTGATTCTGCTGACGTCGGGATGTTCAACGATGACCTCGGCCTACGATTCAACCCTCGACACGGTTTCCGGATGGCTTGGAAAAAGTGACAAAAAATCCGACTGACGAAACCTATCCAATCACGTCTTCACCTGACTCCACTTCCCTGCCGGATTTCCCGGTCTGGCGAAGTGACGCCGGAAAGAAGCGACCACTTGGGAGGCTACGATGGCATCTATACAAACTATGCATGAAATGATGCGTCACCCCCCACGTTCATCAAAAGAGGCAAGAATGAAAAAATCCCTACTCGCGATCGCTATGGCATTCGCCTGCACCAATGCTTACTCCGATTCTGGCGTCAGCGAAACTGGTCTGCGTTACAACGAAATCAACGTTGGTTATCAATCGATATCGAATTCGGACATCCGGATGAACGGCTATGCCATCGCGGGATCCACGCTGTTCGACAAAAATGTGATCATCGACGCGTCGTATAGCGACCTGTCCAAGAACACGGTCAAGAGCAGCTCGAGCACCGTGAACATTGGATACCGACTGGGCGTTGCGCAAAATGCTGACGTATACGCAAAACTTGGATATATCAGCACCACCGGCAAGGGCGGCGCACCTTCTGATTCCAGTTATCTGCTCACCGGCGGTGCCCGTGCCTTGCTGACACCCGAGGTCGAACTGGCGGGCTATTTGTCTTACTCCGGCCTGGACAATGCAAGCGTGTATTACGGTGGCAGCCTTGGCTATCACCTGACCGAGAACCTGAGTCTGCGCGGTCAGCTTCGTGCTGACAATGCTGCCAAAAGCAATACCGTCTATATTCTGTCTGTCGGATATAACTATTGATTCAGATTTCATCCTTGAAATGCCGCCTGACAGGCGGCATTTCTTTAGACGCATGCGCAACCAAACGGTTTCGCCAACCAATGCACTAACGCGCTGTGGCGCGAAACCCCGTGTAGATCAAGAGCGCCGGAGGACAATCCACTGATTTGCCATTCCATTCGTCATGGATCTGGCGTCAGGCCCCCTCGGTCGCTTTCGGTGTTGGTTGGACATCGGCATCTGGCGCCTCATCCACATCCGCCTCGGGCTCCGGCAATACCACAGACATTCGCGGCTCCGGCTTGTCACTCAGCAGTCCGTTGATGGCGACGTTTGCGCCTTTCAGCACATTCCCGAACAAGGTCGCATCGAATACCTTGCCATTCACCTTCAGTATGCCGGCTTCATAGTCGAAACTTGATTTGATGCCCTCCGGGATCGTCGTGGCGAATCCCATCGTCACCAGTGATTTCGTGTCTTCAGCCTTCATGTTTTTGCCGGTCAGCGAGAGTTCACCACGCGAGGTCAGAACTTTTTCCAGTTCGAAGCTATCGCCCGTCGTCTTGCCAAACCCGACCATCAAGCTGCCATTGAGCGCGCCACCATCAAGCTTGCCGGTGAGCTTGGGGATACCAGCAGACAGGCCTTCGAACACCAGCTTGCGCAAGCTTGCACGCATCTGACTGGACTCTTCCATGGTCAGGCTGCGGAAATAGCAAGACTTGTCGGACAATTCAATCAGTTGCTCAACGCTCTTCGCGTGCATACCGGTGACCGCCATCTCCAGTAGCAGATCCTCGAACTGTTTGCCTGAAACGCTCATCATCTTGACGCTGGGCGTCAGGCGCATGTCGAGGCGGTCGCCCTTTTCATTGACATCCATCGCCAGCTTCAGACCCTCGGCACTGAGGCTGGAGTTGCCAAACTTGGCCGCTTCCATCGAGAAAGAGCCCAGGCCACGCGACACACTGACCAGGTCGGATTTCATGCCGAAGCCTTCAATCTCCATCGCCCACCCATTGCCGCGGTAGGCAATTTTCGATGTCTTCCAGTCGAAGTCCATCTTGTCTTTGCCAAGCGCGATTGAGCCTGTCGATGGAGAGACCGTCATGGTTTCTCCGTCGGTGATCGCGCTCATCGCCGGCAAGTTCAGGTCGGATTCCAGCGCGCCAGACAAGCGGAGTCGTCCCTTGCCCTCCAGCTTGGCCTGACCGTTGAACAATTTTTCAAAGGCAGCTTTCGCGTCGCCGGTCGGCGTCACCGACCACTCGGCGCGCAACAGCGACATGGGGCCGATCAAATGTGATAACTGATAGCTGACCTGGGCCGTGAACCATTCCGACGGTTGTTCGCCGCGCGCGCAGGCATCTACCATCGCCAACTCGACCTGACCGGATGAAGAAAACAATCCGCCTTGGTGATTCAGGTTACGCAGCCGGTATGAGCGAGACAAGGTCGATGCCTTGACTGCGTTTTGTAACTCGGCCTCAGTGCGCTTGCCGACATAAATGCTGGCGCCCAGCCAGCTTGCAACCAGCAGAAGGACGACGCCCGCTGCGATCGATACTTCGCGTTTCATGTTTATTACCTTCTTATTGTTGAAAAAGCCGATACGCCCTGCCCCACGTCAGCAGCTGCTGCAGATTGATGACAGGCATTATACCTATCTCGCTCAGGTGGTCTTTGTTTTCCGCTCTCACGTCATGCCAATTCGATGACGTCGGCACTCAAGGTAAAATCTGTTCACTGAAACTGGATTACCAAGCAGGTACCCAGAGCATCGTTTTCACCCAGGCCCCGCATGTCAGATCAGGATTTGCAACACCCGTCCCCACAGCGTTCCATGCTTTACGACCCGACAGACCACCGTATTCGCAGCTTCGTCACGCGTGCCGGCCGGCTGTCGACCGGACAGGCACGCGCACTGGAGACTCTGGGTCCGCGCTTCTGCCTTCCTTACGAGAAGGCCTCTCTGGATGTGGATATGGCGTTCGGCCGCCACGCGCCGACCATCCTCGAGATCGGCACCGGCATGGGCGAGACCACAGCGCATATCGCCGGCCTGATGCCGGAAAAGAATTTCATCGGAGTCGAGGTGCACACGCCGGGCATTGGCAGCCTGCTGAAGCTGATCGGTGAGCGTGGCATCGACAATCTGCGTCTGATACAACACGATGCGTTTGAGGTCATCACGCACATGCTGGAGCCGAACTCACTGGCCGGCGTGCATGTGTTCTTCCCCGATCCGTGGCACAAGGCGCGCCACAACAAGCGCCGTCTGATCCAGGGGCCTTTCGTGGAATTGCTGTGCTCACGAATCGCTCCCGGCGGCTACCTGCATTGCGCGACCGACTGGGAAGACTATGCGGTGCAGATGCTGGAGGTATTAGGTGCCGAGAAATCGCTGCGCAATACGGCAGATGGGTATGCACCGCGGCCAGACTACCGGCCTGTGACCAAGTTCGAGAATCGTGGCTTGAAACTGGGCCACGGCGTCTGGGATCTGGTGTTCACCCGGGTCTGACGGCAGTCGCAGGTGCGCTGCCCTGTTTAGGCGGCACGCTGTTCAGCGACCAGCGCGATGATCTGCTCGCCATAAGTCTCGAGCTTTTTCTCACCGACACCCGATACCTGCCGCAGATCGTCCAGTGACATGGGCATCGCACGCGCGATCTCGCGCAGCGATGCATCATGGAAGATCACATACGCCGGCACATTGTGCGAGCGTGCCGTCTCGACGCGCCACCAGCGCAAGCGCTCGAACAAGGTCTGCTGCGCCGGCGACAAATCAGACACTGCGGCCACGGCCGACGGCCGCGCAGCCGCCCTGCTCTTCACCGGCTTCTGGTAGCGGCGCATCGCAATCGTCTGCTCGCCCTTGAGGACCGCGCGCGCCGCTTCCGGCAGCTTCAATGCACCATAGGCTTCATGATCGATGGCGACCAGGCCGAGCGCGATCGCTTGGCGCAGGATCGCGCGCCACTCGGCCTCGCTCTTGTCGGCACCGATGCCGAAGGTCGATAGCTGCTGGTGGTTCCACTGCCCGACCTTCTCCGAATCGATGCCGCGCAAAACGTCCAGCACATGGCCGGCGCCGAAACGCTGGCCGACGCGGTAGATGGTCGACAGAAGCTTTTGCACAGCCTCGGTCGCATCAAAGGACACTGGCGGATTCAGGCAGGTATCGCAGTTGCCGCAGGGGCCAGACGACTGGCCGAAGTATTCCAGCAGCCGAACGCGCCGGCAGCCCAGCGTCTCGCACAGGCCGAGCATCGCATCCAGCCGCGCCGACTGCACGCGCTTGAAGCTGATGTCGGCATCGGATTCGTCGATCATGCGCCGCTGCTGCACCACGTCCTGCAGTCCGTAGGCCATCCAGGCATCGGCGGGCTGGCCATCACGGCCGGCGCGCCCGGTCTCCTGGTAATAACCTTCGATGCTCTTCGGCAGGTCGAGGTGCGCAACGAAGCGCACATCGGGCTTGTCGATGCCCATGCCGAAGGCGATGGTAGCCACCATCACGATGCCATCTTCGCGCAGGAAGCGCGACTGGTGTGCGCTGCGCACCTGACTGTCCATGCCCGCGTGGTAGGCCAGTGCATTGATCCCGGATTCATTCAGAAATTCGGCGGTCTCCTCGACCTTCTTGCGCGACAGGCAGTAGACGATGCCAGCCTCGCCCTGATGCTCGCCACGAATGAAGTCCAGCAGCTGACGACGAACATTTTCTTTTTCGACGATTTGGTAGCGGATATTGGGCCGGTCGAACGATGAGATGAACTGGCGCGCACCTTCCAGCTGCAAGCGCTGCACAATCTCGTCGCGGGTCTGGAAGTCAGCCGTCGCCGTCAGTGCAATGCGTGGCACTTGCGGGTAGCGCTCGTGGAGCACCGACAGCCGTATGTATTCGGGCCGGAAGTCATGTCCCCATTGCGCCACGCAGTGCGCCTCGTCGATCGCGAACAGCGCAATATGGGCCGCATCCAGCAGTTCGAGGCAGCGCGGCGTCAGCAGCCTTTCGGGCGCCACATAGAGCAAATCCAGCTCGCCACGCCGCAGCGCACGCTCGATGCGCAGCACTTCGTCAAAATCCTGGGTGGAATTGAGGAAGGCAGCACGTACGCCGAGCTCGGCGAGCGCATCGACCTGATCTTGCATCAACGCGATCAGCGGAGAGATCACGACGCCGCAGCCGTCACGGACCAGGGAAGGAATCTGGTAGCACAGTGATTTGCCGCCACCGGTCGGCATCAGCACCAGTGCATCCCCTCCGCCGGCGACGAGCTCGACGATATCAGCTTGTTCGCCCCGGAATTTGGGATAGCCGAAGACGCTGTGCAGCACGTGCAGTGCACGTGCGCGTAAATCTTGCGTCATGGGTTCAGTACAGGTGAAGCACGGTGGTTCGACACGATGTCATTCGGCCCAGACAATCCAGCCGGTTCCCGCACTGACCAGCACCAGTACGCCAAACACGAGCCGATACCAGACGAAGATCGTGAAGTCATGGGTACTGATGAAACGCAGCAGCCAACGCACGCACAGGAAGGCAGACACGAAAGCCGAAAAACCGCCGAGCCCGAACATGGGCAAGTCGGCGGCCGACAGCAGCGCACGTTCCTTGTACAGTGAATACACTGTCGCGCCGAACAAGGTCGGTATCGCAAGGAAGAACGAGAACTCGGTCGCCGCGCGGCGCGACAGGCCGAAGGCCATCGCACCGATGATGGTGGCGCCAGAGCGACTGGTGCCGGGGATCAATGCGAAGCATTGTGCAAGGCCGACCTTGATCGCATCAACCACGCTCATGTCATCGACGCTGTCCACCCGTGAAACCAGCTGGCGGCGGTTGCGGCGCTCGACGACCCAGATCACCAGCGCACCGATAATGAAAGCCATCGCCACCGGGACCGGCTTGAACAGGTGCGCCTTGATCATCTTGCCGAACGCGAGGCCAAGCACCACCGCCGGCAGGAAAGCCACCAGCACGTTGACGACAAAACGTCGTGCAAGGATGTCGCTCCTGAAGTTGAGCATCACGCTGAAGATGCGTGCCCGGTATTCCCAGCACACCGCCAGCATCGCGCCGGCCTGGATCACGATTTCGAAGACCTTGACCTTTTCACCCGTGAAGTTCAGCAGACTGCCGGCGAGGATCAGGTGACCAGTGGAAGAGATGGGCAGGAACTCCGTCAAACCTTCGACGATGCCCATGATGATGACTTTGATGGCGAGCGTGATATCCATGCGGGCGAAGCTTAACATGCCGTAAGCTCGCAGCGAGAGCTTGGCATCCGAGCTGTCGAACGAGGACGGGGGTCACCGACGCTTGTCCGGTTAACGCTGTATTGCCAATGCCGCAGCGCGTTATTGCGATGTCATTCGCTCCAGCCTATGCAAATACACCATCGCCTGATCGCGATGGGTACCGCACATCTCGGTGGATGGCTGCAAGCTGGCGCAGACCTTGGGTCGCCTTGGATCGCCGAACAACTTGCAGCGCAACCCTTCATCCAGTTGAATGCAAGGCACACCGGCTGGCTTACCCTCGGGCATACCGGGAATGGCTGAGCTGATGGACGGTGCAATACAGCAGGCAGCACAATCGGAACGGCACAGCATAGTGGAACTGCTCATCATTCTGACGCCGTGGGCGCTCAATCGTTAAATCGTTCCGGATTCTATCGTTTGCGCTGGCGGCTTGCCCAAAGTGACCAGTCTGCGGAACCGGGCAGCCTGCAGGCTGCCCATCTGCTGCGCCGTGCGCGACGCTCAGGCGTACTTGAACGTCGAGCCGGCGGGAAATGAAGGGTGGTTCAGGATTTCTCTTTTTCTGCCCTGGTCTCTTCGACTTGGCTGTCTGCGAGGCGGCGAACCTCCGCCAGAAGTGCATGTAATCCCTCGCTCGGAGATTGGCTTCGGAAGGCTTTCATTCGAATGAATTCCTCGAGATACGTCAGGAATATCTGGTTCGATCTTTTGGTGAATGCGAGATAGTCGTCTCGCGAGCCGGTGGATATTTTTGTGATGAATGGCGCGACGATTTCCGGCCACTCGTCGAACGGTGATTGCGTCTCCTTGACGCCAAAAATCTTTTCCTTCATCTGGTTGAAATAGCCCCTCAAAACCCGTTCACGTGTTTTCTTCGTTTGCTTTTCTCGAGCATCATCTCCAGAGAAGGGTTTGGGGAGTTCTTTGCCCTGATTTTCGGGAGATTTTTTCTTCTCGAGCTTTCTGGCAGCGGTCTGTTCGGGAGCCTGTGCATTGAAGGTGCCAGCTCGCTTCAGTCGTGGGCGTGGCGACGACATGTTGTCTGTTTTGACGCGCCCGGAAAACAAGTCCTTCACCTGAGTCGTCAGGGCTGGCTTGCGCGACAAGGCCTTGTCTCGACTTTCATCCAGCTTCGTGTCAATTTCGGCATTGGTATTTTTCGCACCCAGTTCGACCACATCTGCCATTCGCTGAATCCGCTTTTTATCGTCATCGGAGGCTTCAATAATCGTTTCAATCAAAGAATCGATCGTTTTAGTCACCGAGCTGTTCAGGAACGCCAATAACGGCTGATAATAATCCGCCGGGACGGCACCAGTGTCTTCGCCGGCAATACTGGAGCCCGGGGCTTCACCCGGCTTCACCTTCACGCTTATCGTGAAGTTAGGCATGAATGATCGAGTGGATGCAAATGACTTCAGGGCATTGATGCGAGCCGTTGCAAATTTTTCGGGTGGGAGCGTGGAGTTGATCTCTTGCCATTTCCGTGTCCATTCCGCCAGATGGACTAGCAGGTTCAATATGGGTGCGGGATAGCCGGAGGTCAGCAGCGAGCCATCGGATCCCTCGATGAAATCCATCAATGGCTTTATCAATGGCTCCATCAGCTGTCTCGCCTCTGGATGATCAGTGAATTTTCCACCTTTTTTTGTATCGGCTTGCTTTTTGTCGTTGATGCGGCGGTACATCTTCAAGGCTTCGTCGGCGAACTTTTCCTCATAGGCCGTCTTGATCTCTTGCAGGATTTTCGGGATATGAGATCGCTCGAAGTGATGCCGTATGAACGGCATCAATAGGCGGGCGATGGGATTTTCCTCTGCTTGCTGCGTGGGATCTGTCGGTTTCGGATGTTTCATCGACATGTTTTCGCGGAGCATGGTGTCAGCCTTGCTCGTATTGAGCGTAGCCTGAAACCAATGGCTGTCGGCAATGACGAGCTGCGCCGCCAGTGACTCCGATTTTGCAATGCTTGTTGCGCCCATTTTTTCGAATTCAGGCAGACGCATATCCGTTTTTCCCTGACCCATTTTCCGCAAAAGGCTCGCGTCCGTGTTCAGCAGCGCGCTGCTGTTCTTTGCGCCGCGCGCCGTCCTTGACGACTTGGGCGTTTCGGTCGGGTCGGGTCCGGTCACCGTGGTCAGGTTCAAGCTTGGCACGATCGACCCTGTCTTTGATCCGCTCGCTCCGGCCTCTTTGGTCCGTATCGTTACTTTCGTTTCTGATGGCTGGACGGTTGCGTGCGTGGTCGACACTGTCAGACTGGTCGGGGCGGCGCTGGTGGTGGTCGTGGTAGTCGTCGTGGTGGTGGTGGTCGTCGTGGTCGTACGCGGAAGGACTGTGGGTGGGTTGATCGCGGCTTGTGGCGGAGAATTCGTGCTCGTGTCTAAGGCGGGCGCCTTGCCTTTGTCTGTGTTCGTGGACTGGCTGGTGTATGCGCCGACCTGTCCTGATACCCAGGTGCCGGCGCGCGAACGCGAGCTCATGGCAGGAACTGCCTG
>CAZCDW010000028.1:0-16701 GCA_964497485.1 uncultured Bifidobacterium sp.
TGTTGCCCTTGACGAAGAGCTCCTTGCCCGCCACGGCAAAGTCGGCAAAGCGCGTGCCGCGATAGTCCGCTTCCGTCAGCTTGTAGCGCTGGATCATGGTGCCCATCGCGCCATCCAGGATCAGGATGCGTTTGGACAGCAGCTCGCGCAGCTGGGCTTCAACAGGGGAGAGGGCGTCGCGTTTCATCAGAGACTTCAGAGCAGGTTGCCTGCAGCTTGAACAGGCATACAAACAAAAAACCCGGCCTGCAAAGCGAAGCCGGGTATGCGTTCCGCTTTAGCAGTTTTCGGGAGATCCCGGCGCCCGCAAGCTGGTATTGACTGAGTCAAATCGGCGCGACCGATATTATAAGGGAAATCAGTGATTTACCGACATGGTGGCGACATGCATAGCGACCCGCGTGATGCGCTCACCGACGCTCTACCAGACGTCGTTCAGGGCACGACGATCAGTGGCTGCCGGTGAGGATGTCGCCGACGGACAGAGGGAAACCTTGCAGCAGGGCCGCTGCCGGCAAGCGTTTGCCACCCGGCTTCTGCAATTCAGTGAAGACGAGCGCCCCTTCGCCGCAGGCGACGGTAATGCCTGCCGCATCCACGGCCAGCACCATGCCCGGCTTGCCGCTCGCCTCCGACATGCGCGCATCCCACACCTTCAGCGCCGTGGTGCCCGCATGCGCGACTGCGCCGGGGAAGGGATTGAACGCATGAATACGGCGCAGGAGTACGGCCGCCGGCAGCGAGAAATCGAGTGGCGCCTCGTCCTTGGCGATCTTGGCCGCATAAGTGACGCCGTCGGCCGGTTGTGGCGTCGCAGGCAGCGCGCCTTGCTCCAGCTTGCGCAAGGCTTCGACGATCAGCCGACCACCCATCGCAGCCAGCCGGTCGTGCAGCTTGGCTGTCGTGTCGTCGGAGGCAATGGCTTCACGCTCGATCAGCAGCATGTCACCGGTATCGAGCCCTTCGTCCATCTGCATGATGGTGATGCCGGTCTCGGCATCGCCAGCTTCGATCGCGCGATGGATAGGCGCTGCACCGCGCCAGCGTGGCAGCAAGGATGCATGAATGTTGATGCAGCCGCGCGGCGGGATGTTCAGTACCGACGCAGGCAGGATCAGCCCGTAGGCGGCGACGACCATCACATCATGCGGCGTATCGCGCAGCAATGCATGCGCAGCCGCCGCTTCATCAGGGTGTTTGCCATCGAGCCGCAAGGACACCGGTTGCGCGACCGGCACGCCATGCGCGAGCGCATATTGCTTGACCGGCGATGGCTGCAATTGCATGCCGCGGCCGGCAGGGCGGTCAGGTTGGGTCAGGACCAGCGGGATCGTGAATCCGGCCTCATGCAACGCGGCCAGCGCGACGGCGGCGAAATCGGGGGTGCCGGCGAAGATGACGCGCATGCTCAGCGCGCGAGCGCTGAATCACGCTCTTTCTTCAGCTCGCGCTCTTCCTTGACCAGCTTGGTCTTGATGCGGTTGCGCTTCAGCGGGGACAGGTATTCGACGAAGACCTTGCCCTTCAGGTGGTCCATTTCGTGCTGCACACAGACGGCGAGCAAGCCATCGGCCTCGAACTCCTGCGTCTTGCCGTCGGCATCCAGCGCCTTGACCCGAACCTGTGCCGGACGCTCGACGCCGTCATAGATACCGGGGACCGACAGGCAACCTTCGTCATAGACCTTGCGCTCTTCGCTGGCCCAGGTGATCTGCGGGTTGATCAGCACGCGTAACTGGTCACGGGTCTCGGAGACATCGATCACGATCACTTGTTCATGCACATCGACCTGGGTCGCGGCGAGGCCGACGCCATTGGCGTCATACATGGTCTCGCTCATGTCGGTGACCAGTTTTTTCAGACGCTCGTCGAACGCCGTCACAGGCTTGGCGACCTTGTGCAAGCGAGCATCGGGGTAACGCAGGATGGGAAGCAGGGCCATACAACTTTTGCGCAACAGGCGCGAAAAAATTCAGTGAATCATGACCGAGGCCGCTGGCTGTTCATGCACAATCCACAGCCATTTCACGAACCGGGGTGGATGAACATGCAGCATGCAAGTGCGTCGCGACATCGTCAGCATCGGCATCAGGCCGGGCTTGGGGCTCGGTTGCAGGTGCGAGCCCTGCGTCATGCGTTCGCCACAACAGCGAAGAATGCGAAAAAGTGTAGCACAGGCCTCGCGGGTACCGCAGCGCGAAGCGGTTCGGCATCCCGGATATTGACAAGACTGCAAACGGTGATTTTTGCCGCTGCCGTGATCATGTTTTCATGCCGACCCGGGACCAGCCTTGCCGCTGCGGAAAAGGTCTGTCGCTTCGCCGATCACGCGCCCGAATCGACTCTGGTCGTCCGTGGTGACACGCTGTGGGACCTGGCGTCGCGCTTCCTGCGAGACCCATGGTGCTGGCCCGAGGTCTGGGAAAACAATCGCGATGCCATTGCGAATCCGCACCTGATCTATCCCGGTCAGCAGATACGGCTTGATCGCGCGCGCGGCCTGCTGACCAACTCCCCGGCCAATGACCCGGCGGACCCCTTGCCCGTGACACGGCTGGCGCCCGCCATGCACGCCCAAGCCCTGGCAACGATGCCGGTGCCACTGATTGCATCGAGCTGGCTGACGCTGCTGCAGAAAGCGCCGCTGATGTCGACGGCCGAACTGGCGCAGGCACCGCAGGTGGTCGCGCTGTCTGGCAGTCGCCGCATGGCCGGCGCCGGCGATCTCATCTATGTGCGCAGCAAGCTAGGAACCACGCAAGCGCCGCTGTCAGGCGAGCTGCGGCGCGCGCTGGCACCGGTCGTTGATCCTGAAACCGGCAAGACGATCGCGCTGGCGACGCGCCGCCTCGGCCGTGCAGACAGCGTGCGTGGCACATTGGACGGGCTGCAGGCGATGCGGGTCACCGAGGCCACGGAGGAATTGATGGCAGGGGATATCGTGGTTGACGTACCTTCAGCAAGCAGCGCGCGCGCGGGGCTGGCACCCCACGCTGCTGTCGCGTTGCAGGGACGCGTGGCAGCGGTCCTGCAGGAACGGCGCTGGGCGACCGTACATGACATCGTCGTGCTCAATCGCGGCAGTCTGCACGGGCTCGATGCCGGCAGCGTGGTCGACGTGGTCCAACCCGTTAGAATCGGGTCGCATGGCACCCCGCAAGATCTTCTTCCCCCACCCGCACTCGACGAAACCGTGGCCACGCTGCTGGTGGTCGACGTGCTCGAACATGCCGCGCTGGCCATCGTGATGCGCGCGCAAGAACCTTTTGGCGCAGGTGCAGCGCTCAACTCACCGGACAGGGCCGGTAAATGAGCGAGCGCGAAAGCCTGGCCGCCTGGCTCCGGCTGGCGCTGACCGACGGCATCGGACCGCAGACCGCGCGCGACTTGCTGTCCCGCTTCGGCCTGCCGGAAGACATCATCGGCGCCGGCTTCCCGGCGCTGCAAAAGTGCGTGCCCGAGAAAATTGCGTATGCATTATCCGGCCCGGCGCCGGAAGCGATGCAGGCGCAAATCGATCGCACGCTCGCGTGGGCCGATGGTGAGGGCAATCATGTGCTGACACTGGCCGACGACCACTACCCGAAGGCTTTGTTGAGCATTGCCGACCCGCCACCACTGCTGTATGCGAAGGGCCGCGTCGGATTGCTGAACCGACCCGCGCTGGCGATTGTCGGCAGCCGCAATGCGACCGTGCAAGGCATGCAGAATGCGGAGCGCTTTGCGCAAACGCTGTCCGAGTCGGGCCTGACCGTGGTGTCCGGTCTCGCACTGGGCATCGATGCAGCCGCGCATAGCGGCGCACTGGCAGCCGGGGAAGCGAGATCTTCGCTCACGAATGGCAAGGATGTCGGCTCAACGATTGCGGTGACCGGCACCGGACTTGATCTGGTGTATCCGGCGCGTCACCATGCGCTGGCTCACAGGATCGCTGTCGATGGTTGCCTGCTGAGTGAATACCCGCTGGGCACGCAAGCGATGGCCAGCAATTTCCCGCGCCGCAACCGCCTGATCAGTGGACTGGGTCTCGGCGTACTGGTGGTCGAGGCGGCGATGCAATCCGGCTCATTGATCACCGCACGCAGTGCCAACGAACAAGGCAGGGAAGTGTTTGCGATTCCCGGCTCCATTCACTCGCCGTTGTCCAAGGGGTGTCACAGGCTGATACGGCAGGGCGCCAAACTGGTCGAGTCCGCGCAAGACATCATGGAAGAATTACGCTGGCAGCATAGCGCGGCGCCGTCGTCCGCTACTGCACCTGCGGAGACTACTCCGTCAGAAAGCGCACAGACGACCAGCGACGACGCCACGCCGCTTGCCCGGCTGCTTGCGCTGGCCGGCCACGACCCGGTAACCATCGATCAATTGGTGGACCGCAGCGGCTTGCCGGCCGCCGATATACAGGCTGCCCTGCTGACGCTGGAAATGCAGCAGCAAATCGAAATGCTGCCCGGTGGACAGTACCGGCGGCTGCTCTGAGCGCGATAACGGCTTTATCGAAACCAAGGGGATGTAAATCCCCCGCATTGATTTTTCGAATGCTTTTCCTGTGCGAACGCAGCATTAATGGATGTGTTTATCCATCCATTGCAGAGCCTGCCAGCAAATAATCATATAAAACCAAGAGCCTGTCTGGTCAGGTCGATAGCAAGGCGCGCCGACGCTGACAGTACGACCTGTACGGCAAGGAGGCGCAACGCGGCTAGCGGCCTAAGGAGATAGGCTCTAAGGCCATGAATTTGCAGGGAAAAACGGCAACAAACACGATCACCTTCCGGACCGGCACTCCACTGATTAAAAAGATTTTTCCGAGCGCGCTTGTATCTCGCCACAGATGCGGCTACAGTACGATCATGTTTGAGGTGCTCGTTTATCTTTACGAAACCTATTACCGCCCAGACGCTTGCCCGGATTCCACGGCGCTGGCGAAAAAACTGTCTGCGGTAGGTTTTGAAGAAGAAGAAATTTCGAAAGCACTCGGGTGGTTGACCGATCTTGCGGAAACCACCAACGCCATGTTCCGCCAGCAATGGCATCAGACGGCGTTCTCCTTCGGTACCCGCATCTACGCTCCCCAGGAATATGAACTGCTCGGCACGGCCGCGATCGGTTTCATTGAATTTCTGGAATCCGCTGAAGTCATCAATGCGATGCAACGAGAAATCGTGATCGAGCGCGCCTGCGCGGTCAACGAAGCCCCGATTGGACTCGACAAGCTGAAAGTCATCGTGCTGATGGTGCTCTGGAGCCAAGGCAAGGAGCCGGACAGCCTGATCTTCGACGAGCTGTTCGCCGACGAAGACAGCGCGAGCCCGCCCGTCTATCACTGATTCCCGCTGTCTCGGACCCGGCCCGCAGCTTGCGCGCATCGTTTTCACGCCAGATATCCTTGATATCTGCAGCTTCACCAGACCTGCCAGCGACCCCGGCGCCAGCCATCCCTTGTTGCAGACTTTTCGATAACCCGCTTATCATTGGCCGCATTTAGCCAGCCAAACCCCGGTTTTCCGCCGTTTTTGAGGACTTGCGGCAACTGGAGGCCTTGGCGCATTTCCATTAATACAGTGGGGTGTCTGATGACCAGACACCCGTGCGGCGCAGCCAGCGAGGCTGCGGCCCTGCAGCTCCCCGAACCGGATCAACCATGACCAAAACCCTCATCATTGCTGAGAAGCCCTCAGTCGCGAACGACATCGCGAAGAGCCTGGGCGGCTTCACCAAACACGATGAGTACTTCGAATCTGATGACTATGTGCTGTCGTCAGCCGTCGGCCATCTGGTGGAAATTGCCGCGCCTGAAGAGCATGACGTCAAGCGTGGCAAGTGGTCATTTGCGAACCTGCCGATGATCCCGCCGTACTTCGCGCTGAACCCGATCCAGAAGACCGAGTCGCGGCTGAAGGTGCTGAACAAGCTGATCAAGCGCAAGGATGTCGGTGCGCTGATCAATGCCTGTGACGCGGGCCGCGAGGGTGAACTGATCTTCCGTTTGATCGTGCAATACGCGAAGGCCAAGCAGCCGATCAAGCGACTGTGGCTGCAGTCGATGACGCCCGGCGCGATCCGCGATGCGTTTGCGCACCTGCGTGACGATAATGAAATGTTGCCGTTGGCCGACGCAGCACGCTGCCGAAGCGAGGCCGACTGGCTGATCGGTATCAACGGCACTCGTGCGATGACGGCCTTCAACTCGAAAGAGGGTGGCTTCTACCTGACAACGGTCGGTCGCGTACAGACCCCGACGCTGTCGATCGTGGTCGAGCGCGAAGAGAAGATCAAGCAATTCGTGCCGCGTGACTTCTGGGAAGTGAAAGCCGAATTCGTGTGCGCCGCCGGCGTGTACGAGGGCCGCTGGCTCGACACCCGCTTCAGCGCCGACCCCGGCGATCCCGAGAAAAAAGCGGAGCGCCTGTGGAGCAAGGCCGCGGCCGAATCCATCGTCGCCGCCTGCCGTGGCAAGCCGGGCAATGTCAGCGAAGAATCCAAGCCCAGCACCTCAATGGCGCCGGCACTGTTCGACCTGACCAGCTTGCAGCGCGAAGCGAACGCGCGCTTCGGCTTCTCGGCCAAGAACACCCTGGGCCTCGCGCAGGCGCTATATGAAAAGCATAAGGTGCTGACCTACCCGCGTACCGATTCCAAGCACCTGCCGGAAGACTATCTGGGCACGGTCAAGCAGACGCTGGAGTCGCTGGGCGAGGGCAATAACTACTACCCGCATTGCGCGCAGATCCTGAACAATGGCTGGGTCAAGCCCAACAAGCGCATCTTCGACAATACGAAGATCAGCGATCACTTCGCCCTCATCCCGACCGGCCAATGGCCCAAGAGCCTGTCCGAACCCGAGCAGAAGCTGTATGACCTGGTCGTGCGACGCTTCCTGGCGGTGTTCTTCCCGGCCGCGGAATACCTGGTCACGACGCGCTTCACCGAAGTGTCGGGCCACCAGTTCAAGACCTCGGGCAAGATCCTCGTGACGCCGGGCTGGCTGTCGGTCTATGGCAAAGAGTCCGCGCTGCTGGAGTCGAAGAAGGAAGACGGCGAGACAAGCGGTTCACTGGTGCCGGTCGCGAAGGATGAAAAGGTCAAGACCGACAAGGTCGAGGCGCACAGCCTGGTCACCAAGCCGCCGGCGCGCTATTCGGAAGCGACGCTGCTGTCGGCGATGGAAAGCGCCGGCAAGCTGGTCGAAGATGAAGAGCTGCGCGATGCGATGGCGGGCAAGGGCCTTGGTACGCCGGCCACGCGTGCGGCCATCATCGAAGGCCTGCTCGGCGAGAAGTACCTGGTGCGCGAAGGGCGCGAACTGATCCCGACCGCGAAGGCCTTCCAGCTGATGACGCTGCTGCGCGGCCTCGGCGTGGCCGAACTGACTGCGCCCGAGCTGACCGGCGAATGGGAGCACAAGCTGTCGCAGATGGAACGCGGCGGCATCAGCCGCGACGAGTTCATGCGCGAGATCGCGCAGATGACCCAGACCATCGTCAAGCGCGCGAAGGAATACGACAACGACACCATTCCCGGCGACTACGCGACGCTGAAGACGCCGTGCCCGAACTGCGGTGGTGTGGTGAAAGAAAATTACCGTCGCTTCGCGTGCACGAAGTGTGAATTCTCGATGAGCAAGATCCCCGGCGGTCGACAGTTCGAAGTGCCGGAGGTCGAGGAGCTGCTGACCAACCGCACCATCGGTCCGCTGCAAGGCTTCCGGTCGAAGATGGGCCGACCGTTCGCGGCAATCCTGAAGATCTCGCGCGACGAGGACATCAACAATTACAAGCTCGAGTTCGACTTTGGCCAGTCGAATGACGATGACGAGAACGCCGAGCCGGTCGACTTCAGCAACCAGAGCCCGCTGGGCGCCTGCCCGAAATGCGGCAGCGGCGTCTATGAGATGGGCCTGGCCTATGTCTGCGAAAAGACGGTCGCGCGTCCCAAGGCCTGCGACTTCCGCAGCGGGCGCATCATCCTGCAACAGGAAATCCTGCCCGAGCAGATGGCCAAGCTGCTCAATGACGGCAAGACCGACCTGCTGCCAGGCTTTGTATCGCAGCGCACGCGCCGTCCGTTCAAGGCCTTCCTCGTGAAGGGCAAGGATGGCAAGGTCAGCTTCGAGTTCGAGGAACGCAAGGGAAAACCGGCTGCGAAATCAGCGGCCAAGCCTGCCGACGACGCTGCCAGCGAGGCCGCAGCGCCGGCCCGCAAGACAGCAGCGAAGACACCCGCGGTGAAAAAGACGGCCGCAAAAAAATCCGCTGCAAAAAAGACCGCGACAAAGACTGCATCGACGTCCGCCACCAAGACCGCGGTCAAGGCCGTGCCCAAAAAAGCAGTCGCCAAAAAGGCGGCGGCGAAGAAGGCCGTCGCGAAGAAGGCAGCCTGACGCCTGCATTCATTTCATCAGCTATACCGACGGCCGGCCAGTGCGCCGGCCGTTTGCATTGATGGCCAGCGCAGACCATGCGCGGGCCTGGTTTGCCCAAGATCGGCTGCGATCACGCGAATGCGTGAACTCAAGTCAGCCGGCGTGCCGACGAACTTTCGGCCTGCCTGCTGCTTCTACTCTCAGCATCTCGATGCTTCGCCTGGTACGCGCTGTCGTACCGAAGATCAATCTTGCGGGAGTGTTACATGAACAAATGGTTGGTAGTGATCGCCTGTGCCGCGCTGTTGAGCGCCTGCGCCGGCATGACAGGCGGAGGCTCGGGCTCCGGTAGCAGCGGCAGCTCGGGTACGTCGTCAGGGACATCAGGCAGCTCGGGCATGTCCGGCAGTTCAGGTACATCGGGTACCTCGGGAACATCCGGCAGCATGGGCTCGACCGGCGCTGCAGGAACTTCGGGTACATCGGGTACGTCAGGGACTTCCGGCACTTCCGGCACCTCGGGTACCGCTGGCAGCATGAGTTCGCCCAGCAGTTCGGGCGGCGCATCGAGCAGCGGCTCCAGCATGGGCGGTACCGGCACCGATACACCCAGCACCACCAGCCCTACGCCGGGCACGAACCCCGGTCCGTCGACCAGTCCCAGCACGGGCCAGTAAGCCCACGTTTCCGGCATCCCCCACCGGCCGCAGCGCTCGCTGCGGCCTTGTCGTTTCCATCTGTTCGTTTTCAGAGCCTCGCCGGCCTTCAGCATGGCAGGCATGCGCTACACTGTGCTGCCGCTCACTTGCCAGCCCTCTGTCTGCCCTTGCCTTCATGTTTTCCACCACACGCCCGCCGCGACTGATGCCGGTCCTGATTGCCTCCGGCATCATTCTCACGCTGGCCATGGGCATACGCCACGGCTTCGGCTTCTGGCTGCAACCGATATCTCAGCAGCATGGATGGACGCGCGAAACCTATTCACTCGCGATGGCCGTGCAAAACCTGATGTGGGGTGTAATCGGCCCGTTTGCCGGCATGGCCGCGGACCGGCTGGGCGCGGCCCGCGTGGTATTCGTCGGTGCCATCGTGTATGCAGTGGGATTGTTGTCCATGGCCCTGATCGATGATGCGATGCTGTTCATCGTTGTCTCCGGCGTACTGCTGGGGGGCGCCTTGTCCGGTACAGCCTTCGGTGCGCTGTCGGGCATCATCGGCCGCACGGCCCCGCTCGAACAACGCTCATGGGCCTTCGGCATCCTCGGCGCGGCCGGCTCATTCGGCCAGTTCGCGATGGTCCCCATCGAGCAGCAACTGATTTCGGCCGGCGGGTGGCAGCATGCGCTGCTCTGGCTGGCACTGGTCGTGCTGCTGGTGATGCTGCCACTGGCCTTCATGCTGCGCGAGCCTTCGGCGGATACGCGGCTGCATGCGCACCAGCAGAGCGTGAGCGAGGCGGTGCGCGAAGCCTTTGGCCACCGGCCTTTTCAGTTACTGGTGGCGGGCTATTTCGTCTGCGGCTTCCAGGTGGTGTTCATCGGCGTGCACATGCCGGCTTACCTGAAAGACCAGGGCATCCTCGATCCGAGTGTCGCCACCACGGCGCTGGCCACGATCGGACTTTTCAATATTTTCGGCTCCTACTATGCGGGCAAGCTCGGTGGGCGCTGGCCCAAGCCCTGGCTGCTGTCGGCGATCTATTTCGCGCGAGCGCTGTTCATCACCGTCTTTTTGCTGGCGCCACTGACGCCGACCTCGGTCTACATCTTCGCCGCCGCGATGGGATTCATCTGGTTGTCGACAGTGCCACTGACGAATGCGACCATCGCCAGCATCTTCGGTGTGCGCTATCTGTCGATGCTGTCAGGCTTCGTCTTCTTCTCGCACCAGCTTGGCAGCTTTCTCGGCGTCTGGCTCGGCGGTTACCTTTACACGGCGCAGGGCAACTACCACACCGTGTGGATGATCACCATCGTGCTGGGTATTGCGGCCGGCCTGATCAACCTGCCGATCAGCGAGGCTGCGATCGTGCGCGAAGAAGTGGCTGCCGCATGAAGCAGGCAGGCTTGCCATCGCCTAGGCGCGCGCTGCTGGCGCTCAGCGCTGCCGTGTTGCTGGCGTCGGTGTTCGCTGCTTACCTGCGGCCGGGCTTTGTGCTGGATGTGGCCAATCGACTGTGGCTTTGCTTTTGATGATAAGCGATAAACGTTTCCCGAATTTCCCGGTCGAAGCGCGCGCGCAGGTTCAGGCACTGCGCGCATCGCGCATACGCGAAGTGGCGAATGCCGGCATGGGCCGCGATGACGTGCTGCCCTTCTGGTTCGGTGAGCCCGATGAAGTGACACCGGCCTTTATCCGCGACGCTGCAAAAGAAGCGCTGGATGCGGGCGACACCTTCTATACGCACAACATGGGCATACCGGCGCTGCGCGCAGCGATCGCCGCCTATGTATCGCGCTTGCATCGCCCGGTCGATGCGGAACGTATTGCAGTCAGCTCTTCGGGCGTATCGGCACTGATGCTGGTCGCGCAGCTATTGGTGAACCCGGGAGATCGGGTGGTCGCCGTCACGCCACTGTGGCCGAACCTGCTCGAGATCCCGCGCATACTTGGTGCCGACGTGGTGTCGGTACCGCTGCAGCTCAAAAATGCGGGTGATGCTGCGCGCTGGGAGCTCGACCTTGACCACCTGCTCGATGCACTGGTACCCGGTACCCGCGCACTGTTGCTGAATTCGCCGAACAATCCGACTGGCTGGATGATCTCGCGCGAGCAGCAGGAGCAGGTGCTTGCGCACTGTCGCAAGCACGGCATCTGGCTGATGGCCGACGATGTCTATGAGCGGCTGGTGTACGACACGCCGCCTGGCAAGCCCGCGTGCGCGCCGTCGTTCCTCGATCTCGCCGAACCCGATGAGCGGGTGGTGTCGACCAACAGCTTTTCCAAATCCTTCCTGATGACAGGCTGGCGACTGGGCTGGTTGCAGGCGCCGGCTGCATTGATGCACGATCTTGGCAAGCTGATCGAGTACAACACCTCGTGTGCGCCAGGCTTCGTGCAGCAAGCCGGCTGTGTGGCCCTTGATCGCAGCGAAGAGATCGTCGCGCATACGCTTGCGCGTTACCGTGCCGCGCGTGACTTCCTGTGCGGGCAGCTGTCCGCGCCCGAATTTCGCCAGGCCGGCGTGATAGCACCGCGTCCGCAGGGCACGATGTATGTGTTCTTCCGTCTTGACGGTGAAAGAGACTCACTGGCCTTGTGCAAGCGCCTGGTGGCCGAGGCAGGGCTGGGCCTGGCACCGGGCAGCGCTTTCGGTCCCGAAGGCGAGGGGGCGATACGCTGGTGCTTTGCGAGTTCGACGGACAGGCTGGCGCTGGGCGTTGAACGACTCGCGGCCTTTCTCAGCAAGCGTTGAGTCAAATGCGTCGGGCGCGCGAATCAATCGTGAGAATCAATCGCGAGAGCTCATCACGCGAATCAACCGCCCGCTATGGCCAGCAGCAATTCAGCCAGCGCATCGGGCGCGGTTACCATCGCATCATGCCCGGCAGCGATTTCGCGCCATTGCCAGTCTGGTTGGGCACGCACCCAGTCGCGTAGCGCAGCCAGCGGCGGGTACCACGGATCGGTGACGGCGATATAGGTTTTCGGCAGGCCGTTGCCGAACGGATGCCGCAACTTCAGCGGCTCGGTATAGGCCTTCAGCGGATGTGGCGTCAGTCGCCGCTTGAGCCAGGCTTGTTGCGTCGGATCCGTAACGCCGAATTTCTCGGGTGACGGTATCGCCATCCGCAAACCTTCGGGGTCGATGGTGCGGCTGCGTTCCTGCTGCACGTCGGCGCTGAACAGTGACAGCGCCGATTGACCGTGCTGCACGACCAACGCGTCCAGATAGACCAGTTGCTTCAGACGTTCCGGCATACGATCGGCAACGCCGGTAATCACTGGCCCGGCAAAGCTGTGCCCGACCAGTACCACGTCCTGCCATTCTTCGGCATCGATCACGCCGGCAATATCGGCGATACACGTCGACAAGCTCGTGTGCTGATCGAGCAGGTGTGCGCGCTCACCCAATCCTGTCATGGTCGGCGTGAGCACTTGATGTCCACAGGCGCGCAGCTTGTCTGCAACATGCCGCCAGCACCAGCCGCCATGCCATGCACCATGCACCAGCACGAAATTCATTGCGCATCTCCCTTGTCCAAAACCGATACAATGAGCCGATGGATCTTACCCTCAACGAACTCGAACAGGCGATCAACTATTGGCGCCGCATGCGTCCGTCCACCGGCGAAGAGCATGCGTTGTCGGCCGAGGTGAATGCGCTCGCCGATGTGTACGCACTGATGATTTTTCAGCGCGCCCGCACCTTTACGCTGGAGTCGCTGCCAGGTGATGCCAGAGACCTGATCGATGCGTGGCGCAAGACGGCCGAGGGCAACGCGGCCTGACGCGACGACAATGCTCGTGCCGCGCGTCGCGCTTCAGTATGTCAGCGTGAGCGCGCCAGCTCCGCTTCCTGTAATACCCGCCAAAGGACCTTGCCAGTCGCTGATTTCGGCAGACTGTCGACGAACTCCACCACGCGCGGCACCTTGTAGGCCGCCATCTGTTCACGTGCCCACGCGATCAGCCGATCGGCATCGACGGTGCTGCCCTCCCTGCGCACGACAAAGGCCTTGACCGTTTCGCCGCGATGCTGATCGAGTGCGGCAACAATGCAGCATTCCCTGAGTTCAGGATGGCGGTACATCATGGTCTCGACTTCGGCCGGCCATACCTTGTAGCCGCTTGCATTGATCATCCGCTTCAGCCGGTCGGTGAAAAAGAAATACCCATCGGCATCGATGTAGCCGAGATCGCCGGTGCGCAAGAAGCGTTTTCCGTCGATCTCAATGAAGGCAGCGCGAGTCTTCTCTTCGTCTTGCCAGTAGCCCTCGAACAGCTGCGGTCCGTGGATTACGATTTCGCCGATCTCGCCGACTTGCAACGGTCTATACGATGTCGGATCGATCACCATCGAGGTCGTATCAAAGATCGGTATGCCAAGGCACTGTTGCTTGGGGTTGTTCAAGGGATTGGCATGCGTCGTAGCTATGGTCTCCGTCAGGCCATAGCCTTCCATGTAGCGCAGACCCGTCAGCTCCAGCAATTTTTGCGCAATCGCGGCCGGCATCGCAGCACCACCGCCGGAAATGCGGCGCAGGCTCTTCAGGGCCGACGGATCGAGCGACGGACTCGACAGAAAGTCGATCACCATCGTCGAAATGGCCGTCCAGGTCGTGACCTGATAGCGCGCAATCAGGCGCGCCGCCAGTTCACGATCCCAGCGCGGCATGATCACCTGCGTCGCTCCCGCACAGATCGCCGCATTCATGCTCACCTGCATGCCCGTGACATGGAACATCGGCAGCGATACCAGCGCGATGTCTGTTGGCTGATGTGATGCCCAGGTGACGGCAGCAACGGCCGTGAACATCAGCGAGCGATGGGTATGCATGCAGCCCTTGGGCTGGCCAGTAGTACCCGAGGTATACGGCAGGCAAGCGAGGTCGGTAGGCCCGGCCTGCATGGCGGTCGGTGCCAACCCTGCGGCAATCACGTCACGCCAGGCATGCTGAACGTCGTGAGCGAGTACCTGTCGCGGTTCCCGTACCCAGTCGGGCGCTTCCGAGACCTCGTCGCCTGTCTGTTCGGCATGGCGTGCGACCACCATCTGCAACGGCTTGCCCTCGGCAAGGAGGGGCGCCCAGCTGTTGAGCAATTCTTCCGACGTCAGCACGACCCGCGCACCACTGTCGTCGCGAAGGTAACGCAGCTCTTCGGCCAGCAGCATGGGATTGACGGGTACCACGATCGCATCCGCGCGCAGGATCGCGTAGAACGCGGTCACGAATTGCGGACAGTTCTGCATCTGCAGCAGCACACGATCGCCGCGCCGTACGCCGGCGCGTTGCTGCAGCCAGCCGGCCAGCGCATCCACGTCCGCTTTCAGTTCGCGGTAGCGGATGTAGCGGCCAAAGTAGATCAGGGCCGTGTGTTCGGGATCGCGGGCGGTGGCCTGTTCGAGCGCCACAGGCAGCGAGGTCGCCGGCAATGGCAAATGCTGCGGTAAGCCCGGGGGCCAGTGGGCTGGTACCGACGTGTCTGAAGCTGCAGAAGCTGCAGGGGCGGCCGGGGGACGGGCAGCAGTCATGGGCTTGATGGGTGGCTGACGGGGTTGCTGATGGAGTCGCTGGTCGGGGTTCGTGGAAGTTTACCGTTGCCAACAGCCTACAGCGAGTTCGGAGAGCAGGCTCCAGCATTTCTGCGGGTTTTCGGGCGGCGAAATTTTATTATTAACAACTTTATTTTGCGGCGCGTCAATTATTTTGCTGCTCTGCACAAAATTTGGTTGACAGCGGGGCAGGAGCCCGTAAAATCGGTTTTGTTGCGGCGCACAATCGCTGCGAAATGAATCCCGGAACCTGCTGGAACCGACACCCGATAGCCCTGAAAGGAGAACCACCATGTTTTCTCATGCTGACCAACTGTCCAATGCCACCAAGGCCTCGATCGACAACCAACTGGCCGCGATGAGCGACCTGGCCAACAAGGCGCTGCATAGCGTCGCCGAGCTGGTCGAACTGAACCTGGCCACTGCCAAGGAATCGCTGGCCACCACGTCCGCCGCTGCCCAGCAAATGCTGGCTGCCAAGGATGCGCAGGAAGTCCTGAACCTGAGCACGCAGCAAGCCCAGCCGAATGCCGAGAAAGCCCTGGCCTACGGCCGTCATCTGGCCTCGATCGCGACCAAGGCCCAGGCCGACTTCACCAAGGCGACCGAGGCACGCATCGCCGAGACCACCAAGCAGGTCAACAAGCTGATCGACGACCTGTCGAAAACGGCACCGGCCGGCTCGGAAAACGCGATCGCGTTGCTGAAGGCCAGCGTTGCCAACGCCAACGCCACCTACGAACAGATCTCGAAGGCGAGCAAACACGCGATCGACAACCTGGAAGAAAATTTCAACGAAGCCGCGAAGCACTTCACCACCGCGACCGACAAGCCGGCGCGTGCGA
Source organism: uncultured Bifidobacterium sp. (assembly GCA_964497485.1). Classification (GTDB taxonomy): domain Bacteria; phylum Pseudomonadota; class Gammaproteobacteria; order Burkholderiales; family Burkholderiaceae_D; genus Pernthalerella. The sequence continues at coordinate 15,428 of CAZCDW010000028.1, forward strand.
AGAAAGCCTCGTAATTCCAACGATCAGTCTGCAATAAGCCAGCAGTAAAAACAACGGGCCGCTTCAGCGGCCCGTTTTTTATTGATCGTGTGACGACGTCACGCAGCAATGCCGTTGCCGGCCTGCGCACAGATCGACAAGGACAAGGCTTCTGCCACTCGGATGCCATCGATCGCTGCCGACATGATGCCGCCTGCGTAGCCGGCGCCTTCGCCGGCCGGGTAGAGACCACGCGTGTTCACGCTCTGCAAGTCCTCGCCACGCCGAATGCGCACCGGTGACGATGTACGCGTCTCCACCCCGGTCAACAACGCATCCTGCATCGCGAAGCCGCGGATCTGTTTGTCGAATTCCGGCAGCGCTTCGCGTATCGCATCGATCGCGTAGGACGGCAGGCTGGGATTGAGGTCGCCGAGGCTGACGCCTGGCTTGTACGACGGCAGCACCTCGCCAAAAACGGACGACGGTCGATTCGCGATGAAATCGCCGACCAACTGGCCGGGCGCGTTGTAATTGTGTCCGCCGAGTTCATACGCTGTCGATTCAATCGCGCGCTGGAAATCGATGCCGGCCAGCGGACCACCCGGGTAATCATCGGGCGTGATACCCACCACAATGCCGGCATTGGCATTGCGCTCGTTGCGCGAATACTGGCTCATGCCATTGGTGACGACGCGTCCTTCTTCCGACGTTGCTGCGATCACCGTGCCGCCCGGACACATGCAAAAACTGTAGACAGTACGGCCATTGCTCGCATGATGAACGAGCTTGTAGTCGGCAGCACCGAGGATGGGATTGCCGGCGAAACGACCGAAGCGCGCTCGGTCGATCAATGATTGCGGATGTTCGATGCGAAAACCCACCGAGAAGGGCTTGGCCTCAACATGCACACCGGCCGCCATCAGCATCTGGAAAGTATCACGCGCGCTATGCCCGATCGCGAGCACGGCATGTTGCGTGGCCAGCACTTCGCCATTGGACAGTTTCAGCGCACGCAGGTGGCCGTCAACGATCTCCATGCCACTGACCTTCTGCTCGAAGCGAAACTCACCCCCCAGGCTTTCGATCGTATCGCGCATGATTTCGATCATCTTCACCAGACGGAAGGTGCCGATATGCGGCTTGCTGACGTACAGGATCTCAGGCGGAGCGTCCGCCTTCACGAACTCCGTCAGTACCTTGCGGCCATAGTGCCGGGGATCGCTGACCTGCGTCCACAGCTTGCCATCCGAAAAAGTACCGGCCCCACCTTCGCCGAACTGCACATTCGACTC
>CAZCDW010000028.1:16801-20822 GCA_964497485.1 uncultured Bifidobacterium sp.
CACTTTGCTGGCGTAGTTCTTCAGGTCCGAATCTTCGGCGCGCGAGCTCGCGCGCTGCAGCAGTCGGTGTGTCTCCTTGTGCGCTCGGTCGCCTGCCTGTTGCAGATACTGCTTGTCGAATTTTTCGCCGCTCAATGCCTGCAACTTCTTCTCCATCGCCATGTGTTGCTTGTCCGGCTCGGTCGGCAAGGTCACGCCCTTGGACTGCGCCAGCTGCTTGAGGTCGTCGAGGGCCTTGGTGTGATCGTCGACCATCTTTTTCGCGAAACTCTTGACCTCATTGTTCTGAGCCTTGTCTTGCGCGATCTTGCCGGCGCTGATCTCGGCCAGGTTGGCTTCGGCGATCTGCTTGATCATGCGCTCGTCGCTCTGGCTGAGCTTGGCGCCGGCGCCGGCTGCGCTCTCCTGAGTGGTGCTGGTGCCGCTGGACGAGCCTGACGAACTTTCCTTGCTCTGCGTTGCGCTGGCCTTGTCGCCCTTGTCCTGCGGGTGCACGGAAAGGGAGTTCACAAGGAATGCGGTGCCGAGCAAGCCGATCAGGGCGGCGGCAAGTTGCGATCTGAACTGGGGCGTGGGCATACGATTTTCTCCTTGGATCTTGGCAAGCGGAACGCCGCCCGCATTGATGAACAATCAGCCGGCGTCTGTCGCAAATGACGTGCCATGCCAAGCTTCGCTGCGATCGCAAGGGCAGCATTGACCCACGGCCTGCGGCCACTGACAAAAATTACCGCGTGCCTGAAAAAACTGCGCGTACGCTTTCCGAACCGCATTTGCGCAACGGCATGGCACCTTACTTGTGCCGTGTCTCATTGCCGGGATATCATCTCGCGCTTGACCTGCAGCCGTCGCTGACTACTTTTCCCACGCCAACCTCTTGTCCAGTCATCCATGAAATCAGCCCAGTCCGCCGACGACCATCTGCTACCGGATACCTACGTCAAAGTCCGCAATTCCAAGGTTCACGGCAATGGCGTATTCGCCGCGCGCAAGATTCCGGCCGGCGCACGTATCATCGAATACCAGGGCAAGCGAATCACGGAGAAACAGGCTGAGAAGCGCTTCGGCCAGGATCCGGAGAATCCACACCATACGTTCTTTTTCAGCCTGGAAAGCGGCAAGCTGATCGATGGTGGCGACGAAGGTAACGACGCGCGCTGGATCAATCATTCCTGCGAGCCAAATTGCGAAGCGCAGGAAGAAAAAGGACGGGTGTTCATTCACGCACTGCGCGACATCACGCGCGGCGAGGAATTGAACTATGACTACGGCCTGGTGATCGACGAGAAAATGAGCAAGGCGCTGAAGAAAGCCTATGCCTGCCGATGTGGGAGCGCTGAATGCCGCGGCACCATGCTCGCGGTGAAGAAGAAAAAGAAGAAAGCGAAGAAGAAAGCCGACTGACGGCATCGGGCGCCGCGGTGAAGGGACATCTGGCCCGCGATCTCGCAGACATCACGATACCTGCAGGTGCCCGCGCCGACATCGAACGCGCGAAACCGTCCCGGGCAAGCATGTCCGGGACGGCGACCACAGGCTTAGCAGCGCGAACTGTCCTCGCGCGCAAGATCGAGGAATTCTGTACGCATGGCGAGATTGCTTTGCAGCTCACCTAACATCGCCGACGTGACCGTTTCTTCACCGCTGGTCTTGATGCCGCGACTTTCCATGCACAAGTGGCGACAACGGATCGTGACGCCGACAGCGCGCGGCTCCAGTACATCCATCAATGCGTTCGCGACCTGCATGGTCAGCCTTTCCTGGACCTGCAGACGCTTGGAGAAGCATTCCATCAGACGCGTCAGTTTCGACAGCCCGACGATTTTCCCGGCCGGCAAATAGCCAATCACCGCCCGGCCAAAGAAAGGCGCCAGGTGATGCTCGCAATGGCTGTACACCGGGATATTGCGAACGATGATGAGCTCGTTGTAATCCTCGGCGCCATCTTCGAAGGCCTTCATGACATCAGCCGGATTTTGCTGGTAGCCCGAGCTCCAGTGCTTCCAGGCCTTGGTCACGCGCGCAGGCGTCTCGACCAACCCGGGCCGGTTCGGATCTTCGCCTATGCTGCGCAGGAAGCGGCGCCAATCGTGTTCAGTAAATTCTTCAGACATGGGGGCTTCCTGTCATGGGTTCTTGTATCTAGTGGGATGAAAGATCGGATGAAAGTAGTGCGCTGCATCAACAGCGAAGCCATCGTACCCGAAATCGCAGCATGCTTCAGGCGGGGCCTTCAGGCTTGTCCCTCTGCCATGGCGTTCGCTCTTCGGTTATGCTTGGCAGCTCTCAATGACACCCCATGAATCGGAGACTGTTTCAGCAATGAAGATCGCATACCGGCACCTGTCGTTGGCACTGTCCATCGCCACACTATCGACTGCCGCACTCGCCGCTCCTTTTGCCTATGTGCCGAATGAAAAATCAGGCACGCTGTCGGTGATCGACACCGAGACCGACACCGTCGTCGCCGACATCAAGGCCGGCGACAAGCCGCGCGGACTGGCCGTCTCCAAGGATGGCAAGATCGTTTATGTTAGCGACCAGCCGCACAATGCGCTGGTGCTGGTCGATGTGGAGAAGCGCGAAGCCAGCGGCAAGATCGAGCTTGGCGAATCGCCCGAGGGCGTATCGATTTCCCCGGACGGCAAATGGGTTGCAGCCGCATCGGAGATCAGCAATGCGGTGAACTTCATCAACACGGCGACCGGCAAGAAAGCCTTCGCCGTCAAAACCCGTGGCAAAAATCCCGAGCATGCCGTGTTCAGCCCGGACAGCAAGCTGATGATGGTATCAGCTGAAGAAGCCGACAGCGTCGACATCATCGATGTGAAGAAGCGCAAACAGGTCGCAGCGGTAAAAGTGGGGGATCGGCCGCGTGGCATCGCCTTCCGCCCGGATGGCAAGGTCGCCTATGTGGCGTGCGAGATTGCCAGCACGGTGTATGCGATCGATGTGGCGCAACGCAAGGTGATAGCCGAAATCAAGACCGGCAACTTCTCGAATGGCGTAACGATGTCGCCCGATGGCAGCCGCGTGTTTATCTCGAACGGCAAGGACGGCACAGTATCTGCCATTGACACCGCAGACAATTCGATCATGGCCACGATACCGGTCGGAAAGCGCCCATGGAATATGGCGATCACGCCGGATGGCAAAAAGCTTTATGTCGCCAACGGACGATCGAACTCGGTTTCCGTGATCGATGCCATCGAGCTGAAACCCCTCGGTGAAATCAAAGTGGGCGAACTCCCCTGGGGGGTCGTCATACAGTAATCGCCCGTAAGCCGATCGCTGCATCAAAACCGGCCTGGCTTGCTTGCTCCTGCCGGTTTTTTCATTTTGTGGGAAGCTACGTACTGCCGGGCTGCGAAGTTATTGCCGGCGTTACTGGTGAAAAATTTTCACTTGTAACACGTTATAAGCAAGTCCTATAGTCCAGAGCCCCAATAGCATCACGGCGGGATTTTCATTTACAAGCTTGTAAAAATTTTAATGAAAATTCTGCTCGGGTTCCCTGAGTAGTTTGTTGTTTTGTCTATAAAAACCAATCGGAGATTAAATTGGCCAAATCCACCGTATTTGTGAAGAGCGTCCTGGCATCCGCACTGCTGGTTGCCTTCGCTGCCCCCAGCTTTGCCAAAGATGAGAACCTGGAAAAGATCTCGGCGTTCAAGAACACCGACACCGCGATCGACATCCCGACCGTGCCGCAAACCGGCGCTAACGTCGAGAAGCTGAAGGCTAACCTGAAGCGCATCAAGATGCCGGAAGGCTTCAAGATCGAACTGTACGCAGTTGTCCCGGATGCACGCTACATGGCCGTTGCTCCGTCGACCAACATGCTGTTCGTCGGCACCCGCAAGACCACCGTCTGGGCCGTCACCGACCGTAACGGCGACATGACCGCCGACGAAGTCAAGCCTTTCGCTCCGTCGATCAAGTTCAAGAACCCGAACGGCGTCTGCTGGACCAAGGACGGCTTCCTGATCGTCGTCGAGTCGAACCGCGTTCTGAACTTCCC
>CAZCDW010000029.1:0-20312 GCA_964497485.1 uncultured Bifidobacterium sp.
CGGTAGCTGCTGCAGTATGGACAGCGATGAATAGCCGGTGCCGAAATCATCGAGGGAGAAGCGAACGCCGAGTGCCTTGAGCGCGCGCATCTTGGCGGCCGTCTCCGGCACATCGGTCACCAGCATGCTCTCGGTCAGTTCCAGTCGCAGGCGGGAAGGATCGGTGCCACTCTGCTCGAGCGCGAAGCGTACGTCATCAACGAAGGCCGGACTGCGCAACTGGCGCGGACTGACATTCACCGATACCGGTATCGGCTGTAGGCCCATTGCCGTCCATGCCGCCAGCTGCCCACACGCGGTCTGCAGCACCCAGCGGCCCAGCGGCAAGATGAGGCCGGTTTCCTCGGCGGTCGGTATGAACTCATCGGGCAGTACCAGGCCGCGCGTCGGATGATGCCAGCGCAGCAGCGCCTCCAACCCGCGTAGCGTGCCTTCACGGTCCAGTTGCGGCTGGTAGTGCAGCATGAACTCATGCTTTAGTGACGCCCGCCGCAGGTCAGCCTCCAGCGTCGCACGCTGCACCAGCAGCTGCTGCATGCGCGGATCGAAGAAGCGCAGGGTATTGCGCCCGGCCTGCTTGGCGCCATACATCGCGAGATCGGCCTGCTTCAGCAATTCCTCGACCCCGGGCGCACGCCCGTTGAACAGGGAAATACCGAGGCTGGCCGTGCAGTTGTACTGTCGGCCGCGCAAGTCGTACGGCTGATCCAGCGCTTCGAGGATCTTGCGGGCCGCCGTTTCGGCCTGAATCGCTGCCCGGCGCTGGTCGGCACCCAGCTCTTCCAGCAGCAGCACGAATTCATCGCCGCCGAGCCGGGCAACGGTATCCATGCTGCGCATACAGGACGTCAGACGCGCCGCGACCTGCTGCAGCAGCAGGTCGCCCATGTCGTGGCCCAGGGTATCGTTAAGGTTCTTGAAATTGTCCAGGTCGAGGAAGATCAGCGCACCATGCTGGCCGTGACGATTGCTGGCCGCATGCGCATGATTGAGCCTTTCCATCAGCGCGACCCGGTTAGGCAACTGCGTCAGCTGGTCGTGAAAAGCCAGGTACTGGACCTTCTCCTGGTCACGGCGCAGCTGGGTGATGTCGGTCCAGATCGCGAGCACGGCTTTGGGCTCCCCGGTGACTTCGTCGCGCACGCGGGTCAGGTGACCACGCACCAGTACCTGGCGACCGTCCTTGCATCGTTGCCACTGTTCGCCGCTGTATTCGTCGCTGCCTTCGAGCGACTTGACCATGACATGCAGGTCTTCGGCCGAAATTTCGAGCAAGCCCGCGGCCTCCTTGCCTATGGCCTCTTCGCGCGTATAGCCAAACAGCCGCTGCGCGCCACCATTCCAGTAGGTGATCTTGTGCTCCAGATCCTTGACGAAGATCGCATCCTTGGCCTGGTCCAGCAACGCAGCGCGCTGCCGCAGCTGCTGGGTCGCCGCAAGCACTGCCTTCTCGACATCGCGGAAAGCCTCGTGGCTGGGATCCAGGCCGAGGATACGCACGATCTCCGCCGATAGCTTGTTGAGCCCGGAGTGACGCTTGGTCTCATGGTCCAGCACCCGCCGCAGCACGATCTCGCGCCGGCGCAGCTCGAGCGCGATCATTGCTTGCAGCGCCAGGGTCTCGAGCTGCTCGCGCTGCAGCCGGGTCAGCCGGCGCGGCACGCGATCGATCACCATCAGCGTGCCCAGCGCATGCCCGCTTTGAGTGACCAGTGGATAGGCCGCGTAGTAGCGGATATACGGCGGCCCTGTCACCAGCGCATTGTCGGCAAAGAGCGGGTCACGCAGCGCATCGCGCACTTCGAAAAAACCGGTCTGACGGATCGCGTGCGCACAAAACGATACGGAAATGTCGGTCTGCCGCACCGCGAGACCTTCGATGGCCTTGAACCATTGCCGTCTTTCATCGACCAGGCTGACGGCGGCAATCGGTGTATGACAGAGCTGGGCTGCCAGTCTGACCAGGCGATCGAACTCGATCTCGGGCGGCGTGTCGAGAATGGAATAGGCGCGCAGAATCCTCAGGCGCCCGCTTTTGCGAGGCTCGAAGCCGCTGCAATGAAATTCGTTTGTTTGCAACATGGTGCCGCGCCCCCTTGCCCTTCGAACAGGCTTCGACATCCGCCTGCAAGCTTGGACAGCAGGGGCCGCAACAGTTCGCGGCGGCATGGCAAATTCATCCGCGCCACCGCATAGGTCACCGCTTACTGCAGCTTCTCGATCTTCGTGATTACATACTGGCCGTTCACGCGATCAGGTATGAAGCGCACCTTGTCGCCGACAGCCAGCGATTCGAGCTGTTTCGGATCGGCGCGAAAACCCATCGTCATGCCATTCATCTGGTACTTTCGAATCGCCTCATGCTTGAGCGTCAGCTTGCCATTGTCGCGATCAATGGACCGGATCTCGGCGTTCACGAATTCATCGACTGCCGCCGCATCGGCTTGCGTTTCATGGGCATGCGTGTGCGCTTCCTGCCCATGTTCCTGCTCGTGATGAGTGGCCCACGCCGGCGCGCCCAGCGCCAGCAGCAGCGACGACATGACGACTGGGGCCTTGATCGCCGCTTGCAGGATGGTTGTCTTGTTGACTTTCATCTTCTCTCTCCTTCGGGTGGTTGTTGGTTTCATAAACTCGGTCATGACGCAGTCGAGGATCTCGACGGTCAGTGATGCCCTTCGTGACCGGCAGGCTTTTTGGCCTTCAGCTCGGCCGGGGCCGGTTTGGTCGCTACCGGCATCGATTGCCCGCCGGCCGAATCGCTGCGCGGCGCCTCGGCAAGCGTGCCATTCCACTCATAAGCGACCGTGCCCGGCGGATGTGCATACCAGCCCGGATCGCTGTAGTCGCCCGGCTTCTGATCCTTGCGCACCTTGATCACGGTGAACATGCCGCCCATCTCGACGCTGCCAAAGGGTCCGTCGCCGGTCATCATCGGCAGCGTGTTCTCGGGCAGCGGCATCTCCATGGTCGCCATGTCACCCATGCCCTTGTCGCCCATCACCATGTAATCGGGCACCAGCTTGCTGATCTTCTCGGCCACGCCGCGATGGTCGACGCCGATCATGGTCGGCACCTGATGGCCCATCGCATTCATCGTGTGATGCGACTTGTGGCAATGCAGCGACCAGTCGCCGGGCTCGGTGGCGTCGAATTCGAGCGCGCGCATCTGGCCAACACTGATGTCGGCCGTCACTTCAGGCCAGCGCGATGCCGGCGGTGTCCAGCCGCCATCGGTGCCGGTAACGAAGAATTCATGGCCGTGGATATGAATCGGATGATTCGTCATCGTCAGGTTGCCCACCCGGATGCGCACCCGGTCTCCCTGCCGCACATGCAGAGAATCGATGCCGGGGAAGACACGGCTGTTGAAGCCCCACATGTTGAACTCGGTCATCGTGTTCACCTTCGGCACCGCACTGCCGGGCTCGATATCAAAGCTATTGAGCAGGAACACGAAGTCGCGGTCGACGCGCATGACGTTGTGGTCTCTCGGATGCGTGACCCAGAAGCCGTACATGCCCATCGCCATCTGCACCATTTCATCCGCATGCGGGTGGTACATGAAGGTACCGGCGCGGCGCGCGATGAATTCATAGACGAAGGTCTTGCCGGGCTCGATGCGCGGCTGCGTCAGGCCAGCCACGCCATCCATGCCGTTCGGCAGCCGCTGACCATGCCAGTGAACGGCCGTGGCCTCGGGCAGCCGGTTGGTGACGAAGATGCGTACGCGGTCGCCCTCGACCACCTCGATGGTCGGCCCCGGCGACTGTCCGTTGTAACCCCACAGTTGTACCTTCATGCCGGGCGCGAATTCGCGCACGACGGGCTCGGCGACCAAATGGAATTCCTTGACACCGTTATTCATGCGCCAGGGCATGGACCAGCCGTTCAGGGTGACCACCGGATGGAAAGGCCGGCCATTCGGTGGCAACGGCGGCGGAACGGTTTTCGGGCCGGCTGCGACCGGCGCCTCGGGCAATGATGCGGCACCGACCCGGCTGACCAGGCCTGCACCGAGCGCTGCGATACCGGCGCCCATGAAAAAATCTCTGCGTGAGACCATGGTGTGGCCCTCCTCAATGGCCGCCGGCCGCAGCCGGTGGCGTGCTGATGTTGGATGAAGCGGGCAGCGTTACGCCCGGGATGACGGCGCTGCCGCCATGGATCGCGAACTGCAGTTCGGACTCGGCGATCCAGTAGTCACGCTGCGCATCGATGGCAGCCGTCACGCTGGCGATCTGCGAGCGCGCATCGGCCAGCAGTTCGAACACGCTGACCAGCATGCCGTTGTAGCGCAGCAGTACCTCCTCGGAGATACGCTTGCGGGCCGGCACGATCTCGTCACGGTACTGGCGCGCGACCTGATACTGGCTGCGCATGCGCGAATAGCCTTCCCGCACCTCGTACCGCGCCTGCAGCGCAACTTCGGCGGTGCGCATCAGCGTGCGCTGGTAGCTGGCCTCGGCGCGGCGCAGGCGCGCATCGCCGCTGTCGAAAACGGGCAGCGCCAGTTCGACTTCATAGCCATCGGCCCGCGTTGCGCCGGTCGCGCTCTTGTTCTGGTAGCCGAGCTCGAACACATTGACGAAGCGGGTAGCGCGCGTCAGCCCGAGGTTTTTCGCGGTGGCCTCGGCATCGAGCTTCGCCACCTGCAGGTCAAGCCGTTGCGCGAGCGCGGTCGACTCGATGTCATTGCCGCTGGCCAGTGCTTCTGGCAAGTCGGGCAGGCGCTCGGGCAGGCGTAATGCGATATCGCTGCCGGATACGCCCAGCAGGCGCAACAACTGCTCGCGGGTCGCGAGTGCGCCGTGCTCGGCGCGCTTGAGCTGCGCGCTGACCTCGGCATGGAAAGCTTGTTCGCGCGCGCCGTCAAGCTTGTTGAAGTTGCCGGCCTTGGCCATCCGCTGCGCGAGTTCGGCCGAGGCCTCCGATGCCAGCGCGGCCTGCCGCAGATAGGCCAGTGATTGCTCGGCGGCGATCGCCTGAAAGTACGCACGCCGCGTATCCGATGCAAGGCGCACCGCCTGCAGCGCCGCCTGCAGCTGCGCCTGTTCGAAGCGCCGCTGCTCGACAGCCTTGCGCATGGGCAGGGTCAGCAGGCCAGCGAGGTCGAACATCACGCTGCGGTCGATCTCGACGCCGTCATCGCCGGATAACCTGCCAAAACCGAAACGCGGATTGCGCAAGCGACCCGCCTGCACCAGGTCCGCTTCGGCGATACCGAGCTCGGCCAGCGCGATCTTCACGCGCGGATTGTTGAGCAGCGCGACTCGTACTGCGCCATCGGCTGTCAGCGGTGCAGCCAGCACGCGACGCACCTCGTCTTGCGCGGCCTGCGCATCATTCGGGTTGTGCCGCGCATCGGCGGCAGCGGGCAGCGGCTGGCCGATGCGCGCGCCGGCAAGCGCATCGACGCGCGACCTGCCGCCGTCCTCGGAAAAGCCGGCACAGCCGGCCAGCACGGATGCCAGCGCCAGCGCAACAAGTGTCGGCGCCGGTGGCATCAGGCAAGGCCAGGCCTTGCCAACAGTCGGGAGCTTCATGGACTGACTCCATCTACAGTTCGGTACGGCGGGGCCGTACGGGAAGCCGGTCTGCGCAATGCGCGAGCCGACGCTGTATCAGGCGATCAGGGAGCGAGGCGGTCGTTCAGGCCCGTCGGGAACATGGGCGGCAATGCGCGCCCGGAAAGGAAGCCAGGCTGCACGCGTGGCGTGCGGCTGGTAAGCAGCGGCCAGCGCAGGCGGTGGTGCCACGGCAGCGGTCATGCAGCACTTGCCGCAATCGCTGCACTGACCCTTCGCATGGCGGGTCTTGTGGTTGGCGTCGTCCTTGCCGGAGGGCGCGGACTTCTTCACGGACTGATGCTCATGATGTGCATGCGCACCGTGCTGGTGTGGCATGCCGATCGCATGCGCAACTTTCAGCGGAGCCTGTGTGGCAGGCGCTGCAGACTGGTTTGCCGTGCTGACGGCTGGTGCATGATGTCGCGACAGCATGCCCACCGAGCGAGCGAGCGCCGATCCGGCCTGCAGCGGCAGCAGCAGGCTCAGGAAGACGGCGATCAGCATGCGGTAGGTGTGACGCATGGTGCTACGTTAACACAGCGCGGTGGTTCGGGGAAAATCGCGGGCGCAGAAGGGCGCGGAGTGGCGAAGCGCGGCGGGACCGGACGGCCAGGGCAAAAAGTCCGGCCGATGCTGCCCGACTCAATTCACCGTGAAATCGAAGGTATGCTTCCTGCAATCGAGGGTGTTGATGTAGTAGTAAGCGAAGCGCGCGCCGTTGGCCGCGCCGACGCGCAGCCTTTGGGTGCCGCGGCCGACGACATCGCCCTCCTCGTCCTTCACGGCCACCGCCAGCGAACCGCGGAAGGGCTTGCCGCTCTTGTTGACCAGCACCCCACCAAGGCCATAGTCGACGCAATAAACGCGCTTGACGACGATGTCGGGATTATTGGTCTCGAGGGTCTCGGCCTGCGCGGGCAGCGGCATCCAGCCTAGCACCACCGCCGCGATGACCGATGCCGCCAGTGCGAGCGCGGCACGGCGCAGCCGGCGGCCGGAACCGAGGCTGCGCACAGGGTCTGCGACCTGATCGTTGTCGAAATGCCTGACTGAAGCTTTCATGCTGCCTCCCGTTGTCTGAACCAGCTGCGTTCACCGCAACCCGGTTCCGGGTCGGGCGCAGCGCTAGCCGATGAGATATTTCGCGACGGCTGCCTCATTCCACGACAGGCCCAGTCCCGGGCCCTGCGCAGTCACGCAACCGTCGATCACTTCACAGGGGTTCGCCAGTATCGACGAACCGAAATCCATATATTCGAGCCAGTGACAGGTCGGCGTCACTGGTAGCACATGTGCGCTGGCCTCGATGAACAAGTGACTCGACACCGGCATCGACGCCGCAGCGGCTACGCCCATCACCGACAGCCAACCAGTGATGCCGCCAATCTTCATCAGGTCCGGCATCATCATGTCGCAGGCACCGGCGCTCAGTGCACGCTCTGCATCGCGCGGGAACCACCAGTTCTCGCCGGTCTGTATCGACACACCGAGCGATGCCACCGCCTGGCGCACCTGCGCATGGCCTTGCAAATCTTCTGCGGCGACTGGTTCCTCGACCCAAAGCAGGTCGAAGCTTTCCAGCAGCCGTATCCTGCGTATCGCCTCGTGCGGCTGCAGGCTCTGGTTGAAGTCCACCATCAATGCCACGTCCGGCCCGATCAGCTCGCGCACGCCGCGCGTGACCTCGACATCGCGGCTCGCGTCCGGATAGCCGAGCTTGATCTTGATGGCCTTGAATCCTTGCTCCAGCGAGCGCAGCAGCGCAGCGCGATCCTTGTCCGCGTCGACCATGCCATAGCTGTCATATGCCGGCACCGGCTTGGCCTCGCCGCCCAGCAACTGCACCACGGACATTCCCGCCGCCTTGCCCAGCGCATCCCAATAGGCCATGTCCAGCGTCGACAGCAGCATGCCCAGCAGCCCCTGCACACCAAGCAGCCGGAAGCGCTGCAGCATCTGCTCCATCCTGGCCTGTGGCACCAGCGGCTGGCCGACCAGGATGGGCCTGAGCTCATCGAGCAGCGCCAGCAGCGGCTTCAGCGTGACCGGTGTGTAGCCAAACAAATAGGCGTGGCCGCTGATGCCCTGTCGGGTATGCACGTCGAGCAGCAGCAGCGGCGACACGTCGATCCCACCCGAGGCGGTGCGTATCGTGCGCGCCAGCGGCGCATGGACCGCGCGGGCGCGGATATCGCTGATCGTCAGGCTGTCCATCGTCGGGCTTCCTTTGGTATATCGGTTTGTCGGCCGATAATTTTAGGCAGGATTACCGCGTCACCCGCTTTGCAAATCGCTAAGGCAGCATTGGATGCGGCTTCCGGGCCGGGTGCCGATGCTCAGGCCGGCTCGGCCACTGGTGCATTCATCGTCTCCCCTGCTCCGGACCTTGCGACACGCTCGCCAGCCACCGGAGGACCCAGCCGGAACACGACCGCGGTCACGTCGTCACGGCGCTTGCGGCTGCCCTGCCACTGTGCCAGCGCCTGGCGCATCGCCTCGGCAATGTCGGTGGCGCTGGCTGCCGGCATCGCTGCGAGCACGGCCTCGAGCCGGCGATAGCCGAAGGACACCGGCGTATCGGAGGGGCCACCGAGCTGATCGGTGAAACCATCGGTGACGATCACGAAGGCGTCGCCGTCACTGACGGAGATGCGGCGCGTGACCGGCTCATCTTCTTCATCGATGGGATCGCGATAGCCCAGGCTGGCACGGGATGCATGATGGCGCACCACTTCACCACTGGCCTTGAGCTGGAACACGCCGATCTTGGCCCCGGCAAAGCGGATTTCCTTTTGTTCGCGGTCCACGCTCAGCAGGGCGGCATCGCAACCATCGTCGCTCTCGCTGTCGACCGCATCCTGGTTCAGGCCACTGCGCACCAGATGGTCGAGCGAGGCCAGCGCGCGCGCCGGATCTTCATGCGGGTTGCCGGAGTAGATACGCTCCAGCGAATTGGAGACCAGCAGCGACAGCATCGCGCCCGGCACGCCATGGCCGGTGCAATCGGCGACAGCAATGGAGAACGGACCATCGATTTGCGATGACGAGATCCACCACAAATCACCGCCTATGGTGTCGCGTGGCTCCCAGACCACGCCCAGCGAATGGAAGCGGCCATCAATGCGGTGCTTGCGCGGCAATTGGCTGCGCTGCAGGCGGCTTGCGTAATTGACCGAGCCGACAACGATCTGGTGGGTTTCCTCCAGTTCGCGGTGCTGCTCTTCCAGTTCGCGTGTGCGCTCGGTCACGGTGGCCTCGAGCACGCGGTTCTGGTTCTCGACCATCGCATTCTGCTCTTTCATCTGCGCGGCGAGCTTGTCCTGCAGCCAGCGGGTGCGGCTGATCACGGCCAGCGCCATGATCAGCGCTTCCAGCGTCACGCCCAAGGCCTGCGCCGTGGCCGGGTCCTTGATGAAGTAGGCCAGTCCGGTATCGGGCAGCAGCAGGAATGGCGACGGCAGGCCGGCCACGTTGAGCAGGAACACCGTGCGGAACACCAGATAGGGCACCATCGCGATCATGAAGAAACGTGCAATCTCCATACCTTCGCGCAAACGGATGAAGGCACACACGTAGATACCGATCAGCATCACGAAGGTCGACAGGCCTATCGGCACCCAGAACATGGTTGCGTTGATGTTCTTCAGGTCGACGAACAGCAGTACCGACAGGTAGCACGCATAGAACAGTAAATAAACATTGGTGACCTGGTAGAACAGCGGGAAGCGCTTGCGGACTTCGAGGAAAGTGCGCGCGAAATACACATAGGTCATGGACTGACCAAAGGACAGCACATAGGTCAGCGCCTCCGATACGAACAGGTGCGTCACCAGCACATTCTCGATGTCCAGGAACAGTTCATACAGTCGCTGTCCGTCATGCACGATCTGCGTGCATGACGAAAACAGCGCAAACAAGATCCAGACGCCATACGCAATGCTGGTGCGGTCCTTGTTGCGGAAAGCGGAGTACCAGCCGAAGATGGCCAGGGCCAGCAAGGCGCCGGCCAGCGCGCCTTCGGTGTACAGGCCGAGCCGGCGCATCTCGAGATAACGCAGCTGGTCAACGATACTCGCCGCATACGCACGCGCAGGAAAACGTGCATCGATCTCAGCACGCATGTAGACGGTGACTGACTGGCCGCTGCGCAGGGTGAAGATCGGCAGCGTGGAGCGCGGCGAATCTGCCAGCGGCAGGTAGGGATTGAGGTCGGCGATTCGGTTGTGCGCGCCCTGCAGCGTGCCCGAGGGCCCCGCATGCGCGATGACGCGACCGTTGTCATCGACGACGGTCAGCTCGACATTGCGCCAGCCACGGCCGCCACCCGGCATCAGCCGGATCTCGCGGTCGGTCGGCAACTTGCTGACGATGCGCTGCGTGATCCAGTAACGATAGTTGGCATCGGGCGGCCCCAGGCTGGCGGCGGGCACGAAACGATCAGCCTGCGCCGGCAGGTCAGCGAACGCTAGCTTGCGCTCGGTATCGATCAGCACCGAGGCGGCCTGCTTGTCTGGCTGCTGGATGATCGGCGAGTCGGGCCTGACCTCGACCACAGTGGCCGCCAGCGCCGGGCAAGGCCACAGCGATGTCGACAGCAACAAGGACAGCAGCAAACTTAGCTGCAAGGATAGTTGCAACGCGGCGCCACGCGACCAGGTCATCATCTGTGCTCCCGAGAACGAACAGCTGCAGCGCACGATCGCTCGCTGCATGACAAACAGCGCCGCTCCCTTCAGGAAGCGGCGCCTGCGTTGGCCGCATTGCGGCCGTAGTCTGTCGTTCGCGGTGGCGGCGCGATGCGCGCGCCGGATGGTCAGGGGAACCTGACCCAGCCCTTCGCCGGTCCGCTGTCACTGACCGATTTGGCTTGCGCAGCGGCAGCAGGTGCCGGCTGTACATGGCCATCGGCCGCTGCTGTCTCCGCCTTCTCAGGCATCGCCGACGAATGATGGCTGGTGATCAGCCACTGACCGTCGATCTTTTTATAGGAAAACGAATAGCGTGCCTTGACCGAGGTGCCATCCGCAAAGCGGAAGGTATACAGGCCGGCATCGGTGGCACTGTTGCAGTCGACATCGATCACACGGTCGTCGATCCGTCCCTCGGGACGACGCTGCAGGAAGTGCATGAAATAGTCTTCCTTTTCAGCGACCGTGTAGCGTGCGCGATTGGATACCGTTGGCAGCAGCACCGAGTTCGGCGCGTAGTTGGCGACGACCTTGCGCGGGTCACCGGTGCGCAGCGATGCATTCCAGCGGTCGAACAGCGCAGCCACCTCGGCCTTCAGCGGTGGATCGCATTCCGTGCCGGCGGAGGATTTCGGCGACAGCGATGCCGCATCAGCGGTGCCCGGTGTCGGTGCCGTATTTGAGGCATTTGCTGCATGCGCAGTACCTTGATCGCCATGCATGTCATGCCCTGCATGCGCATCCTTGCCCGCCGCATCACCGCTGGCTGGTGCCGCACTCTGCGTCTGGGTCTGGGCCTGCGCATCACCATGCTTGTCACCGTGACCATCGCCATGCGCGTCGGCGGCGGCCTGCGGCGCGTGAGCATCGCTGGCCGGTGCAAGCGCCGTCGGTGCGGGCTTGGCTGTGGCCGACTTTTTCGGCGACACGCGAGCGGTACGTGAAACGGGAGCCGGGGCCGGAGCCGCAGCCGGCGCAGCGTGGGCTGCATCGGCACGGGCTGCATCCGGTGCAGCAGCCGGAGCCGATGCCGCGTGGGCATCGCCATGCGAACCATGATCAGCGGCGGCAGGTGCCGCTGCCTGTTTGTCACCATGGGTGTCGCCATGGGCGTCGGCCTGTGCAGCGGCCGGCGCAGCCGCGGCAGCACCATGACCGTCGTTGGCCGGTGCGGACTGGGCAGTGCCGTGAGCCTCCGCCGGAGTGCCATGCGCGTCTGCCTGAGTGGTGACCGCGGCACTGGCAGCAGCTCGATCCTTGATGCGGATGCGCTTGGCCGTTGGTGCAGCAGGTGCAGACCCAGCCGCGGCCGGGGCATCGTGTCCAGCGTCATGGCCGGCATCATGCGCGGCACCGGCAGCATGGGTCGCAGGCTTGCCATGCGCTGGTGCGTGAGCGTCCACTGTCGTCGCAGGCTCGCCCTTGGCAGCGTGCTTGCTGGCCTTGGGCTTCTTCGCCTTGGCCTTTTTGGCCGGCTTGGCCTCGGCCGCATCAGCAGCGTGCGCATCGGGCTTGGCTGCATCGGGCTTGGCCGCATCTGGCTTTGCTGCATCGGCTTTCGATGCATCCGCTTTTGCAGGTTCAGCTTTTGCAGCTTCGGCCTTGGCCGGCGCCGCGTGCGCGTCATGGCCGCTGCCATGGTCATCATGCTTCGCATCGGCTGCCACGGCCAGACCGCTGGCAAATACCAGTGCGAGCACGGTAAGTGGGTGAATGTTCATGACGGCTGTCCTTTACATTGAACGCCTGATTAACAATGTCGCAACGAGATTCCATCGAACCACGGCAAACCATGCGCAGCCGCCGCATTTACACTCGACATGCTGGCCTGCGCAGGGTCCCTCGTCTAGGATTATCGAACCGGCGCGCAAAATCTGGAGTCCGAGTGTCAATATAATCAGGCGCGCTAAAGCTTTGCAATCCTTGGTTCGATAAACTGACATGACATGATTGTCTGTCGCCCTGCATTCGCTTGAATTGCGGGAGTCTGATTCAGTTTTAGCATCACATTCATTCATGCAGGGCACGTGGACTTATGTGCGCCCGCTGATTCATTATCAAAAGGAGAACCACATGTCCGACAAGACCATTGCGACCCTGACGCAGGAATTGCAGCAAGAGCTGCACGATGCCAGCTGCCCGTGCTGCTCGCCGGCAGCCAGCGGCACTTCGCGCCGCCAGTTCCTGGCCACCGGTGCTGCCGTGCTGGCCGGAGGCCTGATGGGCTTTGTGCCCGGCCGCTCGATGGCGGGTGGCGGCAATTACGAAGCGATGCTGGTCAATTGCATCGACCCGCGCTTCACGACGCTGAGCTGGCAGTACATGGGCCTGCTGTCGGGTGTCGACCGTGAAAAGCTGGGCGACAACTACAGCCACTTCGTGATGGCCGGTGGCCCGATCGGCGCCGTGCACCCGAAATTCCAGCCCTGGCACAAGACCTTCTGGGACAACCTCGACATCACCGTCGGCCTGCACCACATCAAGCGCGTGGTCGCACTGTCGCACCGTGACTGCGGCGCGGCGAAGCTGGCCTTCGGCGCCGACAAGGTGGGCGAAAAAGAAGTCGAGACCGTGTCGCATGCGGAAGCGCTGATGACCTTCCGCAAGGAAGTCGCCGCGCGCCATCCGAAGCTGAGCGTCATCACCGGCATCATGGGCCTCGACGGCCGCGTCGACCTGATCGGCTGATACCGCAGCACCGACTGAGGCGGCCGGCTCAGGGAGTGATCCCTGTGCCCCGGCTGCGCGAGCTTCAGCAGAAATCCCGGACGGTTTCCGTCCGGGATTTTTTTTGACGCAAGTCAAGGATAAGGAAATGCCGGAAGGAAATACTGTGACTGTTCCAACAGATCAGGTACCCGACCTCAGCCATGGCCATCCCCCACTACAAAGAACTGACCCAACAAGTCTCGGCAGGCATGCGCGGGCTGCGCCAATCGCAGCCCGACCTGATGACGGCGTTCGCTCAACTGGCGGCGGCCGGCACCAAAGAGGGCGCGCTCGACAAGAAGACACGGGAACTGGTCGCGCTCGGTATCTCGGTCGCGTCACGCTGTGACGATTGCATCGGCTTCCATGTACAGGCGCTGGTAAAGCTGGGCGGCACGCGTGCCGAGCTTGAAGAAGTACTGGCAACAGCGGTTTACATGGGCGGCGGACCGTCAATGATGTATGCAACCCATGCGCTGAAAGCATGGGATGAATTTGCAGGCGTAGCCAGCGAGGCACAAGCGGCCTGAAGCCTCGTAACTGACTCCTCCGCAGGGCATCGCCCTGACCTCGCTGCCCGGTCGCATGATCGGGTGGCTTTTTATTTGCGTACGACCTGCGTCCACGCCCCAATCTCGATCACGGCCTCATCGGGTAAGACGCGCCGCGACTCGCGATACGGTCGCTTATTTGCGTCCCGCGAGATAACGCACGCCTTGCGGACCGTAGTGCTCGGTATGCGGCACGTTGGCGGCAAGCCGAAACGTGTCGCCCGCCTTGCAATGCGTGGTCTTGCCTTCGGCGACCAGCGTGATCTCGCCCTCGAGGATCAGCGCACTGGCCTCGAAGGGATGGGTATGGGTATCCAGCGAACCATTCGGCTCGCGCTGCACTTCCACGACGGTTTCCACGCCCTGCTCGGCGAGCATCTTGCGGAATTCTTGCTCGGTCATCTGACACTCCTCCGGCCGTTCAGGCCTGTTGCTTTTGGTTTTATTTTTTCTGTACCAGCTTGACCAAGCTTAGCAGGGTCTGGTTGACCGGGGTAGCGATGCCATGCGCGGCACCCCGCCGAACCACATAGCCGTTCAGGTAATCGATCTCATTGGGCTTGCCGCGGGCGACGTCTTGCGCGGTCGATGAATACTGGCCGGCCATGGTGCTTGCGATGCGTCGCACGGCCTCATACGGATCGCCGGGTACGGCAATGCCATCCGCCTTCGCGACGGCGAGGCATTCATCGACGACGATGGCCATCAGCTCGGGGATGCCATCGACCTTGACCAGTTCACCATACGGCTTCTGTGCAATCGCCGACATCGCGTTGTACGCGCAATTGACGATCAGCTTGGCCCACAGGGCGCCCATCACGTTCGTATCGACCTGTACCGGCACGCCGGCGTCGGCAAAGTCGGCGACGATACCGGCACTGGCAGCAGACTCACCGATGACCAGCTCGCCGCGTCCATGGTGCAGCAGGTGACCGGGGCCGGCCATTTCGGTAGCGACATAGACGACCGTCGGTATCACAGTGTGCTTCAGCACCCCGCGCATGATGTCGGCATTTTCGACGCCGTTCTGCAACGACAGCAGCACAGAACCCGGCTTCAGCAGAGGCAGCAACTGACGTGCCGTCGCTTCGGTGTCGGTGGATTTCACGCAGAACAGCACGACGTCGGCATCGCTGACGGCACCCAGCTCGGTCGATGCCGAGACGCTGACGGTTTCATCGAAGCGGGTGGTTTGCAGACGCAGTCCATTCGTACGTATCGCGTCGACATGGGATGCACGACCGATCAGTGTCACCGGTGTGCCGGCGCGCGCGAGCATGCCACCGAAATAACAGCCCACGGCGCCCGCGCCCATCACCACATATTTACGACGCCCGCCGGTCTGCGTCTCCTTTACTGCTGCTTGCATCACTGCCCTTTCGATTGCCGGGTTGCCATCTGTCGCCGCGAATATACCGCAAGGCTCTGGCCCACGCTTTCGGGAAGCCGTTGCCGGCCATCGTATACTGGCTGGCAGAAGAACAAACGCTGGGGGCGCGCCATGAGGAATTGGGTGGGATCGGTCGTAGCGAAGGCAGCGGCAGCAGCGCTGGCCTGCCTGTGTTTTGGCACCGCCGCACAGGCAGCACCGCCGTCGGGCAAACGCGCGATCGTACTGTCGAATGCGGCCGGCGAACGGCACACCATCGGCCACGTGAACTTCACGGATGCGGGCAATGGCAAGGCGTCTTTCACAGTGACGATGGCCGACAATATGGAGGAGTACTTTCTCGCGATGCGTCCCTTCCTGTGCCTGACCGGTCCGGTGCAGCGCTTGTGCTGGTTCCCGGTGCATAACGAAGCGGCGCTGATCTCGGACGACGACCTGCTGCCACTCGAATACGCATTGATGTTCATGCGCACGCGCGCGAAAGATTTACACGTGAATCCGTTCAACGGCATGTACTACAAGCTGCGCCGCGAGGGCGACAAGCTGGTCGGTGACTTGCTGGAAGTCGACATGGCGCCGTTCATCGCGCCCGACATCCTTCCGGTCGAGGAAAGGAAGCGCCCGCTGAAAGCGGCGGACTTCACCGAGGCCGATCCCGGTTCGAACTGGCTGCCACACATGAGCATCGAGTAGCAGCGCCAGGGTCGCTCAGCGATGGGCGTCGATCTCGGCGAACACTTGCTGCGCGAGCGCAAACGCGGAATTGGCCGCAGGCACGCCGCAATAGATCGCTGTCTGCAACAGCGCTTCCTTGATCTCGTCGCGGGTGACACCATTGTTGGCGGCAGCTCGCAGGTGTAATTTCAGCTCTTCTTCGCGCCCCAGCGCGACCATCATGCAGATGGTCATCAAACTGCGCGTGTGGCGCGGCAGTCCCTCGCGGGTCCAGATCTCGCCCCAGGCGTAGCGCGTGATCAGGTCCTGAAACTCGGTATTGAATGCGGTGCGATTGGCTTGCGCGCGATCGACGTGCGCATCGCCCAGGACCGCGCGGCGCACGGCCATGCCATCGTCGAAGATCTCGCTGCGACGCTTGTCCGATTTAAGGTCAGATTTGGGGTCAGCCATGCTGTTCACCGAGAAGGAAATTGACGACACGTTGCGTGAAGGCTTGTGCCGCTTCCCAGTTCGACAGGTGGGCGGCGTTCAGCTCAACGTAGCGCGCACCCGGCACTGACTTTGCGATCAGTTCACCATGCTCGGGCGGCGTCGACTTGTCGTATTTGCCGCCGATGACCAGCGTCGGGTTGGCGATACGACCGAGGTCGGCCCGCTGGTCCATGTCGCGCACGGCCGCACAGTTGGCGACATAGCCTTCGACCTGGGTGTTGGCCAGCATCGCACGCACGCGCTCGACCTGGGCCGGCGCATGCGCCAGGAAATCCTGGGTGAACCAGCGCTCGAGCACCGCATCGATGACCACGGCCATGCCGCCTTGCCGCACTTGCGCAATGCGCGCATTCCACATCTCGGGCACGCCGATCGCTGCGCTGGTATTGCACAGCACCAGGCGATCGATTCGGTCAGGCGCGTGAATGCCGAGCCAAATGCCCGTCATGCCACCCATCGACAGCCCGCAAAAATGCGCGCGCGGCGCGCGCAGATGGTCGAGCAGCGCCAGCACATCATGGCCGAGCTGGGCGATCGTGTACGGTCCGGGCGTCACCTCGGACTGCCCATGGCCACGCGTGTCATAGCGCAGGACGCGGAAATGCTCGAGCAGCGCCGGCATCTGCGGCAGCCACATGTCGAGCGTGGTGCCCAGCGAATTCGACAGCACCAACAGCGGTGCGTCGTCGGCACCCTCGAGCTGGTAGTGCAGCTTGCCCTTGCCTGAATCGAAAATGGCCATCTTGTCGCTCCAATCCTTGTCTCGTTCAATAGCTGCCCGGGCTCAGGCCTTGCGCGCACGATGCGCAGCCAGCACCCGGTCCACCAGAGCGCCTGCCTCGCCAGTGTAGGCAAGCGGCTCGAACAACTTTTCCAGTTCAGGTGCCGACAGGATGCCGGCCACTTGCGCGTCATCACGCAGCACATCAAGCAGACCCAGATTGCGCTCGATTGCGCGATGACATGCAGCCTCGACCAACTCATGTGCCTGCGATTTGCCTATGCGCGTCGCCAGTGCCAGCGATACCGCCTCGGCCATCACCAGCCCGCGCGTGAGATCGACATTGGCGCGCATCCGCATGGCATCGACCTTCAATCCTTCGATCACATCGCGCATCTGGGTCAGCGCCGCGCCGCACAGCGTGGCGATCTCGGGCAGCGTGTCCCATTCGGCCTGCCAGCCGCCCAGTGCCCGCTCGTGTTCATTGTCCATCGCCGACAGCATGGTCGCGACCAGTCCGGGCACCCGCGTGGCTGCGGCAAGCACGGCAGCGCAGGCCACCGGATTGCGCTTGTGCGGCATCGTCGACGAGCCGCCGCGACCGGGCGCAGACGGCTCGGCCAATTCAGCGACCTCGGTCTGCATCTGCAGCGACAAATCGCGCGCGATCTTGCCCAGGGTGCCCGTCAGCAGGCCGAACACCGTCGCGCATTCGGCGATGCGGTCACGATGCGCATGCCAGGGCAGGTGCGGCAGCTTCAGTGACAACGCATGTGCCAGCGCATCAGCCACCGGAAGTCCCCGATTGCCGAGGCTGGCCAGCGTGCCCGCGGCACCGCCAAACTGCAGCACTGCGATACGCGAACGCAGTTCGTGAAGCCGCTGCTGATGCCGCATGACTGCGTCCAGCCAGCCGGCTGCCTTCAGCCCGAAAGTGATGGGCAGCGCATGCTGCATCCAGGTACGGCCCATCATCGCCGTATCCCGATGTTGGTGAACGAGACCGGCCAGCGCATCGGCCAGTTCGCCCAGTTCGACCGAGATCAGGTCGATGGCTTCACGCAGTTGCAGTACGAGTCCGGTGTCGATCACGTCCTGGCTGGTCGCGCCCCAGTGCACATAGCGCGCAGCGTCGGCATCGATGGCGGCCACTTCAGCGGTCAGCTGTTTTACCAACGGTATCGCCAGGTTGCCGGCCTGCCGCGCAGCCGCCGCAAGTGCCTTCTGATCGATACGCGAGGCTTCGCAGGCCTTCCGGATCGCCGCCGGTGCAGTGGCCGGTATGACGTCCTCGGCTGCCAGTGCATGCGCCAGTGCGGCTTCAAAGTCGAGCATGCGCTGTATCGTGTTCTCGGGCGAGAACACTTGCTGCATTGCTGCGTTCGAGAAGATGCGGGCAGTCAGCGCGGTAGCGGGCATGAACGGGCTTTCTATCCTCAATAAGCTTCGATCAGAGTTCGAAGAAGACGGTTTCGTCGACGTCTCCGCCGATCAGCACGTTCCATTCGACCACGCCTGCATCGCGCTGCTTTGCGATCAGTGTCGGTCGGCGCGCGGCCGGCACCTGCTGCAGCACACTGTCGGCTTCATGCGCATCGCCGGGGAAATACATGCGCGTCACCAGTTGCTTCAGCAAGCCGCGCGCGAACACATTGACGATAAGGTGCGGCGCCTGCGGGCGACCTTGCGCATCAGGCACGCTGCCGGGCTTGATGGTGGAAAAGCGGAAACGTCCCTGCTCATCCGTGGACACGCGACCGAAGCCATGGAAGCCGGCATCCAGCGGCAATGCACGGGCATCATCCGGATGCGCATACTTGCCATGGGAATTCGCCTGCCAGATCTCGACCATGCCATCCGGAATTGGCTGCCGGTCGGCATCGAGTACCCGCCCCTGGATCACGATGCGCTCGCCGGCCACCCCTTCGGGCGCGAGCTCGGTCACATTCAGCCAGTCGAGGCCGATGTGCAGATAAGGACCAACGGTCTGTGACGGCGTCAGGCCGTGCTTCGATGTGTCATTCATGTTCATTTCTCCATCGGCGTCGCACCGCGACCGCGCAGCACGATGTTGAAGCGGAAGCCGAGCGCGTGCTCGGGCTCGGTGACATCGAGTTCGAACGACGAGATCATCCGCTCGCGCGCACCTTCGGGCACGGCGTTGTAGATCGGGTCGAATGGCAGCAGCGGATCGCCGGGGAAATACATCTGCGTGACCAGCCGCGTCGCAAGCGCATTGCCGAATAGCGAGAAGTGAATGTGCGCCGGGCGCCAGGCATTCGGATGATTGCGCCACGGATAAGCACCGGGGCGGATGGTGGTGAAGCGATAGTTACCCTGCGCATCGGTCATCGTGCGGCCGGTGCCGGTGAAATTCGCATCGAGCGGCGCATCATGCTGGTCGCGCTTGTGCTGGTAGCGGCCGGCAGCGTTGGCTTGCCAGATCTCGACCAGCGTATTGGATACCGGGCGACCATCTTCATCCATCACACGACCGGTGACGATGATGCGCTCGCCCAGCGGCTCGCCGGCATGTTGCTTCGTCAGGTCCGCATCTTCGGGACGCACGCGATCATGGCCAAAAACGGGGCCAGTGATTTCGGACAGCGACTGCGGCAACAGGATCAGTGGCTGCGAGGGCGAACGCTTCACGGTTGATGCGTAGCCGGGGTACAGGTAGTCGGCATGACTGCCCGCTGCGGGTTTGCGGTAGGGGGTGAGCTCTGACATGGGAGTCCCGTTGATTCGGATTATGGTTGTCGTCCAGCGCCATGCGCGACGCAGCCGCCCGTACTAGGGCGGCCCATCGTTGCCTGCGCTTATTGTCGCTGATTGTGGTGGCCGACCACTGATTTTCGCCGATGCCCATGGAAATGGGAATCTCCGGCCGACATGGCGATGTACCAGACCGGGCGTGCCGCGACGGACACGCCGGCCCGGTGACACGATCCTGGTCAGCGTGACGGCGTCGGCGCGGCGCTTTCAGACGCGCTCGATCAATACGGCAATACCCTGGCCCACGCCTATGCACATCGTGCACAACGCATAGCGGCCGCCACTGCGGTGCAGCTGGTACATCGCCGTCGTCACCAGACGCGCCCCGCTCATGCCCAGCGGATGGCCGAGAGCGATCGCGCCACCGTTCGGGTTGACGCGCGGATCATTGTCGGCAATACCGAGCTGGCGCAGTACCGCCAGACCTTGTGCGGCGAAGGCTTCATTGAGCTCGATCACGTCGATCTGGTCCAGCGTGAAGCCGGTCTGCTTCAACAGCTTTTGCACGGCTGGCACCGGCCCGATGCCCATCACGCGGGGCGGCACGCCGGCGGTCGCCATGCCGATCACACGCGCCCTGGGCTTGAGCCCGTATTTCGCCGCCGTGTCGGCATCGGCCAGCAGCAGCGCACAGGCACCGTCATTCACACCGGATGCATTGCCTGCAGTGACGGTGCCATCCGGCCGCACCCCGCCCTCGACTTTGGCCAGCGCCTCGGTCCCGGTCGCGCGCGAGTG
>CAZCDW010000030.1:0-19859 GCA_964497485.1 uncultured Bifidobacterium sp.
CGGTGCGGCTGGAAAGCCAGCACCAGACGACGCCCCGGAAACGCGCCGCGCGCGGCCGAGATCGTGGCGGCGGTCTCGACCGGGTGGTGGCCATAGTCATCGACCAGCGCGAACTTGCCGCCATCCGCAGCCGCCAGCTCGCCGTACTTGGTGAATCGACGGCCGACACCGGTGAACTCCTGCAGCGCTTTCTGGATGTGATGGTCGGCCACGTCCAGTTCGCGCGCGATCGCGATCGCCGCGCATGCGTTCTGTACGTTGTGCATGCCGGGCTGGTTCAGTCGTATAGCCAGCGGCGGATAATCCTTCTGGATCACGGTGAATGCCATGTGGCCGTTGACGGGATGCGCATCGATCGCACGCACGTCAGCACTCTCATGGAAGCCATAGGTGAGCACCATCTTCGAGATGAACGGCATGATCTCGCGCACATTTGCATCGTCGATGCAAAGCATCGCGACGCCATAGAACCGCAGTCGCTGCGTGAACTCGATGAATGCCTGCTTCAGCCTCGCAAAGCCGTGGTCGTAGGTCTCCATGTGATCGGCGTCGAGATTGGTGATCACCTCGATCACCGGCGACAGGTTCAGGAAGGACGCATCCGACTCGTCGGCCTCGGCGACAATGAATTCGCCGGTGCCGAGCTTGGCATTGGCGCCGACGCTGTTCAGGCGACCGCCGATCACGAAGGTCGGATCCAGCCCGCCTTCGGCCAGCACGCTGGCGACCAGGCTGGTCGTGGTGGTCTTGCCATGGGTGCCGGCGATCGCGATGCCGCGCTTCAGGCGCATCAGCTCGGCCAGCATCACCGCGCGCGGGACGATGGGGATATGACGAGCGCGGCCCGCCAGCACTTCCGGGTTGCTCGGTTGAACAGCGGTGGACGTGACGATCGCATCCGCGCCCTCGACGTTTTCAGGCGCATGGCCGATGCGGATGCAAGCGCCCAGCTCCGCCAGCCGACGGCTGGCCGCATTGGCCGCGAGGTCGGAGCCGGACACGGTATAGCCGAGGTTGAGCAACACCTCGGCGATGCCGCTCATGCCGGAGCCGCCTATGCCGACAAAATGTATGTGTTTGACCTTGTGTTTCATGACCTCAGTCCACTGGCGGCTCCGGCATGGCCGTTATCAACAGCGCAGCGCGACCGCGCTGCTCGGCCGCCGATGCCCACGGAGTGGATGTGTTTGACCTTGTGTTTCATGAATTCCCTAACTCTTCCAGCACGCCGGCGATCGCGTCATTCGCGTCGCGCCGGCCCTGCCGGTACGCGGCCTCTGCCATCTGCTGACAGGTCTCGCGTGTCATGCCTCTCATCAGCGAGGCCAGTGCTACCTTGTCCATCTCTGCCTGCGGCAGGTGGGTGGCGGCGCCGGCCTTGGCCATCCATTGCGCGTTATTGCGCTGGTGCGAAGTGGTCGACACCACCAAAGGCACCAGCACACTGGCAACACCAGCGGCACAAAGTTCCGCAACGGTAATGGCGCCGGCACGGCAGATGACGAGATCGGCGTCTGCATAACGGCCTGCCATGTCGTCGATGAAGGCGACGACGTCAGCGTCAACGCCGGCCTCCGCATAATTCTTTTTCAAGGCCTCGATATGCTGCCTGCCCGACTGGTGCACGACGCGCGGCCGTGACTCGGGCGGCAGCAAGGCCAGCGCGGCCGGCACGGTGTCATTCAAAACCTTCGCGCCGAGACTGCCGCCAATCACCAGCAGGTTCAGCGGACCACTGCGCTGCGTGTAGCGCTGTGCCGGCGCGGGCAGGCTGCTGATTTCCTTGCGCACCGGGTTGCCGGTGACTTGTGACTTTGCTTGCGCAGCGCCTTCGACCGGGAAGCCGAACAACACGCGCTTGGCGAACGGCAGCAAGGCCTTGTTCGACATCAGCAGTGCAGCATCCGCGTTCATCAGCGCCAGCGGCTTGCCCGACAACGCAGCCATCATCCCGCCAGGGACAGTCACATAGCCGCCCATGCCCAGCACCACATTCGGCTGGCGTGCGCGAATGATGCTGCGGCAGCGCAGGAAGCTGGCAGCCATCTTCAGCGCGCCGGTGATCGTGTGCTTGAGGCCCTTGCCACGCAGGCCGGCGAAATCGATCGCATCAAACGTCAGGCCATGTTTCGGCACGATGTCGGCTTCCATGCCGCGCTGCGTGCCCAGCCAGGACACTTGCCAGCCGCGTGCACGCATCGTGTCGGCGATCGCGAGACCCCGGAAGATGTGGCCGCCTGTGCCGGCGGCCATGATCATGAGATGTTTCTGCGTCATCAGACTCGTCCTCCCCGCATCATTACGCGGTTCTCGTAGTCAATACGCAAAAGTAGCGCCAACCCAATACAGTTGATGGCAATGCCAGAGCCACCGTAGGACATCAACGGCAAGGTCAGCCCCTTCGTCGGCAGCAGGCCGAGATTCACGGCCATGTTGATGAACACCTGCGCACCGATCCAGATGCCGATGCCTTTGGCGACCAGACCAGCGAAATATTTTTCAGCGGCGATGGCCTGGCGGCCGATGTCGAATGCGCGGCGCACGATCCAGTAGAACAGCACGACGACCAGCAGCACGCCAGCAAGGCCGAGTTCCTCGCCGATCACGGCCATCAGGAAGTCGGTATGCGCTTCGGGCAGGTAGTGCAGCTTCTCGATGCTGCCGCCGAGGCCGACACCGAACAGTTCGCCGCGGCCAAAGGCGATCAGCGAGTGTGTCAGCTGATAGGCCTTGCCCAGTTCATTGCCGTCGGTCCACGGGTTCAGGAAAGCCACCATGCGCTGGTAGCGCCAGGGCGAGATCAGGATGATCGAGAAGAACACCATCGCCAGCACGGCCAGCATGCCGCCGAACCAGATGATGTTGAAGCCGCCCAGAAACAGGATGCCCATCGCGCTGCAGGCGATCACGCCGAATGCACCAAGGGCGGGCTGCAGCATCAGCAGTGCGCCTGCGGCAGCGACCGCAATCGCCATTGGCACAAAGCCCTTGGTCAGGCTGTGCATGTATTGCTGCTTGCGCACGGTGAAGTCGGCCGCGTAGATCACCATCATCAGCTTCATGATCTCGGACGGCTGCAGGTTCAGTCCGCCAAAACCGATCCAGCGACGTGCGCCGTTGACGCCCTTGCCGATGCCGGGGATCAGCACCAGCACCATCAGCACCAGTGCGCCGAGGAAGAGCCAGGGCGTCCACTTTTCCCATTGCTCGACCTTGAAGCGGAACGCGAACAGACCGGCGAACAGGCCGAAGGCAATGAAGCCTGCCTGGCGCACCAGGAAGTGGTGATTCTTGTAGTTCGCGTACTTCGGCGAATCGGGCAATCCGACCGATGCCGAATACACCATGATCAATCCGCCCAGCATCAGCAGCAGCACGACCCACACCAGCGCCTGGTCGTACTCGAGCATTTTCGAGCGCTGCACCATGGGCGGGTCGACCAGACGCGAATCGCGCATGGCCTGGGCGGCGTTGCCAAAGAAGGGCAGGGTCAGCTTCAAGCGATCACCTCGCCCTTTGCCAGACCGAGCTCGCGCACGGCGTCGACGAATACCTGTGCGCGATGCGCATAGCTGGTGAACATGTCGAAACTGGCGCAGGCCGGGGACAGCAGGACCTGATCGCCGGCTTGCGCGATGGCGGCGGCCTCATTGACGGCATCATTCAGCGTCGCGCATGAAGTCATCGCCACGCCGGTCTCGGCCAGCGCCTCGCGGATGGCCGGCGCATCGCGACCGATCAGCATGACCGCTTTCACATGACGGGCGACCGACGGTGCGAGCGGCTTGAAGTCCTGATCCTTGCCATCGCCACCGGCAATCAGGATCAGGCGCTTGTCGCCTTCCGGATGCGACGCGCCCAGCCCCTCGAGGGCGGCAACGGTAGCGCCGACATTGGTGCCTTTGCTGTCATCGAAATACTCGACACCGGCGATGGTGGTCACCAGCTCCACGCGATGCGGCTCACCAGAGTACTGGCGCGCGCCGTGCAGCAAGGGCGCGAGTTGCAGGTCGATCGCGCGGCATAGGGCCAGCGCGGCGAGGACATTGGTCGCATTGTGCTGGCCACGGATTTTCAGCGCATCGACCGGCATCAGACGGTTCAGATAGAGCTCGATGTCCTGCTGTACCTTGCCACGCTTTTTCTTGGGCGCGTCGTCGTCATGCGCAATCGCCAGCATCAGCCATTGCATGCCGCCTTCATCGGACAGGCCGAGCGCATCGGGCGCAGCAGGCGTATCGGTGCCGAAGGTGACGACATGGATGTCCGATTTGGGATCGGCTTTCGCCATCTTCATCGTGCGCGCGTCATTGCGGTTCAGCACACGGGTGGTATCCGGGCCGAAGATGCGTGCCTTCGCATCGGCATAGCTGTCCATATCGCCATGCCAGTCGAGATGATCTTGCGTGAGGTTGAGCACGACCGCCGCATCCGGGTTCAGGCTGAAGGTCGAGAACAACTGGAAGCTGGACAACTCGAGCACCCAGCATTGCGGCAGATCGTCGCCATTGATGGCATCCAGCAGCACATCGAGCGCTGCCGGGCTGATGTTGCCGGCGACCTTGACCGACAAGCCGGCCGACTTGCACAGCTGGCCGGTCAGGCTGGTGACGGTGGTCTTGCCATTGGTACCGGTGATCGCGAGCACTTTCGGCGCATAGAAGCGCTCGGCCTTCAGCGCGGCCAGTGCCTGTGCAAACAGTTCGATCTCGCCCCAGACCGGGATGCCGCGCTCTTGAGCGATCGGTAGCATGACCGTCAGCTCGCGCTTGGGTGCAAGGCCGGGACTGAGCGCGACGAAATCGATACCGTCGAGCAGGGCAGCGCTGAATTCGCCCGGCACGAACTCGGCATCAGGACAGGCCGTCTTCAGTGCCGGCAGGCGCTCGGGCGTCGCACGCGTGTCGGCTACGCGCAGCTGTGCGCCGCAATGATGCAGCCAGCGCGCCATCGCAAGGCCGGATTCGCCCAGGCCGAGGACCAGCGCGCGCTTGCCGGCGAAGGCTTCGCGATGATCCGGGCCGGGTTCGGGTTCGGGTTCAGGTTCTGGCTCGGGCGCGGACTCTGACGGCAGCGCTGGCTGCGATGGCTGATCGTCGCTGCCCGGTTCTTCGCCGACAGGCTGCTCGTCAGCAGCGGCTTCGCTCTGCGACTCCGATTGAACTGCCGGCGATGCTTCGACAGGCATGTCGGCCTGCGCAGCGTCGGAGACGACTGCCTGCACGTCGGTCGCGGCAATTACCTCATCGCGCGTCTCGTCGTGCCGTACGTCTTCCTGCATCTCGCTGTGCATCTCTTGCTGCATCCCGACAGTATCCTGTTCGTTATTCATTCAAGCCTTCAATAACCTTCATCAACGCAGCTTCAGCGTGGAGAGTCCAACGAGTACCAGCATCATCGTGATGATCCAGAAGCGAACCACGACCTGCGTTTCTTTCCAGCCCTTTTGTTCATAGTGATGGTGCAGCGGCGCCATCAGCAGCACGCGCTTGCCGACGCCGGTGCGCATCTTGGTGTACTTGAAGTAGGCGACCTGCAGCATCACCGACAGGGTCTCGACCACGAACACGCCGCCCATGATGAAGAGCACGATCTCCTGGCGCACGATGACGGCGATGGTGCCGAGCGCGCCGCCCAGTGCCAGTGCGCCGACGTCACCCATGAACACCTGCGCCGGGTAGGCGTTGAACCACAAGAAGGCCAGGCCCGCACCGGCCATCGCGCCGCAGAAGATCAGCAGTTCGCCGGCACCGGGGATATGCGGTATCAACAGGTATTTGGAATAGGTGGCACTGCCGGTCAGGTAGGCGAACAGGCCGAGCGCGGAGCCGACCATCACGGTCGGCATGATCGCGAGGCCATCGAGGCCGTCGGTCAGGTTGACCGCATTCGAGGTACCGACAATCACGAAATAGGTCAGTGCGATGAAGCCCCAGACGCCGAGCGGATAGCTGATGGTCTTCACGAAAGGCACGATCAGGTCGGCCTTGTTAGGCAATTCCATCGCAAAACCGGACTGCACCCACTGCAGGAACAATTCCCAGACTTTCATGTTGGTCGGACCGGACACGGAGAACGCGAGGTAGAAGGCTGCCAGCAAGCCGATGATGGATTGCCAGAAGTACTTCTCGCGCGAGGCCATGCCGTTCGGGTCCTTGAACACCACCTTGCGGTAGTCATCGACCCAGCCGATCACGCCGAAGCCGAGCGTGACGATCATCACCGGCCAGATGAAGCGGTTGGTCCAGTCGCCCCACAGCAGCACCGAGATGCCGATGCCGATCAGGATCAGCGCGCCGCCCATGGTCGGCGTGCCGGATTTGACGAGGTGGGTCTGCGGGCCGTCGGTGCGCACCGCCTGGCCGACCTTCAAGTCGGTCAGCATGCGGATCACGGCCGGGCCGGCGATCAGGCCGATCAGCAGCGCCGTCAACGTCGCAAACACCGCGCGGAAAGTGATGAAGGTGAAGACGCGTAGCGCGCCTATCTGGTCCTGGAACAGTTGAGCCAGCCACAGCAGCATGTCAGTGCCCTCCCGCGAGTGCCGACGCGGCGCCGGTCAGGCGTTGCACGACGCGTTCCATCTGCATGAAGCGCGAGCCTTTCACGAGGACGCTGGCGCCCGAAGGCAGGTGCGCGACCTCATCATTCAAAGTATCCATGTCGTCGAAATGCCGGGCTTCGTTGCCGAAGGCCTGGCTGGCATGGCGCGCCAGCGCGCCGAGTGTGAATAGTTGGTCGATGTGACGCTGGCGCGCATAGGCGCCGATCTCCTGATGGAAGGCGACGCCTTCGCTGCCGACTTCGCCCATGTCGCCCAGCACCAGCATGCGCGGGCCGGGCGCCGTGGCCAGTACGTCGATGGCGGCGCGTACCGAGTCCGGGTTGGCGTTGTAGGTGTCGTCGATCACCAGCGCGCCATTCGCGGCCTGCTTTTTTTGCAGGCGGCCGGCGACAGGCGCGAAGCTTTGCAATCCGCGCACGATGGCGGGTATCTCGATGCCGATGGCCAGCGCCGCAGCGCAGGCAGCGAGCGCATTGCGCACGTTGTGCACACCGGCCGCCGCTAGCGTGAGCTCGAAGGTCTGTCCCTGCGTCATCACGGTCAGATGGCTGCCGAAGGCCTGCGGACGCCAGCTGCAGATCACCGACGGGCTGTTGGCCAGGCCGAACGTGACCATCTTGCGGCTGCCCGCATAGCCCTGCCACAGCGATGCGTAATCATCATCGGCAGGGAACACGGCACAAGCGTCCGCACCGAGCGACTTGATCACCGCGCCATTTTCTTCGGCGACGGCGGCGACGCTGGCCATGAATTCCTGATGCTCGCGCTGCGCGTTGTTGACCAGGCCGACGGTGGGCTCGGCAATCTCGGCCAGCCTTGCGATCTCGCCCGGATGGTTCATGCCCATCTCGATCACGGCAGCTCGGTGACGCACATCGAGCCGGAACAGGGTCAGCGGCACGCCGATCTCGTTGTTCAGGTTGCCGCGCGTGGACAGGTAGTTGTCTTCGCCAAAGGCCGCCGCGAGTATCGAAGCAATCATTTCCTTGACCGTCGTCTTGCCATTGCTGCCGGTGACGCCAATCACGGGTATTGCAAAACGCTTGCGCCACAGGTTGGCGATCAGCCCCAACGCGTGGCGCGTGTCACTCACCACCAGCGCGGGCACTGCGATGCCGGCCGGCAGCTGCTCGACCACGACGGCGGCTGCACCACGCGCGATGACATCGGCGAGGAAGTCATGCGCATCGAAGCGCTCGCCGCGCAGCGCGACAAACAAATTGCCGGGCTCGACGGTCTTGCTGTTCGTGGAGACACCGGTAAATGCGACCGTGCCGTCGCTCGTCGCGTTCAAGCGACTTCCCGGGATCGCGCTGCTCAGTTCATTCAGGATGGCCTGCATCAATGGCCTCCGTAACGGGTAGCGCGCGTGGCCAGGGCCAGCTGCGCATGGTCGACGTCCCGGAACGCATGGCGCCGACCCTTGATTTCCTGATAGTCCTCGTGGCCCTTGCCGGCCACCAGGATCACGTCATTCTTGCCTGCATGGCGGATCGCGGACAGGATCGCACTGGCGCGGTCCTCGATCACCTGCAGTTTCTTGCGGCCCGCGTCATCGAGACCGGCGACGACCTGGTCGATGATGTGCGCCGGCTCTTCATTGCGCGGATTGTCGCTGGTAACCATCAGGTGGTCGGCCTGCTGCGCGGCGACAGCCATCTGCGGGCGCTTGCCCGGATCACGGTCACCGCCGCAACCAAACACGCACCACAACTCGCCATGGCGGGCGTCAGCAACCGGGCGCAGCGTAGCGAGCGCCTTGGACAGCGCATCCGGTGTGTGCGCGTAATCGATCACGGCCAGCGGACCGTCTTGTCCACCCAGCTGCTGCATGCGTCCCGGCACCGGCTGCAGCGCTTCCAGCAAGTGCAGTACCGTCGTCCAGCCCATGCCACGCGCAAACAGCACACCCGCAATGGCCAGCACATTACTGACATTGAAGTAGCCGATCAGCTGCGTGCGCACGGTGCCCGTACCGTAGGGCGAGACCAGCGTGAAGCTGGTGCCGTGCTGGGCGATACGGATATCCGTCGCGGACAGCGTGGGCACGCCATCGATGTGCATGCCCTCGGTGGTATAACCGATCGCTTCCACCACCGGCTGCCGCTGCCGCACGCGAGCCAGCATGCGCAGGCCCATGGGGTCGTCAAGATTGATCACCGCATGCTGCAGGCCCGGCCAATCGAACAGCAGGGCCTTGGCGGCTTCATAAGCTTCCATGGTGCCGTGGAAATCGAGATGGTCGCGCGTGAAGTTCGTCAGCACGGCGACGTCGACATGCAGCTCGTCCATGCGTCCCTGCACCAGGCCGATCGATGACGCTTCGATCGCCAGCGCGGTCGCGCCCTGCTTTTTCTGTTCGGCCAGGTTGCGGTGCAGCTGCACTGCATCCGGCGTGGTGAAACCGGTTGCGGCAAAACCCTCGGTCATACCACGTTTGAACAAGCCCACACCGAGGGTACCGATGACGGCCGTCGGCATCTGCTCGCGCGACAGCGCCTGGCCCAGCCATTGCGTGCACGAGGTCTTGCCGTTGGTGCCGGTCACGGCCACGCTGAACATGCCGCGATCGGGTTCGCCATACCAGGTGTGCGCAATGCTGCCGGCGACTTTGGCCAGCGACGGCACGGCCTGATGCGGCACGGCCCAGTCGGCATCCCACGCAAAACCATCCGCATCGTCGAACAGCACGGCGGCGGCGCCGGCCTCGATCGCTTGCGGGATATAGCGGCGACCATCGCCGGCCTCGCCGGGGCAGGCGAGGAACACATCGCCGCGTGCGATGCGGCGCGAGTCCAGCGACAGGCCGGCCGGCTGGCCGCTGGTGGAAACGGCGTCACGCAGCCAGTCGGCGAGCTCAGCGGGTTTCATCATCGCCCCCATCACATGCTCTCCACGACCGGCTGGGTCGGCAGGATGACGTTGGTGATGCTCGCATCTGGCGGCACGTTCAGCGAGCGCAGTGCGCTGGCCGCGACAGTGGCGAACACCGGCGCAGCCACCTGACCGCCGAAGTGCTTGCCGGCCGTCGGCTCATCGACCATCACGGCAATAATGATGCGCGGGTCGGAAGCGGGCGCCAGGCCCACGAAGGACGCGACGTACTTGTTCACATAGTGGCCGTTCTCCAGCTTGTGCGCAGTGCCGGTCTTGCCGGCGACGCGGTAACCACGCACTTGCGCGAGCGGTGCGGTGCCGCCGGGGCCGACCACTTTTTCCATCATCTCGCGCATCTGCAGCGCGGTCTTTTCCGAGATCACGCGCTGCGGCTGCGGCGGACGATCCAGCTTCTGGAAGGACAGCGGGATCATTTCGCCATTGCGCGCGAAGATCATGTAAGAACGCGCGACCTGAATCAGCGACACGGCGATGCCATGGCCATAGCTCATCGTCGCCTGTTCGATCGGGCGCCAGGTCTTGTACGGGCGCATGCGGCCAGCGACGGCGCTCGGGAAACCAAAGCGCGGCGCCTGGCCGAAGCCGACCGACGTGAACATGTCCCACATCTCGCGCGGTTCGCATTTCAGTGCCATGCGCACGGTACCGACGTTGGACGATTGCTGGATGATCTGCGCGACTGACATCGAGCCCGCATGCGGATGCGAATCACCGATCGTGGACGGACCGATGGTCAGCTTGTTCGGCGTATCGAGTATGGTCTCGGGCTTGACCAGACCCTTTTCGAGCGCCAGCGCAATGGTGAAAGGCTTCAGCGTCGAACCAGGCTCATAGGTATCCGTCAACACCCGGTTGCGCAGCTGCGCACCGGTCAGGCCAACACGCGTGTTCGGGTTATAGGTTGGCATGTTGGCCAACGCCAGCACTTCACCGGTCTTCACATCCAGCACGACGATGGAACCCGCCTTCGCATGGTTTTCTTCGACCGCCTGCTGCAGCGAGGTGAAAGCGATGTACTGGATCTTGCCGTCGATGGACAGCGTCAGGTCCTTGCCATCCTGCGGCTCGCGGATGAAAGCGATATCTTCGACCACACGGCCCAGACGATCCTGAATCACCCGACGGCTGCCATTCACGCCCGCCAGCACGGACTGCTGCGAGTACTCGATGCCATCCTGCCCCTTGTCCTCGACATTGGTGAAGCCAAGTACATGGGCTGCTACATGGCCGGCCGGGTAATAGCGTTTGTATTCTTTTTTGGTGTGGATGCCGGGCAGGTCGAGCGCAGCGATCTGGTCGGCGACCTCGGGCTCGACCTGACGTTTCAGGTAAACGAAGGTACGGTCGGAGTCGAGCTTCTTCTTCAGCTCTGCGAATGGCATGTCGAGCAATTGCGCCAATCGGCGCAGTTTGTCGTCGCTGGCATCCACAGACTCGGGAATCGCCCAGATCGCTTTCACCGGCAGCGATGACGCCATCACTTCGCCATTACGGTCGAGGATCTTGCCACGCACCGCCGGCGTTTCCAGCGTGCGCGCGTAACGCGCCTCGCCTTTCTTCTGCAGGAATTCGGTCGACAGCGCCTGCAGCCAGAAAGCGCGCACGCCGAGCGCGACGAAGGCGGCGAACAACAGGAACAAGGTGAACTTCGAGCGCCAGGTCGGCAGCTGCACCGCCAGCACCGGGCTGGCGGAGAAGGACATGCCGCGCGCAGCGGCCTTGCGGGTGGGCGCGCGCATCAGCGGGCACCTCCGGCGGTCATGTACTGGGTGCGCGCAGGACCGGGCGTGCTCATGCCGAGCGAGCGCGCGATACCGTCGATGCGTGAATGGCGCGCGAGGTTGGATTGCTCGACCTGCAGCTGGTCCCATTCGGTCTCGAGCTGCCGCTGCCGCAGTTGCGTGCGCTCCAGCTCGATGAACAGGCGGCGTGCCTGGTATTGCGAATTGACCAGCAACAGCGAACACATCACCAACAGTGCCAGCAGCGGAAGCAGGGTGCGATTGCTCATCGAGTTCACGCCTGCGCTCCTTCAGGCAGGCGCACGGCGCCGCGCATCACGGCCGAGCGCGCGCGAGGATTGGCGGCGACCTCGGCGTCGGAGGGCTTCATCTTGGGGAACAGCTTCATGGTCGGCTGCGGCAGGTCGGCCGCACGGATCGGCAGGCGGCGGTCGGGCTGGGGCACGCTGGCCTTGGAGGCCAGGAACCGCTTGACGATGCGATCTTCCAGCGAGTGAAAGCTGATCACCACCATTCTCCCGTACGGCGCCAGTCGCGCGTACCCCTGGTTCAAACCTGCTTCAAGTTCCTCAAGTTCCTGATTGACGAAAATCCGTACAGCCTGAAAAGTCCGGGTGGCCGGGTCTTTGCCTTTTTCGCGGGTTTTGACGGCGCCAGCCACGAGCGCGGCAAGTTGTCCGGTGCGAGTGATGGGCTCGACTGCCCTGCGAGCAACAATCGCCTTTGCAATCTGAAAAGCAAACCGTTCTTCCCCATAGTCGCGAATCACTTTCTCCAGGTTGTCCTGCGTCTCGTTCGCCAGCCAGTCAGCCGCCGACATGCCGCGCGTAGTGTCCATGCGCATGTCCAGCGGGCCATCGGCGCGGAAGCTGAAACCACGCTCCGCGTCATCGACCTGCGGCGATGAAATGCCGAGGTCCATCAACACACCATCAACCTTGCTGATACCGCGCTCATTCAAGGCCGCCTCCAGCGTTGCGTAGCTGTGGTGCACGATCGCAAAGCGCGGGTCCTGCTGCGCCAGCGCCTCGGCCACCGCAACCGCCTGCGGATCCTTGTCAAACGCGATCAGCCTGCCCTTCGCGGACAGGCGACTCAAAATCATTCGGCTATGTCCGCCGCGGCCAAAGGTGCCGTCGACGAAAATGCCATCGCGACGCGCATCGCTGATATCGAGCGCGTCGACCGCTTCATCCAGCAGCACAGTGCGGTGCGAATACTCAGGCACCGGTACCTCGTTCATCTGCGGCCGTCAGAAGGAAAAATTGTTCAATACATCGGGCATGCCGCCGGCGATGGCCTGCGCTTCGCTCTCCTCGAGTTTGGCTGCGTCCCAGACTTCGAAATGGCTGCCCATACCGAGCAGCATCACGTCGCGCGACATGCCAGCCGCGGCGCGAAGTTCGGGGGAAATCAGGATGCGGCCGGCGCTGTCCATCTCGACGTCGCTGGCGTTGCCGAGGAAGATGCGCTGCCATGCGCGCGCCGACATCGGCCAGTTCGCGATCTGTTCGCGGTGCTGCTCCCACACCGGACGCGGGAACAGCAGCAGGCAGCCGTGCGGGTGGCGCGTCAGCGTGACGCGACCTTCCGCCTGCACGGACAGCGCGTCACGATGCCGGGCCGGAATCGACATCCGTCCCTTCGCATCCATGCTCAGTGCTGATGCTCCCTGGTACACCGCTCAACCGCCCTCACAAGTGAATTTCTGCCAATGTTTGCCGGCGCGAAGCGACGCGCCCGTCAGAGTGTTTTGGCTGGGAAAAAGGCAATTCTTTTCCCCACAAAAAGACACTTTCTGACACTCGCGCCCACTTTAAAGGCTGACCTTATTCCGGTCAAGGAAATTCAAAGGGTGAAACCTTGGTTTTCTTCAATGAAGTCAAGGACTTAGCGACAACTGTTGAAGCGATGCAAAAGGGGAATTGCCAAGCAAAATGAAGGACTTAGAGAAGTTACTGAAAGTGGAACTTTAGTTGTACACATGTGTTTTGTGCACATGACGTGTCATCTGGCGCCAACGGCGTGGCGCGGAAAACGATGTTCACGTGGGAAAGAAGAAAAAGTGAAGCGAACCGATAGGCCGGATTCTGTAAAGCCTGCATTGCTGCAAGCCCTGACAGTCATTCCTCTAGGCGACGGATTGCTCCGACGCTCAAGCTCTCTACCCGCACGCTCTGCGAGCCACATCACTGCGTGCCTATTTGAGATTGCTCCGGGTGGAGGTTACCGCGTTTCACCGTAACTGAATACGCTCGTCTCTGTGGCCCTGTTCCGCGCCTCACGGCGGACGGCCGTTAGCCGTCACCCTGCTCTATGGAGTCCGGACCTTCCTCCCGCATGCTCGCGCATGCCAGCGACTGTCTGGTCCGCTTCACGTCGGCATTGTACCCGGCGGACTATGTTTTGCGCCCTCAGTGCCAGACGGCGCGCCAGTCGCGGAACTCGGCTGGCCGCAGCCGGAAGCGCGCGATACTTCCTTCATGCAAGCCGATCAACTCGGTCTCGACGATCTCGATGAAGCGCGGCCGATCAGGCACAGCGACATGGTCATCGGCGAGTCGCTGTATGCAGGAGACGGCCTCGCCCATGTCCATCCGTTCGCGCACAACGCGGGCAATCGCTTCGATCACGTACAGGCGATATTTCACGTGCACCGGATCCGGCTCGCGCAAAGTCTGACGCACCGTGGCGTAGCGTCCGCATGAGCGGCGGTAAGCCCATGTGAACACTTCGCGCAGCAAATCGACGCGCCTGAGTTCATAAACGCCCAGCAGCGCACTGATGTAAATGTCGCGCGGAACGTCGACGAATGACAAGGGGCAGAGATTGCCTTTGATGAGCGGAATATTGGCAGCCAGTCTCGACACGCGCTTGTTCACGTCCTCGAAGGGCTGCAGGTAAGGCAGGTGTACCAATGCGAAGAACGCTTGCTCGAAAGGGTCGCGAATCGCAGCCGCCTTTTGTAGCACCAGGTCGAAACAGGCATCAATGCGCTGCGGCCCCTCCAGCGGCTGGAAACTGGTGTGACTGATACCAACCGCAATCCTGCGCAGCCTGCCCGCCGCAGCAGGATTTTGTAGCAGCCTGTCAGCCAGCATCGCGTGCAGGTTCAGGACGGTGAAACGATCAAAGGCGATCTCGTCAGCAGCGTCGACCAGATATTCGATCGCCTCCTTGTGATTCAGGATCATCTGCGCTTCCAGCGCATCCTTGCCAGACGCTGCTGCACCTGCGCCGATCAACCTCTCCGTCTCCAGAAGTGAATAGGTGTTGCCCTCCAGGCGACTGGAATTCCATGAAAGATCGATCAACAGGCGGTGAGCCATACTGCGTGCAAATGTGCCGGCAGGCTCACTCGCCTGCACCGCCTGCCCGCAATCCAGCAGCTCGGCACGCAGCGCAGGAGGCAAGTAATAGCTGGCGTTAGGCTCGTACGCTTCCAGAAATTCCTGCTGGTAGCCGACGGCGCGCCGCTGCGGCATTGCTTGCCGGACATGGGCGGCAATGGCTTGCGCTTCGGCGGACAGCGCGATGCCATGGTATGCAGGCACCGGCTCGGAGCCATAACGAAGCTCGTCAGGGCTGGCGGCCATCAGGTCTTTGCTGTGATAGCGCGTCCCGCGCGCGCGCCCGGAGCGGGACAGACGATGCGCATCGACCAGCAAACCCAGCCAGCGCTGCACGGTACGGCGATTCGGTGGATGCGCGAGCAAGGCTTCGATCTGCTCGATGCCGATACCTTCCGGATGCATGCCGACGATGCGCATCAGCGCATCAAGTTCTCGACTGGGAAGAGGGCGTGCCATGGGTTGCCTTGAAGCCGTGGGATTTCACGACATTAAAGCATGCATTGCGACGCCAATACCCATTTAGTGTCGCAATTTGCGAAATCGCGACATTTTCGACGGCTTGTTGGCGCAAGCGTCTGGCATCGCCTGCCACCGCAACCATGCCTGCCGAGGTCGTGACCAGGATGCCCGTCACGGACCTTGCTGGCTGCAAAGGTCGACTCAGCGAAATAGCGGTTTGCGCTTCTCAAGAAAAGCCGTGAATGCTTCCTTGGCATCCGGCCCCTGAAGCAGGCGCGTGAAATGCTGCATCTCGGTCAGCATTGCGGCAGCGATCGGGGTTTGCAGGTCGGCTTTCATCAACTGCTTGCTGACGCGCAGAGATTCCGCCGGCAAGGCAGCCAGCTTCGCCGCTTGCGCTGCTACGAAGGTCGGCAGTTCTGCTGCCGGCAGCACGCGGTTGACGATGCCGATGCGTTCGGCCTCGGCTGCATCGAAGGTCTCACCCAATAACAATTTTTCTGCAGCGCGCTGGTAGCCGACGATACGCGGCAGCAGCACGCTGGATGCGAACTCGGGACACAGGCCGAGCGAGGTGAAGGGCATTGCAAATTTTGCGCTGTCGGCCGCGTAGACCAGGTCGCAGTGCAGCAGCAAGGTGGTGCCGACGCCGATGGCAATACCGGGCACCGCTGCGATCACGGGCTTGGCTGTTGCACGTAACGCGTTCATGAACTGCACGACCGGGCTGTTGTCTCCTTGCGGAGGATTTTTCAGGAAATCTTCCAGGTCATTGCCGGCGGTGAGCATGCCACCATCGCCGGTAATCACGATCACGCGCACGGCTTCGTCACGATCGGCTTCCTTCAGATGATCGGCCAGCGACTGGTACATCGCAGACGTGATCGCATTCTTCTTCTCCGGAC
Source organism: uncultured Bifidobacterium sp. (assembly GCA_964497485.1). Taxonomy (GTDB): domain Bacteria; phylum Pseudomonadota; class Gammaproteobacteria; order Burkholderiales; family Burkholderiaceae_D; genus Pernthalerella. The sequence continues at coordinate 15,923 of CAZCDW010000030.1, forward strand.
GATGGAAGGCCAGTGTTGCGATGCCCTGCTCGACATGAAATCGGATCGCCATGCTCATACCCTCTCGAAAATACCGGCGGCGCCCATGCCGGTGCCAACGCACATGGTCACCATGCCGTATTTCTGGTTGCGGCGGCGCAGGCCGTGGATAACCGTGGCCGAGCGGATCGCGCCAGTCGCGCCGAGTGGATGGCCAAGCGCAATCGCGCCGCCCAGCGGATTGACCTTCGCCGGATCGAGGCCGAGATCCTGGCGTACGGCAAGTGCCTGTGCGGCGAAGGCTTCGTTGAGCTCGATCCAGTCCATCTGTTCCAGCGTGAGGCCGGCATTTTTCAGCGCGGCCGGAATCGCTTCCTTCGGGCCTATGCCCATGATCTCCGGGGGCACGCCACGGATCGCAAACGACACGAAACGTGCCAGCGGCTGCAAATTGAATTGCTTCAGGATTTTTTCGCTGACCAGGATCAGCGCACCGGCACCGTCCGACGTTTGTGAACTGTTGCCGGCAGTGACCGAACCCTTCGCTGCGAATACGGGCTTGAGCTTTGCGAGACCTTCCATCGTGGTATCGGCGCGTATGCCTTCGTCATCGGTGACCAGGCGTGTTCTCACATCGACCTGACCTGTCGATAGATTCGGGAATTTCTCGACGACCTCGATCGGCAGGATCTCGCCTGCGCGTTCGCCATTCGCGATCGCAGCCGCAGCACGACGATGCGATTCGACCGCGAATTCATCCTGCGCCTCGCGCGTCACCTTCCATTGCTGCGCGACTTTCTCCGCAGTGAGGCCCATGCCATAGGCCATGCCGACATTCTCGTCCTTGAAGATGCCCATGTTCATGCTGGGGTGGTAGCCCATCATCGGCACCACCGACATGGATTCAACGCCAGCGGCGATCATCACATCGGCCTCGCCGGTACGGATGCGGTCAGCCGCCATCGCCACTGCCGTGATACCGGAGGCGCAGTAGCGGTTGACGGTGGCGCCCCCGACCGTCTTCGGCAAGCCGGCCAGCAAGACAGCCATGCGTGCCAGGTTCAGGCCTTGTTCGGCTTCGGGAAACGCGCAGCCGACGATCGCGTCTTCGATGGTCGCCGGGTCAAGGTTGGGCACCTGCGCCAGCGCGCCTTTCAGCGCATGCACCAGCAAGTCATCCGGGCGCACATGGCGGAACACGCCGCGCGGGGCTTTGCCTATCGGGGTGCGAGTGGCGGCGACGATGTAGGCGTCTTGCAGTTGTCGGGTCATTTCCATTCTCCGATTTCCTTGAAAGTCTCTGGATCCCAGCCTTCGCTGGGATGACACGGTTGTCCGACTTCGTCGTAATCACAAAAATAAGTCGCTGGATCCCGGCCTGCGCCGGGATGAACCGGTTGTCCGCCTTTGGCGTACAACCGGTTCAATTCCGTACCGGCTTGCCGGTCTGAAGCATGCCCATGATGCGTTCCTGGGTCTTCGGGTGCGCGAGCAATGACATGAAGCCTGCGCGTTCCTTGTCCAGCAACCATTGTTCGCTGACGCGGCTGCCGGGCTCGATGTCGCCGCCGCAGACGATGTCGGCAATCAGGCTCGCAATGTGATCGTCATGCGCGGAGATGAAGCCGCCTTCGCGCATGTTCACCAGTTGCGCCTTGATGGTCGCGATGCCGTAACGCCCGGTGACGGGAATCAGCGTGGCCAGCGGTGGACGATAGCCCGCATCGGCCATCGCCAGTGCCTGTGCCTTCGCGACATGTAGCAGCTCATGCGGATGCAGCACGATCACGTCGCCCTTCGACAGGTAGCCCATCTTCTTCGCTTCGGACGCGGACTTGGACACGGCGGCGGTTGCTGCCTGCGTGAAGCGATGCTTCAGGAATTGCAGGATGTCGTTGCCTTTGGCTTCGCGAGCTGCACGCAGCGCGATCTCCTTCAAACCGCCGCCCGCCGGCAGCAAGCCTATGCCCACTTCGACCAGCCCGACATAGGATTCCAGCAGCGCGACACGGCGGCTGGCATGCATCAGCAATTCGCAACCACCACCGAGCGCCAGCCCGCCAACAGCCGCGACTACTGGTACGTTGGCGTACTTGACGCGCATCTGCGCATTCTGGAAGCGCGCGACGAAAGGCTCGATCGCCTTCACGCCGCCGGACATGAACATTGGCAGCATCGCCTGCAAATCGGCGCCGGCCGAGAACGCGCCGCCTTCGGCTGAATCCGGATGCCAGATCACCAGCGCACGATAATTCTGCTCGGCCTCGGCGACGGCACGCTCTAGGCCGCCGATCACGTCCGGGCCCATCACATGCATCTTGGTCTTGAACGATAGCAGCAGCACACCATCGCCCTGGTGCCAGATGCGCACGGCCTCATCTTCGTGAACGGTGGTACCCGCTGTCGCGCCGCCCGGCGTGGTGTCGCCGACCAGCGGCGCGCGGAAGGCCTGCCGCTGGTAAACGGGCAGTGACGAGCGCGGCACATAGGCTTTCTTTGCCGGGGACCACGAACCCTGCGGGGTGTGTACGCCATCGCGACCATCAAACACCCAGCCCGGCAGTGGCGCTGACGACAAGGCCTTGCCCGCAGCGATGTCTTCCTTTACCCATTGCGCCACCTGCTGCCAGCCGGCGGCCTGCCACAATTCGAACGGGCCCTGCTTCCAGCCAAAACCCCAGCGCAGCGCAAAATCGAGCTCGCGCGCATTGTCGGCAATGCTTTCGAGATGCACAGCGATATAGTGAAATGCGTCTCGGAAGATGGACCACAGGAATTGCGCCTGCGGATGGGTGGAATCATGCAGCGCCTGCATCCGTTTGGCCGGGTTCTTTTCTTTCAGGATGCGGCTGACCAGTTCATCGGCTTTCGCGCCCGAGGGTAGATAGTCAGCCTTCGCAGCGTCATAGCGCAGGATGTCCTTGCCGACCTTCTTGTAGAAGCCAGCGCCACTTTTCTGGCCGAGGCTGCCGGCCGCAATCAACTGCTGCAATGCCGCCGGCTGCTGGTACAGCGCCGCGAACGGGTCATCGGGCAGCTTGTCCGTCATCGTGCGGATCACATGGCCCATGGTGTCGAGGCCGACCACATCGGCGGTGCGGAAGGTGCCGGATTTGGCACGTCCCAGTCTCGCGCCGGTCAGGTCATCGACCAGGTCATAGGAGAGGCCGAATTTTTCGGCTTCATGCATCGTGGCCAGCATGCCGAAGATGCCGACCCGGTTTGCGATGAAGTTCGGCGTATCGATCGCGCGTACCACGCCCTTGCCCAGCGTGGTGGTCAGGAAGCTTTCCAGCCGGTCGAGGATGGCGGCATCGGTACCCGCGGTCGGGATCAGCTCGACCAGATGCATGTAGCGCGGCGGGTTGAAGAAGTGCACGCCACAGAAGCGCGGCTTCAAGTCGGCGGTCAGGCCTGACGACAGTTCCGTGATCGACAGGCCTGAGGTATTGGTCGCGAAGATCGCATGCGGTGCAATGTGCGGCGCTATCTTTGCGTACAGCGCATGCTTCCAGTCCATGCGCTCGGCAATGGCTTCGATGACGAGGTCAGCTTGTGCGAGCTTGCCAAGGTCATCCTCGAAATTGCCGGTCTCGATCAGCTCGGCCTGCGCGGCATCGGCCAGCGGCGCGGGATTGAGCTTCTTCAGCGTCTCCAGTGCCCGCTCGACCAGCGCATTGCGTGGCTGGCCTTCCTTGCCGGGGAGGTCGAACAGGATCACCGGCACGCGTGCGTTGATGCAGTGGGCGGCGATCTGCGCGCCCATGACGCCGGCACCGAGCACGGCGACTTTCTTCACGATGAAATTGGACAAGGGGGATTCTCCATACGCTTTCGTTCAACGACGCTGGATCCCAGCTTCCGCTGGGATGACTTGATTTGAGGCCAAGCCGCTGATTCCGCTGGGATGACGTTATTTGAGGCCGAGCCGCTGATATCGTCATCCCGGCGAAAGCCG
>CAZCDW010000031.1:0-18753 GCA_964497485.1 uncultured Bifidobacterium sp.
ACAAATGGGCTGGTTCTTCACCAAGGCCGCGCTGCTGACCTTCGCCGGCGCGTATGCAGTGCTGCCCTACGTGTATCAGGGCGCGGTCGAACACTTTGGCTGGCTGACCGGTCCGCAGATGATCGATGGCCTCGCGCTTGGTGAGACCACCCCGGGCCCGCTGATCATGATTGTCAGCTTCGTCGGCTTCGTCGGCGGCTGGACCAAGGAAGTGTTCGGGCCCATGGCCTTGTTCTGGTCTGGCTGCGCGGGCGCACTGGTGGCGACTTTCTTCACCTTCCTGCCGTCGTTCGTGTTCATCCTCGCGGGCGGCCCGCTGGTCGAGGCCACGCGCGGCGACATCCGACTGACCGCCGCCGTGGTCGGCGTCATCGTCAGCCTCGCGGTGTTCTTCGCGGTGCATGTGTTTCACCTCGACGAGGCCGTCGCACGCTGGGACTGGATCGCGATGGCCATCACCATTGCCGCTGCCATCGCGCTGATTCGTTACAAGGTCGGCACCATACGGCTGATTGCCGCCTGTGCCGCGATTGGCCTCGTGGTATCTTATCTCCCTCTGAAAACCCCCATTTGAGCAGGGCTTTGGGCTCGCAATGCAGCTGAACACGCAGCCCACCATGCAGCAACCATGACTGAACGCATCATCCCCGTCGCCGACCTGCGCTACCTGCAAGCCGTCCCGCACATCCCCGAAACGCTGCTGCCAGCCACCGGCCTGCTGTCGGACAAGCGCGGACGCCCGCTGCGCGACCTGCGCATCTCGGTCACCGACCGCTGCAATTTCCGCTGCGTGTACTGCATGCCGAAGGAAATCTTCGACAAGGATTACCAGTTCCTGCCGCATGGCCTGCTGCTGTCCTTCGAAGAGATCACCCGCATCGCAAAAATCTTCGTCGCGCACGGCGTCGAGAAACTGCGACTTACCGGCGGCGAACCGCTGCTGCGCAAGAACATCGAAAAGCTGATCGAGATGCTGGCGTCACTCAAAACGCCCGAAGGCAAGCCGCTCGACCTGACGATGACGACCAATGGCTCGCTGCTGGCGAAGAAGGCGCAGTCGCTGAAAGACGCCGGCCTGCAACGCGTGACCGTGTCGCTCGACTCGCTCGATGAGGCCACCTTCCAGAAAATGAACGATGTCGACTTCCCGGTCGCCGAGGTATTGAATGGCATCGAAGTCGCGCACAAGGTCGGCCTCGGCCCGATCAAGGTCAACATGGTGGTCAAGAAAGGCGTGAACGATCAAGAGATCGTGCCGATGGCGCGCCACTTCAAGGGCAGCCCGGCGATCCTGCGCTTCATCGAGTACATGGACGTCGGCGCGTCGAATGGCTGGAAGATGGACGAAGTCGTGCCCTCGGCCGAAGTCGTGCGCCGCATCAGCGAGTCGATGCCGCTCGAAGAGATCGAACCGAACTACACCGGCGAGACGGCCGAGCGCTGGCGCTATGTCGACGGCAGCGGCGAGATCGGCGTGATCTCCAGCGTCACGCAAGCCTTCTGCAGCGACTGCAACCGCGCGCGCCTGTCGACCGAAGGCAAGCTCTTCACCTGCCTGTTCGCGACCGGCGGCCATGACCTGCGCGCACTGCTGCGCGGCGGTCACAGTGATGAAGAAATCACGGCAGCAATTGCGCACCTGTGGGCACTGCGGGATGATCGATATTCCGAACTGCGTACAGCCAATACAGACGGTTTGGAAAGGCCGGTCCGCAAAGTAGAGATGTCATACATCGGCGGATGATTCAGGCTTCGCTCCAAATGCTGGCTGATGGCATAGCCGGCTACAACCCGGACCAAGTTCCGGTAACGCTCGCGCAGCAACTGGTACGCACCGCCGTTAACCCCATTACCGAGACTGAGACGCTGCCGCTGAAGCAGGCGCTGGGCCGTATCCTTGCTGCCGATCTGGTGTCACCCATTGCCGTACCTTCGCATGACAATTCCGCGATGGATGGCTATGCGCTGCGCGGCAGTGACCTGTCCGATGCGTCGGTCACGCTGAAGGTGATCGGCAAGGCCTATGCCGGTCATCCCTACCCGCATCAGGTTCAACCCGGCGAATGCGTGCGCATCATGACCGGCGCGGTGATCCCGCGCGGCTGCGACAGCGTGATTCCGCATGAGCTGACCACCGGCGCCACCGACGCCGCAGTGACGATCCCGCCCGGCCGCATACAAGCCGGCGACAACCGTCGTCTCGCTGGTGAAGACCTGCCTGCCGGTTCGACCGCGCTGCCGCGCGGCCGTCTGCTGACCCCATCCGACCTCGGCCTGATCGCATCGCTGGGCATCAGTGAAGTGACGGTGATGCGCAAATTGCGCGTCGCGTTCTTTTCCACAGGCGACGAACTGCGATCTGTCGGCCAGGCGCTGGATGAAGGCTGCGTCTACGACAGCAACCGCTACACGCTGCACGGCATGTTGCTGCGTGCAGGTTGCGAAGCCATCGACATGGGCGTGGTTCGTGACGATCCCGCCTCACTCGAAGCGGCGCTGCGCGAAGCCTGTCATAACGCTGATGCCATCATCACCACCGGCGGCGTATCGGCGGGTGATGCGGACTTCACGCGCGAGATGATGGCGAGGCTGGGCGAGGTGCTGTTCTGGAAGATCGCGATGCGCCCGGGGCGTCCCATGGCCTTTGGTCGGATTACGGTCGACGGCAAACAAGCGATGCTGTTCGGTCTGCCGGGCAACCCGGTCGCGGTGATGGCGAGCTTCTATTTCTTCGTACGCGATGCGCTGACCATCATGAGCGGCGGCACGCCCCATCCTCTGTTGACGATGCGCGTTCCCTGCGCGGAAGCGATACGCAAGAAACCGGGCCGCACCGAATTCCAGCGCGGCATCGTATTCGTCGACGCATCGGGCAAACAACAAGTGCGCATCACAGGTGCGCAGGGCTCGGGCATCCTCAGCTCGATGTCTGAGGCCAACGGCATGATCGTGCTGCACCACGACCACGGCGACTTGCCAGCCGGCTCGCTGGTCGATGTGATTCCGTTTGACGGCCTGATCTGATCCGGCTGCGGCCGCTGGTTCAGTCCGGCTTGTTGCGCATCCAGTCCGCTGTCCTGAAGAAAGCGTTCAGCAGCACGTCCTGCTTCTGTTCGTCATAGCCCATCTCACGCATCGACAGCACCATGCAGGTCGGCCACTGGTCGCGCTCTTTCGACGCGGTCGCAAACGGCAGGTGCCGCGCGCGCAGGAAGGCATTGCCGTAGCGCGGAGTGTACAGATCCGGGCCACCGGTCCATCCGGACAGGAAGTGATACAGCTTGTCACGTGAACCCTCGAGCGATGGTGGGTGCATCGCGCGCAGTTCGGCGAACTCCGGCTCCAGGTCCATCAGGTCATAGAAGCGATCGACGAGCTCGCGAAGCTTGTCGTCGCCGCCGACCAATTGATACAGCGTGGTTTCATTCGTTTCCATGGGTTGATGATAGCGCATGCGTCAGACGAAGGCGCCGTAGCGAGCTATGCCATCGTCATGATTGAGACGCCGCAATTGCGCGCACTTACGCTTCACTCTTGCAGTCCAAGCCCTCGCCGCCTGCCTTTGCACTGCGCGCGGCGATCCGATGCATCCGTAAAGACATCACTCAGGGGCTGGCGCGCGCATGGCGGAACTGACACACTCGGCAGAAGTACCGGCCTCGACAGCGCTCTTTCTGAAGGAAGTCTTCGATCGCCTGTTCGCAATGGGCGTGCTGCTGTTGCTGTCGCCGCTGCTGCTGTCACTGGCACTGGCCATCAAGCTGACATCCGAAGGCCCGGTTCTGTTTCGGCAGCTGCGCATCGGTCATGCTGGCAGGCCCTTCCATGTCTACAAATTCCGCAGCATGCGCCTGCATGCGGAGCAGGATGGCCACGTTACTCAGGCCACGCGCAACGACCCGCGTATCACGCCGATAGGCCGGCTGATGCGCCGCACCAGCCTCGATGAACTGCCGCAGTTTGTCAATGTGCTGCGCGGCGAGATGTCGGTGGTCGGGCCGCGTCCGCATGCGATGGAACATCACGAGCTGTACCTGCGACGACTGCCGGGCTACCTGCACAGGCACCAGATGAAGCCCGGCATTACCGGCTGGGCACAGATCAACGGCTGTCGCGGCGAGACGGACAGTGACGAAAAGATGGCTCACCGTATTGCGCTCGACTTGCAGTACATACGGCACTGGTCGCCCTGGCTGGACGTGAAGATCGTCGTCTGGACTGCACTGCACGGCTGGAATGACCGTAATGCGTATTGACTATCCGAGCGCTGAGCGCGTCCCTGTCTGTACCAGGCTGCCACTGCGCTGGCGTGCCGGGTGGCTGTTCGCGCTGGTCGGCTTTTTTCTGTTGATGGTCATACTGGGCAGCATTCCCGGCGAGGCGCGGGCGCTGTCGGACCAGTATGGCGACAAGCTGCTGCACACGCTCGCCTACGGCTTCATGGCACTGCTTTGTCATCGCGCGCTGCAGGCTCCGCGCATGTTGCGCGGACTGCTGACGGTTGGCGTGATCGCGCTGCTTGGCCTGCTCGATGAAAGCCTGCAATCGCTTCTGCCCTATCGCAACGCATCGGTCCTGGACTGGTGCTTTGATATCGGGGCTGCCACCCTCATGGCAGTGCTGCTCTCACTGCATATCCACTTCTTCCAGGTTGATGAACCCGATGCGTAAGAAAATCAGCAAGGCCGTGTTCCCCGTTGCGGGCCTCGGCACCCGCTTCCTGCCGGCGACCAAGGCGCAGCCGAAAGAGATGCTGCCCATCGTCGACAAGCCGCTGGTGCAGTATGCGGTCGAGGAAGCGATCGCTGCCGGCATCACCGAATTGATCTTTGTCACCGGCCGCAACAAGCGAGCGATCGAAGACCATTTCGACAAGGCCTATGAACTGGAAGCCGAACTGCAGGCGCGTCACAAGGAAGCGCTGCTGCAAGCAATCCGCGAGATCAAGCCCGATACGGTGCAATGCTTCTATGTGCGCCAGGCCGAGGCGCTGGGGCTCGGCCATGCGGTGATGTGCGCGGAGCGTCTCGTGCAGGATGAGCCGTTCGCAGTCCTGCTGGCCGATGACCTGATCGATGCCGATGTACCGGTACTGCGGCAAATGGTGGACCTGCATGCGCACTATGGCAGCAGCCTGATCGGTGTCGAGACCATACCGGTCGAGCAGAGCCGCTCTTATGGCATCGTTGAAGGACACCCGGTCGCCGAAAGGTTGCTGAAGCTGCATGGCATCGTCGAAAAGCCTGCGCCCGAAGATGCGCCATCCAACATGGGCGTGGTCGGTCGCTACATCCTGACGCCAGCCATCTTCCGTCATCTGCATGAGCTCCGGCCGGGGGCTGGCGGCGAACTGCAACTGACCGATGCGATCGCGCAGCTGATGAGATCCGAGGCATTGCTGTCCTACCAGTTCATCGGCAAGCGCTACGATTGTGGCAGCAAGCAAGGCTATCTGCAGGCGACGGTGGAATTCGCGCTGCGGCATCCGGAAGTCAGCGAGGAATTCCATGACTTCCTGTGCCGGCTTCCCTTGCCGAATCTGACGCCAAAACGCGCCTGCTCCTGATGGGACAGACCCTGCTTGTTACCGGTGCCACAGGCTACATCGGCTCGCACACCTGCGTCTGCCTGCTGCAGGCAGGCTGGCGCGTGGTCGCCATCGACAATTTCTGCAACAGCTCGCCGGCCGTGGTGTCGCGCATCGAGCAGCTGGCCGACCGCGAGCTGCGCTTCCATGCCATCGACGTACGCGACCATGGCGCGCTGCTGCGGCTGCTGCAACAGGAGGCGATATCGGCAGTGATCCACTTCGCGGGCCTGAAAGCCGTGGGTGAATCGGTCACGCAGCCGCTCGACTACATGGACAACAATGTCTGCGGCAGCATATCGCTGCTGCGCGCTCTGCATCTGGCCGGGGTGCGCAAGCTGGTATTCAGCTCGTCTGCCACGGTCTATGGCGATCCGGACAGCGTACCCATCACCGAGTCCGCACCACTGTCGGTCACCAATCCCTACGGGCGCAGCAAGCTGATGGTCGAGCAGGCGCTGGCCGATCTCGCACACTCGGACCCGGAGTGGCGAGTCGCCACGCTGCGCTATTTCAATCCGGCCGGCGCACATCCCAGCGGCCTGCTCGGTGAGGATCCGCGCGGAACACCCAACAACCTGATGCCCTGCATCGCTCAGGTTGCCGTTGGCCGCCGCGCGTCCTTGTCAGTCTATGGCAATGACTGGCCCACGCCCGACGGCACCGGCGTGCGCGATTACATCCATGTCATGGATCTGGCGCAAGGCCATCTGGCGGCGCTGGAGCGTCTGTACGCGCACCCGGGCAGTTTCACGGTCAACCTCGGCACCGGCCATGGCGTCAGCGTGCTGCAGGCCGTAGCCGCATTCGAGCGCGCCTGCGGCCGCAGCATTCCCTTGCGTATCGCCGATCGGCGCGCCGGCGATGTCGCCAGCTGCTATGCATCGCCGGCGCGCGCGCAGACCTTGCTCGGATGGCGCGCGCGGCACACGCTGGACGAGATGTGCGCCGACCACTGGCGCTGGCAGCACAAGCACCCGCAGGGCTATACAGGCCACTGACATGCATGACGCATTGATCGATTCGCACCGGCCCGCTTGCGCGTGAGCGCGCGCAAGTTGCAGCAACAAAGGCTGGCGACAATGAATGCGCTCACTACATCCGCCACTTCAACCTGCTTGCTTATCCACTGACTCGATGATCCCCACCGAACCCCTGCAGCCTTGCACTGGACGCATCGCCCTCGTCACCGGCATTACCGGGCAAGACGGCGCTTATCTCGCCGAGCTGTTGCTGGCCAAGGGCTATGCCGTACATGGCATCAAGCGTCGCAGCTCGCAATTGAACACTGCGCGCATCGACCATCTGTACCAGGACCCGCACGAGAACGATCGCCGCTTCATCCTGCACCATGGTGACATGACGGATACAGCGTCGCTGATCCGGGTGATCCAGCAGGTGCAGCCGGACGAGATCTACAACCTCGCCGCACAAAGCCATGTCGCCGTATCGTTCGAAGAGCCCGAGTACACGGCGAATTCGGATGCCCTCGGTACGCTGCGGCTGCTGGAAGCGATACGCATCCTCGGCATGGAAGGACGCGTGCGCTTTTATCAGGCGTCCACGTCCGAGCTGTATGGCAAGGTACAGGAAGTTCCACAGCGTGAAAGCACGCCCTTCTATCCGCGCAGCCCGTACGCGGCCGCCAAGCTGTATGCGTACTGGATCACGGTCAATTACCGCGAGGCGTACGGCATGCATGCCAGTAACGGCATCCTGTTCAATCATGAGTCGCCATTGCGCGGCGAGACCTTCGTCACGCGCAAGATCACGCGCGCGCTGGCGCGTATCGCGCTTGGCCAGCAGGACTGCCTCTATCTTGGCAATCTGTCCTCGCTGCGCGACTGGGGCCATGCGCGCGACTATGTGCTGATGCAATGGCTGATGCTGCAGCAGCCGCAGCCGGACGACTATGTGATCGCCACCGGGCGCCAGGCCAGTGTCCGCGATTTCGTGAACCTGGCAGCGCAGCAGCTGGGCATCACGCTGGACTGGCGCGGCTCGGGCGTGGCCGAAGTCGCCGTGGTTGACGACGCCGGCGAGCATGAAGGCGGCACGCCGGGCCAGATCATCGTGCGCGTCGATCCGCGCTACTTCCGTCCGGCCGAGGTGGACACCCTGCTCGGTGATGCCAGCAAGGCGCGCGAGCGGCTGGGCTGGGAACCGGTGACCACGTTGCCCGAACTGGTCGCAGAAATGATAGATGCCGACCTTGATGCCGCGCGCAAGTATGCACTGGTGCGCGGCCATGGCTACCCGGTGCCGGCACATCATGAATAAGCGCAACGTGGAACGTATCTTCGTAGCCGGACATCGTGGCATGGTCGGCAGCGCACTGGTACGGGCGCTGCGCGAGCGCGGCGAATGCCAGCTGGTGCTGCGTAGTCATGAAGAACTCGACCTGTGCGACATGGCGCAGGTCGACCAATTCTTCGCGCAGAACGCGATCGATACCGTCTACCTGGCCGCCGCCCGCGTCGGCGGCATCCATGCGAACCACACCTACCCCGCCGAGTTCATTCAGCAGAACCTGATGATCGCGACGAACGTGATTCATTGCGCGTGGAAGTACAGGGTCGAACAGTTGCTGTGCCTGGGCTCGTCCTGCATCTACCCGCGCGCGGCGCCACAACCCATGCGCGAAGACTATCTGCTGGGCGGCCCGCTGGAGCTGACCAATGAGCCCTATGCGGTGGCAAAGATCGCCGCCATCAAGATGTGCGAGAGCTACAACCGTCAATTCGGCACCGATTTCCGCAGCATCATGCCGACCAACCTGTACGGCCCCGGCGACAATTTTCATCTCGAGGACAGCCATGTCGTTCCCGGGTTGATACGACGCTGCCATGATGCGCTGATGGCCGATGCGCCTGAGCTGACGATCTGGGGCAGCGGACAGGCGATGCGCGAGTTCCTGCATGTGGATGACCTGGCCGATGCCTGCGTGCTGCTGATGCAGCAGCCGCGTTCAGCCATCGCCGCGCTCGGCACGCCGCAGTGCTCACATCTCAATTGCGGCAGCGGCGAGGAAGTGCGCATCGCGACGCTGGCGGCGATGGTAGCCGAGGCCGTCGGCTACGAAGGACAGTTGAGGTTCGACAGCAGCAAGCCTGACGGCCCGCCGCGCAAGCTGATCGATTCATCGCGGCTGCGCAGCCTCGGCTGGACACCGCGCATTTCGCTGCGTGACGGCCTGCAGAGAACCGTCAGGCATTTCCTTGCCGCGCAAAGCGCGGACCGCGCCAATCTTGCTTACCGCGGCAAGGCCGAGCGCCCGCGCTTGCGCAGCTGACGCGGCAGCCATCACCCATGCGCCTGCTTGCCTGGATTGCGCTCTGCTTCATCGCGCTGCTGGTACTGTTCTCTTCCTCCACCTGGGGCCAGCTGCAGGAGGAGAACACACTGTATGCACGCGGTACCGGCCTGTTCTATTTTTCGCTGGTGAATCTCGCACTGTGGCTGGCAGCGGCCGCCGCGATATTGCGCATGCTGGCACGCAGTCCGCTGGCGAGGCGATACGCGCCAGCCTCGCCCTTTCCGCTGTTCATCGCTTCATTCGGTTTCCTGATGCTGGCACATGTGGTGATCGGACTCGCTTCCGGGCAGGCGCTGCTATCCATCCTGTCCTATAACGGCTTGCTGAATGTGCTGAACATGGCGCTGTTCTCGCTGCTGTTACTAGCCGCGCTGGCCGATGATGGCGGACGCCGGTACCTGCTGCAGACCCTGATCGCGCTGGCCGCGGTACGGGCCGTGTTCGGCCTGGTCCGGTATGTGTGGTTCGGTGGTGACAGTGCGAACCCTTACCGCAATTTCGAAGGCCTCGACATACGGCTGGTCTATTTCGACATTGGTGACAACTACATCGCCGCACTCGCTGCGTTCTGCATTGCCTGGTTGCTTCTGATGCCCGGCGTGCGGCTGACGCTGTCGCGGCGCAGCTGGATGCTCGTGCTGCTGGCGATGGAAGTGGCGACGGTCGTGCTGTCGTTCCGGCGTTCGTCCCTGATCGGACTGGTGCTGATGTGCATTGTGCTGCTGTGGCAGCTGCCCTGGCAGCGGCGTGTGGTGTTTGGCGGCCTTGGCACGGCGGCCGCAGCGATAGGTGCAGCGGTGCTGCTACGCGAGCGGCTGCAGGCCAATGCCGCGCCGGGCGCGAGTGGCTTCTTTGCGTCGCTGCTGTATGACGTCGGACCACAACGCGCGACCGAGGTCAGTCGCTTCTATGAACTTGAGGCCGCAGCGCACAGCCTGCAGGGATACTGGCTGTTCGGGCTGGGCAGCTGGGGCAGCTTCCGTGGCAATGAGGATGCGCTCGACTACCACTTCGGCAAATTCGATTTCGTGCACAGCGGCTTCGGTCACATCGTGCTGAAGTCCGGCATCGCCGGACTGGTAATGTTCGTCGCATTGCTGGCGATGGTAGTGTGTCATTACGTGCGCACGCGCCCCGCACTGCGCGGCAACTGCGCGTTACTGGCTGACGCGGGCATCGCCAGCCTGTTGTTCTGGCTGCCGACCCTGCTGATCGGTACGCCCGTGATTGAATTCCGCACCATGCTGTTGATCGGCATGGCACTGGCGATGCCCTACCTCGCCCTGCAACCAATCAGGCTGCCGATACTGCCATGGGCCATGCGCTACGGTGCGCGACCAGGGTCGCGCAGCGCCTTGCATGGCGCATCGCTGAAAGCGAGATCGCATGCTGCTACGTAACTCGGCGTGGAATTTTGCCGGGCTGGCGCTGCCGGCCCTGGTCGCGCTGGGCACGGTGCCCTGGCTGATCCACGGCCTTGGGCTGGAAGGCTTCGGCATCGTCACGCTGATCACCTCGATCGTCGGCTACTTCGGCATCCTCGATATCAACCTGTCGGCCGGTGCGATCAAGTATCTCGCCGAGCATCAGGCCACCGGCGACCGGCGTCGCTTTGCGCAGACTTTCTGGTTCGGCCTGTTGTTTCATGCGGCGCTCGGCATCCTCGGCGGACTGCTGCTCGCCGGCTTCGCCAGCTTCATCCTCGATCGATTTTTCAGCGTATCGCCGGCCCTGCGCGCTGACGCGCAGACAGCGCTGCAACTGGCGGCCGCCGGCTTCGCGCTGTCACAGCTGCTCGGCTATTTGTTGGCTGTGCCCCAGGCCTTGCAGCGCTATGACTTGTCGGCGCGCGGCGAAGCGGCATTCGGCATCCTCGTCAACATCGTATCGGCCATCGTTGCCTGCAGCGGCGGCGGCATCGCCGGCGTAGTGCTGGCGCGGGTCATCGTATCGGGCCTGAATGTGCTGTGGCTATGCTGGCAGCTGGCACGCATGCAGAGGCGCATGGCCATCCCGCTGTCACCAGCCTTGCCATCACGCGAGGTCTGCATGACGCTGATGCGCTTCTCCGGCCACAGCTATCTGTCGCGGCTGGCCGCGATGCTGCACCAGCATGCGGACAAGCTGATCATTGGCGCACTGGCAGGGCCGGTGGCGCTGGCCTTTTACACGGTACCGGTACAACTGGCCGGACGCATCCTCGGCCTCACCTACCGACTGGCCAGCGTGATCTATCCCCGTGTCTCCGAACTGGCCGCCACTGGTCAGACCTCGCAGCTGCAAAGCCTGTACCTCGACGCGACGCGGCTGCTGACATACCTGAATTTCGCGGTGCTGGCCGTGATCGCACTGGCCGGCGCTGCCTTCCTCGAGCGCTGGGTCGGCGCCGAATTCGTGGCGGCAGGTTACCCGGTGCTGCTGCTGGTGACGCTGGCCTTGCTGGCCGACTCATTGACGACGCTGCCTTCACTGGTGAATGACGGACTCGGGCATCCACAGGTATCGGGACGCTTTGCGCTGGCACGGGGGCTGGCCGGCGTACCCATGGTCTGCGCCGGCACACTGCTGGCCGGTATTACCGGCGCGGCGCTCGCGCACCTGCTGGCGTCGCTGCTGATGAGTGCCTTGTTCCTCGCATGGGTGCATGGCCGCACGGTGCCGGTCGCGCTGGCGCGCGTGTGGTCGCAAGCGTGGCGGCCCGGCCTGCTGGTTGGCGCCGGTACCACGCTTGCCGTGCTGCCGCTGAAGTGGCTGGTCGCACAGCACCTGCCGGGGCTGTCCGGGCTGCTGGTGTTGCTGGTCGTGTCCGGCACAGCCTTGCTGCTGGCCGGCCTGGCCTTCGTACTCGACTCGCAGGAGCGTGCGATGCTGAAGACACTGCTGTGCACGCACTGGTCGTCAACATTGTCGCCACGATGCTCGCCCATGAAGGCACTGTGGCCGCGCCGCGCACCACGGCTGCGCTGAAGCCATCACCGGACACGAGACCCCAACCATCACCATCATGCGCATCCTGCTCGTCAGCGAAGACTTGCCGTCACCGGCGATGGGCGGCCTTGCACGCCATGTACTGTTACTGGCGCGCGCGCTGCAAGCCGATGGCCATCAGGTCGACCTGATGGGCAATGATGATGTCAGGCCAGACGAGGCCGGCGGCGAATTCGATTTTGATGGTCGTTTCTTCAACGAGCTGCATGGACAATTCGACGGGTGGAAAGAAATTTCGCTCGGCGTTTTCATGCCACCCAAGCGCAGCCTGCTGGCACGTCGCTTCGCCCGCGCGATCCTGCGCCGCGCTGCTGGCTATGATGCGATCCACTACCACGGTCACCTGCCGAATATTGCAAGCCACATCCCCGCGCATATCAATTTCATCCAGACCCGGCATGACCAGGGCAGCGAATGCCTGGTGCACACACGCTTCAAGCGCGGCGCCATCTGCGAAGACCTCGATCCCCGATCCTGCGCAGAGTGCCGCACCTGGGTACCGAACCATTTGCAAAGGCGCGTATCGGCCTGGGCCGTGACGCGCTTTCGTGATGAGGTGCGACACGGCTTCGAGCGACACAAGACGGTATTCGTCTCCGACTTCCTGCAGCAGAACCTGCGGCGCAGCTTCGGGCGCCAGCGCTGGGGCATCACCATCCACAACTTCATCGACACCGAAGCACTGCGCTGGCTGGAACCGTCCTTGCCCTCGGCAAACGGGCATGATGCGCCACTGCGTATCTTCATCGCCGCCAAGCTCTACCCGGCCAAGGGTGTGGAGCGTTTCCTCGAGACCCTGACAGCACGCGCATCGGAGACCGTGCTGCACGCAATGCAGCTCGAGATTGCCGGTGATGGCAGCGATGAGGTAAGGCTGCGCAATCGCTTTCCCCAGGTTTACTTCCATGGCTGGCAGGATGCAGCGACGACACTGAGGCTGGCGGCTGGCGCGCATGCCTTGGTGGTGCCATCGGTTTGCGAAGAAGCCTGTGCATCGACCGTGCTCGAAGGCCTGGCACTGGGCAAGACTGTATTTGCGCTCCGGCTCGGCGGCACACCCGAACTGGCCGACTATGCACTGGGCCCGGATCAGCTACGGCTGCACGACACAATGGAGGGCCTGGTCGATGCACTGCTCGGCTTCCGTCAGCGGCCTGATTATGGCGGCCTGCCCGCGCGCCGGGCCGATCCTGCGCAGGCTGCCGGCCGGCTGCTGGCGCTGTACCGGATGCCGGCCGGTGCCATTGGACTGCAATGAAGACCACGGACAAGGCATCGATGCCGGGCGCGACTGGGATGCAGTCGATGTCGGCGGATGAGGTACGCACGGGGACGATTATCCCGAACCCGCCCCGATTTTCCATCATCACCTGCACGCTCAACAGCCTGCCCTGGCTGGATGCCTGCATCGCCTCCGTATTGATGCAGCGCGAGGTTTCCTTTGAGCTGGTGTTCGTCGATGGCGGCTCGACCGATGGCAGCCTCGAGCGGATCAACGCACTCGGCGATGGTCGCCACCCGCTGACCGTGCTGCGCGATGTCGGCGGTGGCGTCACACGCGCGATGAATGCCGGACTGGCGGTGGCGCGCGGCGAGATCGTCGCCCATCTGCACGCCGATGATTTTTACTTGCACGATGACGTACTGGCGACCGTCGCGCAGGCCTTCGACGCCAGTGGCTGCCGCTGGCTGTTCGGCCGCACCTTGCGCGCGCTGGGCGAGCGGCTCGAGCCCGAAGGCTGGCGCTCGCCGCCGTACAGTCGCGAGCGCCTGTTGCACGGAAATTTCATACCGCACCCAGCCACTTTCGTCGAACGGCGGCTGATGCTGGAGGCTGGCGGCTTCGACCCGCAATGGCGCTATGCGATGGACTATGACCTGTGGCTGCGGCTGTCGCGCAGGGCAGAGCCCTTGCAGCTGGAGCGTCCGCTGACAGCGTTCCGCGAGCACGAGGGCAGTCTGTCGACACGTGAACGCGGACGCGCGATGCGTGAAGACCTGAGCGTGCGCCTTGTGCATGCCGGGCCGAATCCACTGGTGCGGGTCGCCCATATCAGTCGCCATATCGCCCGCCACGTGATTCGCGACGGCTGGCGGCGCTGGCGTGGCAAGCATAGCCAGCGTGACGGGCAGGAAAAGCAAGGAGGCGTGCATGCGTGACTTCTCTCTGGTGCTGGCGACGGTCGGCCGTACCGTCGAACTGAACCGGCTGTTCGACTCGTTGCTGGTGCAGACTTTTCATGATTTCGAGGTGATCGTGGTCGACCAGAATCGCGACGACCGCCTGCAGCCGGTGCTGCATCGCGCGCGCTGTCTCGGCATCGCGCTGCGCCACCTGCATCACTACCCACCCAACCTGGCACTGGCGCGCAATGCCGGCATGGCTGTCGCGAGCGGCAGCTGGCTCGGCTTTCCGGACGATGACTGCTGGTATGAGCCGCATACGCTGGAGCGGGTGATGTTGCGCAGCCGGCGGAACGACAGGCCGAACGGCGTGATCGTGCGTTGGGTCGAGCAGCAAGATCCGTCGCCACCGGGTCTGTTGAGCTGGCCGCGCTCTGCACGCTTCCGTGATTTTCCGGTGTCGTCCATCACGCTGTTCATGCAACGCGATCTGGCGGCACGTATCGGCGGCTTCGATGGCCGTCTTGGCGTCGGCCAGTGGTTCGGCGCCGGCGAAGAGACGGATATCGTGCTGCGCGCGCTGCGCGAAGGTGCCGTGATCGCGCACGAGCCGACCGCGTCGGTCCATCATCGTGTCGATCCACCGCCGCGCATGACGAGCAAGCTCGCGCGGAAATTCGCGCGACAACGGGCGCGCGGTACCGGTGCGATGTATGCGAAGCACCGTCTGCCGCTCTGGGTGATTGTGCGTGGCCTGCTGTCGCCGCTCGCGAGGCCGCTGGCACGGGGCGCGCTGCGCGAGCTACCGCACGGAATCGCGATCACCCGCGGACGTCTCGATGGCTGGCTGCGCTGGCGGGTGCTGCACGCACGCAGCGATCCGCCGGTGGCGACGGTGCCGTCCGACGAAGCGCAGGCAACGACGAATGCCGAGGTGCGCGGATGAAGGTCGCGCTGGTCACCAATCTGCCACCGCCGTATCGGGTGCCGATCTTCAACCAGCTTGCGCGCCATTCCGCGCTGGATTTCCATGCCATATTCTGCGCAGCGCGTGAACCCAACCGCGCATGGGACTTGCCGCCGATGGAGTTCATCCACCATACCTTGCGCGAGCGCTACCTGACCGTGCGCGGACGCTATATCCATCACAACCCGGACATCCTGCCACTGCTGCAGCGCTTACAGCCCGACGTCGTGATCACCGATGGCTTCAATCCGACCCATCTGTATGCGTTTGGGTGGTCGCTCTGGGCGGCGCGTTCGCGTCGCTGTGCGCATATTGCGATGACTGACGGTACCGACCAGTCCGAGCGCGCGCTGACCCTGTTTCACCAGCTGGCGCGGCGGCTGGTGTTCAAACACTCGCAGGCCTTCATCGCTGCCAGTGAAGGTGGAAAGCGCTTGTTCCGCGCGTATGGCGTGGACCCGGCGCGCTGCACCTACTCATGGCTGTGTATCGACAATGCCGCGTTCGCACCGCAGATGGACAGCGTGCGCGCCTTTGACCTGATGTTCTGCGGACGGCTGGAGCCGGCCAAGGATCCATTGTTTGCACTGGCCGTCGCACGCGAGACTGCGCGCCGGCTGCGGCGCCGCGTGCGGCTGCTGGTGGTGGGCGCCGGCAGCCTCGAAGCCAGGCTGCGTAATGCAGCGCGCGCATCCGGCGCGCAAGTCGAGTTGCACCTGCACGGCTTTGCATCACAGGCTGAACTGCCGGCTTTATACCAATCCGCTCGCATCTTCCTGTTTCCCACGCACGGCGATGTATGGGGCATCGTCGCCAATGAAGCCTGTGCGGCCGGACTGCCGGTACTGGTGACGCCGCAGGCCGGTGTCGCGGGCGAGCTGGTGATCGAAGGACGCAATGGCCATATCCGGGAGCTGAGGATAGACGAATGGGCCGAATGCGCGGTCAGGCTGCTTTCCGATGAGAGCTTATGGCGCGCCTGCAGTCGCTATGGCTTGCAGCGCGTGCGGCGCTATACCTTCGCCGGCGCCACACAAGGCATTGTGGATGCCTGCTACATTGCGACCGGTACGGCCGACGCAAACGGCCTGAAGCGCACTGCGACCGATGGCATCACGCTGTCGTCCGCGCAAACTGCAAGCAACACAGGCATCGCAAGCGCTGCCGTGCCAGCCACGGCTGTAAGGTCTGCAAAGACGGCGACCAGCAAGCCAGCTCGCGAACACGAGCGCAGCAACCCATGACCGCATTGCGCTTCACGCTGTCGGTCGACGATGGCCATCCGCTGGATTTGCAACTGGCCGATATGCTGGTGCGACATGGGCTGAAAGCGACCTTCTACGTGCCGATGGCAAATTGCGAGGGCCCACCGGTGATGTCAGCGACTCAGCTGCGGATGCTCGCGACACACTTCGAGATCGGCTCGCATACGGCCGAGCATCGCTTCCTTGCGCACCTGAGTCGTGCGGCCGCATGGCGCCAGATCCGTGATGGCAAGGCAGCCCTTGAAGATGTTCTGGGCCGGCGTGTGCCGGGCTTTTGTTATCCCGGGGGTCGCTATCGGCGCGAGCATGTGGCACTCGTACGTGCCGCCGGCTTCAGTTATGCACGCACCACGCAGAACCTGCGTACTGACGCCGGCCAGCAGGCAATGGAGATGCCAACCACCTTGCAGTTCTATCCGCATCCGCGGCGCGTGTTGCTGCGAAATTTCCTGTCGCAGCGATACTGGTCATTGAGGCGCGCTTCCCTGCTGGCCATCCTGGGCGAGCAGGACTGGCAGGGCCGGCTGTATGCGCTGTTCTCGCTGGCATGCCGGCAAGGTTCGATATTCCATTTGTGGCTGCATACCGCCGACATCGATACGCTGAAGCTGTGGCCAGCGCTGGATGCCTTCCTTGGATGTGTCGCACGCCGGGTACCGCGCGCGCAGTGCCTCAGCAATGGTGACCTGCATTGCAGCGCGCATGCCGGTGTGCATTCCGACGAATACCCTCCTTCACACGAGGGCCTGCCACCGCAGGCTCAGGCTGGCCGGGTGCGTGCCCTCGCCACCGGCGCAGCCTTGCCTTTCAGTGGTGGCTGCGGCGAATCTTCCGATGCGCCGGACTGTCCCGTATCGCGTGGCCCGGACAACTGTTGCTCGCCCTTCCACACCATCAGGAAATAATGTGACTTGATACCGGCCAGCCGCACATGGCCCAGCTTCCAGACCGGCCGCCCCGGCAGCACATCCACCAGGGTCTTGATGGCCAGCGCATCCAGCAATTCGACATTGCGCTCCGGCCGCAGCCAGCGCGCCAGCGGGTGCCAGCGGTTCGCGGTGGACACGAAGATGCCGCGCCGTGCCACGCGCAGCAGCTCGCGCAGCAGCCTGACCTGCCTCTCATGGCTGCCACAGGTCTCGATCAGTTCATGGCAGGCCACCCAGTCGAAAGCATTGTCGTCATACGGCAGGCGTGCATGCGCGCGCAGCGGTAACTCTTCGAGACTGCGCAGCTCCATGCGGCTCTGGGTCGGATCATCGCCGGCAAATTCATTGAAGGCCTCCTCGAGGCGATGTCTGCATTGCTGCAGCGCGCGCGTGATCAGGTCCATCGCCCTCCCGGGATGCACATCGTGTGGAAGGATTGATCTTGCCGTGCGCACGCGATGCCTGCCTTGCGTACGCTCAGCACGAAGGCAGCCGTGCCGGGTTCCAATCAACGCATGGAACACGCACGTGTCAGCACCCGCAACAGCGATATCGCGCTGCTGCTCGGCTCCCGCATCGATGCCCTGTCATGGGAGCAGGCCTTGGGTCGCATTCTCCGCTGGGCCGCTGCGCGCGAGTCACGGATGGTCTGTCTGTGCAATGTGCACTCGCTGGTATCGGCAAGCACGGATGCCGGACTGCGCGAAGCGCTGCAGCGCTCGGACATGAATGCGCCGGACGGTGCGCCGGTGGCCTGGCTGATGCGCAGGCTAGGCTGGCCCGAACAGCAGCGCCTGCCCGGACCCGACCTGATGGGCAAGCTGCTGGCCGAGGCGGCACGCCTGCAATTGCCGGTCTTTCTGCTGGGCGCCACCGAGGCGACGCTCGCGCTGTTGGCCGAGCGGCTGCGTGCAACGCTGCCGTCGCTGCTGCTGGCCGGCACCTTGTCGCCGCCATTCCGGCCACTGGATGACGACGACAACGCACTGATCGCGGCCAGCATCGCCGCATCCGGCGCGCGACTGGTGCTCGTCGGGCTCGGCTGCCCGAAACAGGAAAAATGGATGGCCGCACAACGCGGACGCATCCCTGCAGTGATGATCGGCGTCGGTGCCGCCTTCGACTATCACGCGGGCACCTTGAGCCGTGCTCCGGCCAGCTGGCAGCGCCTGGGCTTCGAATGGCTGTACCGGCTGCTGTGCGAGCCAACGCGACTGGCAGGCCGCTATCTACTGACCAATACGGTGTTCCTGCTGGCGTTGCCGTATGCGTGGTGGCGACGTCCGCGTACCTGACGCGCGCAGCGTGCTTGCGGGGCCGGAGTCCGTGCCCTCGCCATCACCTGACCACTGCCGCCATTGGCCGGGGCTGAGCAGGCCGCGTCCTTCGATCTCGGCCAGCATCGTCGGCGGTGGCGCATAGCGGTTGCGCTCGAAATCGGCGAAGCGCGCCACATGCGTGCCACCATGCCGGCTCCAGAGCCTGAATACCGGTACCGACGCGGCGCCACTGAAGTGATTGCCTGTCACGCGATTGGCCTCGATGGCGGCGAAGCCTGCGGTTTCATTGAACAGCAT